>JAJFFZ010000058.1 GCA_021776395.1 Hyphococcus sp. | reverse complement strand
CCGCGATCTGGCGACGCTGCGCTGCGGCGTGACGCTGACGGAGACCATCGTCATTCCTGCGGCCGCATCAAGCGCGCGAATTATTGTGCACTATTAATCGCCAGCCTGCCGCATCAGACATTGATCGGTTTCAAACTCTCCGTCTTCAGTAGTGCGCACCGCGATTTCATAGGTGCGCCCATAATCAAATGTAACGCCGCAGCTTTTCTCGCTTGTCGTATGCCAGATGCGGGTGCGGCCTTTAATATCTTCGGTTGATTTTACGACTTCCATAATCGTCGCCTGACGGTCGTTGATGGAGATGCGGTCGGGCGCGAGCGTGACCTCGGCGTCAACAATCAGCCCTTCAAGAATGATAATGCCGGGCTCGCGTGCAGCTGAACATGTGCATGTGGTCGCCGGGACTTTGCGCAACACCGGCGGGGCGGTCAGCGCGTCATTGTTCGCAGACTGAACGCCGAGAGCAGTAATGAGAAAAATCAAACCGGCGCTGATACTCAACATAAAAAACCATTTCCGCTAATTATATAATACCAACGGTCAAAAGAATGACCGTTGGGCGTTCAAGCGCCACGCAGGCTTACGCGCCATAAGGCGCGGCGGCCAACCACAATGAACAATGGCGGCCTTGCCAAAGTACAAAATGAAAAGCGCATTTTGCACTTTGGTGTTAAACCGGCGGTTCGGTGCGCGGTGCTTTGCTGGCGTCATGCAGGAGCGTCAGCGCCGGCTCATGGCCGGCAATATCGTAGCCTGCCTCGGCGGCTTCGGAAATGATCAGATCGACCGGCTTGCCAAAGCGCGCCTCCGCATAAGAGCGCACCAGAATGGAGCGCGTACCGGAGCGGCAAAACGCCAGCACCGGGCCGTCCTCGGCATCGTTCATGGCTTGTTCAAAGGCGGTGGTGTGGTTGGGTGATATGCCTGTGCGATCAACCGGAATATGCACGTAGGCGATGCCGGCGGCTTTGGCTGCGGCCTCAATCTCGGCGCTATTGGGCTGGCCTAGCGCCTCGCCGTCGGGGCGATTGTTGATGATGAGCTTCACCCCCATCGCCGCCGCCTCATCGACGTCCTTCACGCTGATCTGTGGCGAGACCCAGAACTCATCGCTGACTTTTTTGAACTTATCTGTCATTTGCGCCTCCTCCTGCGCCGCCTGTTGAGACGCTGCTTCAGAATTTTTTGCGCCAGACGCCGCAAAGGCGGGGGATGCAGCGAGCGCTAACATTGCTATGGATAGTTTTTTCATTGGCTTAATTTCGTCCTTCGGGGCCGCTGATGCAAGGCCTGATGGCTGCGGAGGCGCCGGATTTTACAGAGGCTTTGCTATGACCGCAAATCTACGACCATTTCATCTGGCGATCCCGGTTGATGATCTTCAACAGGCCGAAGCCTTTTATAGCGATATCATCGGCTGTGGCACCGGGCGGCGCTCAAAGCGGTGGATCGATTTTAATTTCTTCGGCCACCAGCTGGTTGTGCATCTGGCGCCGGAGGAATGTGGGCGCGCGCAAACCAATGAGGTTGATGGAAAACAGGTTCCGGCAAGGCATTTCGGGGTCGTGCTTGAACGGGGCGACTGGCAGGCGCTGGCGGACCGGCTGTGCGCGGCGAAGGTCGATTTCATCATTGAGCCGGGCATTCGCTTTGCAGGAGACGTTGGCGAGCAGGGGACATTCTTCCTCACCGATCCGTCTGGCAATGCGCTGGAGTTTAAATATTTCGAAGATGTGGGCCAGCTTTTTGCGGCGTGACGCTGCCTTCTTGGGCTGCGTCTCAGCCCGTGAAGGCCGCATAGCCGGTAATCGCGGCGATGGGCAAAAACAACACCCAGGACAGATGCGCGCCGCGCGTTAAAATCAGCGCCGCGACGCCGCCAATCATAAATATTGCAGCGACCATCCACAGGAACGCTCTGCCCGCATGGTCCGGCGTGACGTGCAGGTAGACCAGCATCGCCGCCAGTCCCAGCCAGGTGAGGGTTGTGATATGCCACCCGACCAAAAGCGTTAGCCTGGTATTGTTCAAGCTACCGAGAATAATCGGCAGGCCCTCCATGCGCAGGATCGGTGCGATTAGCCGCTTGCCGCCGAGAACCGAATGCATGGCGCTGACAAGGACAGTCATAAGGGCGGCGATGAGCAGCATGAAGCCTCCTTATGGCCTCGCAAACAACGCCAGCCAGCCGAAGGCGGCGATGACGGCGAACAATGTGGTTGATGGAAACTGCAGCGGGTTAACCCCGGCTTTGATAGCGACGCCGGCGCTGAGCAGGGAAAGCACCGTGGTGAGTGACGACAAAGCGATGATTATATCCGCCTGCGGAGCGGTTATCGCCAGCCAGGCGAACATTGCGGCAATGAAAGCGATGACCACGCTTGTGATGTGCCAGCAATAATAGTTCAGCCATTTCGATTCTTTCGGCAGGCTTTCATCGACCAGCAGCGGGCGGGCGACCGCTTTGCCGCCGGCGAAAGTGTGTATGACGAATGTCACGGCCGCGCTTGCCGCTGCGCCCCAGAGAAAAAATATCATCAATAAACCTTTACTAGAACATTTATTCTAGTATATGTTTTGCATGGGACGCATGTCAACAGTACGCGACGATCAGGTTTTTTCTGCGGTGGGCGCGCGGCTTGCTGCGAACGGCGCAATAACATTGCAGACGGTTGTCGCCGAGACCGGCGTCAGCGTCGGTTCGCTCTATCATCGCTATGGCTCGCGCGAAGGCTTGCTGGCGCTGACCTGGCTTGATGCTGTGCGGGCGTTTCAGGCGCAGTTTTTGGCCGCGCTTGAAAGCGAGGGCGATGACGCCGGCGTGCATGCGGCGCTGGCGACGCCGCAGTTTTGCAGGCGCGAGCGTCAGCGCGCCATTGTGCTGTCGTGTTGCCGTGCGGCGGAATTTTATTCGTCAGCGACGCCGCACCATCTGCAACAAGATATCAGCCGCGTGAACAAAGCCGCCGCCGCCGCCATCCGGCGCTACGCCAGGCGCACCGGCTACACGCTGGAGGCATGCAGGTTGGGGCTGGTGGCTTTTCCGCTCGCGGCCGTCCGGCTATACCTGCCGTCGCGCCCGCCGCCTAAAACGCTCGACGCCTATGTCTCAGCCGCGTTTTGGTCGGCGGTGGAGACCGGGTAAGAGTAATAATCGCCCGGCCCGCCGCGCCCAAAATTCTAATCCCGCCTTGTCGAATGCGCGCAGCATCATCCGTCTGTTGGCGGTGCGGGGAACGTCCCGCCTCAAGCTTTGTTTCATCATTTAATGAGGAGAGATCAATGCCGAAATTTTTGTTTGTCTATCATGGCGGCAGCCATGAAGAAGCGCCCGAGGAAATGGAAAAACTACTGGCCCAATGGGGCGCATGGTTCGAGACGATGGGCGCTGCCGTTGTCGATCCGGGCAATCCGGTGCAGCCGTCAAAAACTGTGTTCAAAACCCGCGTCACGGACGATGGCGGCGCCAATCCGGCGTCCGGCTATGGGCTGTTTACCGCCGCCAATATGGATGCGGCGATCAGGCTGGCGAAAGGCTGTCCGATCCTGGATGCCGGCGGCAATGTCGAGGTGGCGGAAGCCATCGAGTTGTGAGACGTCTACCGCAAACAACATCAAGCCACGCCGCCGAGGAGAGCGGCGTGGCTTGGAATTTGTGTTTGTCGCGCAGTATCGCAAACCAGCTACGGAGAAAGCCATGTCATCGATCCAAACCGGCGGTTGCCTGTGCAAAAAAGTCCGTTATGAGACCGACAAAGAAACTGTGCACGCCATTCAGTGCTACTGCCGTGATTGCCAACACATGTCGGGTGGTGGTCACGCACCCCAGTTTGCCGTCAAGCGCGCCACGGTTTCCAAGTCGGGTCCAATAAAAACCTTTCGCCTAAAATCAGATTCAGGAAACGACGTTGAGCTTGGGTTTTGCGGTGAATGCGGATCGCCGATCTATAAAACGACAACGGCCGCGCCGGAATTGATGTTTTTCTTTGTCGGCTCGCTTGATGATCCTGCGGCTTATAGCGTGGCGCACAAAGTCTATGAAGGCAGCCGGCAACCGTGGGACAAGAGTTGAGGCTCTATTGTAATCAAACTGTGCAGCCGCTTGCGCCTACTGGCTAAAAAACACTTCGTAATTTTGCGAGTGCTCTTCTTTCTCTAAAAGATAGCGGTCATCTTCCGGATAGTATTTCGCCTTGTCGGGATCGTCGCCGGCAAAGCGGATGACTGCGGCCATGTCGTCCCAATGGGTGACGAGCAGAAAATGCGCGATGTCGCCTTCGTTGCGGCGCAGGAAATAAATTTTTTGCAAACCCTTCACCGACCCGTAGTCGGGCGCGGCGCGGTCTTTCATGAATTGCTCATAGGCGTCGCCGTCAGACAGTTTCGTGCGCCCGTGCCATAGCCTTACGATCATTTTCCCGCCTCCTGATTGGTTTGTAAAAAACCTAATACGAGCGGGCGACATGCGGAAGCAAGGCGCCAGTGACGCTCATTTTACGATGCGGCGCTGGTCCTAGCGCGGCGCAGTTGTGCGCAGCGCTCCGCTTCTACCGAACTTCGGGTCGCAATCACCTTCGCGCTAATCGTCGTCCCCAATATCGCCGAGGGAGCGGATCACCATCCAGACATTCCAGAGCACGAAAACCAACAGCCCGAAAAAGATCAGGAAGTGGAGAAATGGCATCATGGCTTACTAGATGGGAAGGGCGACGGTGCGGGCAATGCGCGGGAGGCCCGAAATACAACGATTGCGGGAAATGTGATCGGTTTTGCAAGCGGTGCGGGGCCTGTGGCGCGGTTTATTTCTCCGCGCGATAGACAATCTCGCCGTCGATCACTGTCATCACCGGCTTTGCGGTGAGGAGTTCAGCCTCTGGAACCGTCATGATGTCTTTGGAGAAGACGGTGAAATCGGCGCGCTTGCCGGGCTCGACTGTGCCGAGGGATTGCTCCTGAAACGAGGCGTAGGCTGGCCATAGGGTAAACATTTTGAGCGCTTCGGCACGCGTTACCGCCTCGCCGGGGCGCCAGTCTTGGGTTTGGGTTCCGTCAAGGCCGCGCCGGGCGACGGCGGCGTAGAACTCAATCAACGGATCGCCGCGCTCGACCGGCGCGTCCGACCCGGCGGCGATGATAACGCCGGCGTCGATTAAAGAACGCCACGCATAGGCGCCGTCAAGACGGTTCGGGCCGAGCCGGTCCGGTGCAAAATAGAGATCGCCGATGGCGTGGCTCGGCTGCATCGAGGCTATCACCGACAGATCGGCAAAGCGTTTGATATCTTCCGTGTGAAGAATTTGCGCATGCTCAATGCGCCAGCGCAGGTCGCTCGCTTGCGGGTTGGCGGCGAAAGCTTCCGCGTACCAGTCGAGCAGCAGCTTGTTGGCTTCATCGCCGATGGCGTGAGTGTTGATTTGAACGCCCCCAGCCAGTGCGCGGTTGAAAAGCTCAAGCGCTTCTGCATGCTGCATTAAAAGCAGCCCGCTGGTCTCGGGCTGGTCGCTATAGGGCTCGGTAAGCAGTGCGCCGCGTGAGCCGAGGGCGCCGTCCATATAAAGCTTTACGGCTCTGGTGAGGATGCGGCCATTATTGCTGGCTTGCGGGCCATTCGTGGCGAGCGCGTCAAGACCTGACTGATCGATAGAGTTATAAACCCGGATAGCGACCGTTCCGTCCTCGGACAAGGCCGCGATCATATCTGCGTTTGCTGGCTCGACCGACATATTGTGCAGACCAGTCCATCCGTAGGCGGCGTAAACTTTTGAGGCTGTTGTGTAGGCTTGGCGTTTTGTCTCCGCGCCGGGTGTCTCAATGAGCGCTGCAACCAGGCTTTGCGCGTTGTCGATTAATATCCCGGTGGCGCGGCCCGCCGCGTCGCGTTCAATGCGCCCGCCATCGGGGTCGGGGGTTGCGTCATCAATGCCGGCCGCTTCCAGCGCGGCGCTGTTGGCGACCAGGGCATGGCCGTCGGCGCGGCGGAAAATCACCGGATTGTCCGGGCTCGCCGGGTCGAGATCGTCGCGCGTCGGCATCCGCCCTTGCGGCCAGCCGGTCTCAATCCAGCCGCGGCCATAGACGGTCTCGCCTTGCTCCGTGTTCTGAATAGTTTCCGCAAGGACTGCGACCAGCGCATCGATTGAGCCGACAGCCTCAAGATTAAGCGTCAGCTCGCGCATGCCGATCCCGAGGAAATGCGCATGGGCGTCGGTAAAGCCCGGATACATCGTCGCGCCGTCAAGGTCGATGATGGCAGCATTGTCGCCGGCGCTGTCTTCAATCAAGGCTCTTGTGCCGACGCCGAGAATAATCCCGCCGGCGACCGCCACCGCTTCGGCGGTTGGCGCATCGTCAAGCCCGGTGTAAATCACCCCGCCGGTGAAGATCGTCACTTGTGCATCGTTTGCCGCATCGATGGGCGCGTCCTCGCCGCTACAGGCGGCCAGGGCGAGTGCAAACAAGAGGGCGGCGGTGTGTCGAAGATCGGTCATGGCGGGTTCCTTCGCGGGCGGCGAAACTATGGTGCGATTATCGCTCTCTCGTATCGCCGCGGCAATTGGCTAGCAAATCCGAGTTAAATGAAATCATGGATTTGCTCTAGAGTCTTTGGTTGCCGCATTTCTACCGGAGTTGAAAGTGAATAGCTTTCAACGCGTCACACTTATCCGGAAATGCTCTAGCAGGCATTGGCCGCAAACCAGACGGCCGATCAAATTTTCGTGTGTTATAATGGCCGCCGGGGCCTAGGAATCGCCGCTTAGAATATGGTCGGAGTGAGAGGAATCGAACCTCCGACCCCTGCCTCCCGAAGGCAGTGCTCTACCAGGCTGAGCTACACTCCGATATGGGCCCTTTAGGTTGGTGCGGGGCGCTTCCTATAGCCGCCGATTTGGCGATGCGCAATGAGGTTTCGCCGATGTGGCGACACAGGTCCAGATAAGCCGATAAGGGGGTTGGAATTTTTCGCGGGCGGCCCCATTGCAAGGCGGGGTGGAAAGCGCTATTTCCCCGCACCCATCGGCGTTTGGAGCCTTGCTCATAAACGCTGGAAGCGAGTAAAATTGCGTTATTGGGGCGTCGCCAAGTGGTAAGGCATCGGTTTTTGGTATCGACATTCCCAGGTTCGAATCCTGGCGCCCCAGCCAATCTATCCAATCTTCAGCAATTAACCACGCTTCTAAAAGATTCACGCCAGCAGCTTAAAATTCAAATTTACTATAATCTTTCGTTGCAAGCGCGAGAATGAGTTGTTACAAATTAACGGGGGTAGCCAGGGGTGGCGACAAGGGAACGGCCGGTTGCAAATTGTCTTGAGAAAAAAGCGCGCATTTGACTCTTTCATCAAAACGCCGTTTCAATATTCACGCAATCATGGAATTCAAAGGGGCGCTAGGGGCGTTGGCAGGGGCGGTATCGGGGTTGAAGAGATTTTTTCTATACAATTTACGACGCCGACTTCAGGTCCGGGTTTCCAGCAATGTGTTTTGGCTGGACGTTAGAGGTCGGGCCGCGCGTAATTTTTTCGTTGGCGTTCGCGCCGTAAACAATGCAGCCGCAACAATTTGGTAGGTGAGGCAAATATGAATAGAGCAGCTATTTTAGGTTCAACAGCGGTATTGCTCGCGATGATATGTGCGCCCGTTCAGGCGCAGTTTAAATCTGCGATCGACACCAGCCAGCAAACCCAGCGCGACACCGCCAAGTCGCAGCAGCGTATTGATCAACTCGATGATCAGACCGCGACTTTGCTCAACGATTACCGGGCGAATTTGAAACAGCTTGAAGCGGCGCGCCGCTACAACGCCTCGCTCAACCGGAATATCGATGCGCAAAACAACGAGATTGTGCGGCTGCGCGAAGACATTGAAAATGTTGAAGGCCTGCAGCGTGCGATGCAGCCTTTGATGGAAGACATGGTTGCGCGCTTTGGCGATCTGGTGAATGCCGACCTGCCGTTCATGGTCGGCGAGCGCGCCGAACGGGCGGCCCGCCTGGCCACCATTCTTGATAATCCTTCGATGTCGGCGGCGCAGCGTTACCGCCTGATTGTTGAGGCCTATCAGATTGAAAACGAATATGGCCGCACCATTGGCTATTATGAGGGCACGGTTGGCGAAGGCGACGATGCGCTTACCGGGGAATTCCTCCGGGTCGGCCGCATCGCGTTGATGTTTAAAACCCCCGACGATTCGGAGTTGAAAATTTACGATCCGTCCGTCGGCGACTTTGTCGACCTTAATCGCGGCAAGTACCTGCAGGACGTAAAATTCGGCCTGCGAATGGCGAAAGAACAAACCGCGCCGGACATTTTCTTCGTACCTGTCAAACCGCCAGTTTCGGCTCAGTAACGCCAGTTTAAGGCAAGGGATAACAAGTCATGAAATTCTTCAAACTTGCAGGTCTTTCTCTGGTTGCCGGCGTTGCCGCTCTCGGAATGGACGTGTCAAACGGTCAACTCACATCCGCCGCATTAGCGCAGGATACCGCAGTGACCCTCGATCAAGTGCTCAACGCGGTGCGCCGTGAACGCACCGAAGTCAGCCAAGAAAACAAGGCGCGAGAGGCGCAGTTTGTGCGCGAGCGCAACCAGCAGCGGGCCGCGCTCAATCGCGTCAAAGCACAAGTCGCCGCCGCGGAAGCAGAATCCACCCGCCTCGAGGGGGTGATGGACGCCAACAAGGTGATCATCGAAGCGCTCGACGAAGAGCTCGCCGACAAACAAGGCGAGTTTCAGGAGCTGTTCGGCGCCGCGCGCTCCGCCGCCGCCGATCTTAACGCGCAAGTCACGCGGTCCATCATCTCCACCCAGTTCCCGGGCCGGAGTGAGACGCTGACTGAGCTGGCGCAAACCGAAAAACTGCCAAGCGAAGACCAGCTTCGCGATCTTTGGGACATTATGATCCAGCAGATCGCTGAACAGGCGAAAACAGTTACCTACCAAACGCAGGTTGTGCTCGCCAGTGGCGAGACTACAGACGCAACGGTGACGCGGATCGGTCCGTTTGTGGCGTTTTCCGGCGGCAAGTATGTGACCTATAGTAAAGGCCACTTGAAGTTCCTTGCGCGCCAGCCCGCCGGCGACATCACCAGCGCGGCCAGCCAGGTTGAAAAAGCCAAGGGAGACAAATTTGTCCGCGGCGCCATTGATCCGTCACTGGGCCAGCTGCTTGATCTGAGTGTTTCGGCGCCAACCGTGACGGAACGTATCGATCAGGGCCGGTTTATCGGTAAGGTGATCTTGGTCGCCGCCGCTGTTGGCATGCTGATTGGCATCTACAAATGGGTGACCTTGACGATGCTGGCCGGCGCCGTGCGCAGCCAGGTGCGTCGCAAGAAACCGTCAAAATCCAATCCGCTCGGCCGCGTCATGCTGGCTTACGAGAACACCCAGTCAAATGATGTCGAAACGGTGTCGCTCAAGCTTGACGATGCGATCTTGAAAGAGCTGCCGAAGCTGGAAAGCGGCTTGCCGCTGGTCAAAGTGCTGGCCGCGACAGCGCCGTTGCTGGGCCTTCTGGGTACGGTGATCGGTATGATCAACACCTTCCAGGCGATCACGCTATTCGGCACCGGCGACCCACAGATTATGGCGTCGGGTATTTCCGAAGCGCTGGTCACCACGGTGCTCGGTCTGATCGCGGCGATCCCGCTGCTCTTGCTCCACTCGTTTGCGGCCGGCGCCTCTAAGCGCGTCAGCCAAATTCTGGAAGAGCAAGCCGCCGGCATCATCGCCGAACATGCAGAAAGCGGTCGGGCCTAGGGCCCGACGGAAAGGGACCTCGAGACATGCTCGAGCTATTAAACCCTGCGATTGCTTTTGATGCGCTGAGAGACTTTCTTTCAGCGGGCGGCAACGTGCTTGTCATCATCATGGTCACGACATTCTTCATGTGGGCCCTGATCGTCGAACGGCTGATGTATTGGTCCGGCGCTCATTCCGGCGTCACCAAGCGCGCCGTGCGGGCATGGTCTGCGCGTAGTGATCACAAATCCTGGTACGCACATGCGGTGCGTGACAAGCTGATCTCCGAAGCGATGCAAGAAGCCTCGCGCTTCAACAGCGTCATTCGCGCGCTTGTCGCGGTGACGCCGCTGCTTGGCCTGCTCGGCACCGTGACCGGCATGGTGGAAGTCTTTGACGTGATGGCGGTCACCGGCTCGTCCAATGCGCGGCTGATGGCGGCGGGCATTTCCAAGGCGACGATCCCGACCATGGCTGGCCTGGTGGCGTCACTGTCCGGGTTGATATTTATCAATACCTTTGACGGCAACGTTCAAAAAGCATCCCACCGCATTTCTGACGATTTGTTGATCGAGTAGGGCGATGAGAAAAAAACCCAGCCATGCAGCCGAAGAAGCAGATGTCGATATCACGCCGCTGCTTGATATCGTCTTTATCCTGCTGATCTTCTTCATCGTCACGGCGACATTCCTGCGCGAAAAAGGCATCGATGTCCGCACGCCGGAAGATACGCCCCCGGACGATATTAAAATTCCGCCGCCCGCACTATTGCTTGCGGTGCAGGAGGACGGGTTTGTGCGCGTTAATAACGTCCGCGTCATTGACCCGGCGTCGGTCAAGCCGGTGGTGCAGGAGTTTGTTGCGCGCGAGCCGCAGGGCGTGGTGCTCGTCAGCGCCGCGCCGGATTCTGAATCCGGCGTTGCGGTTCAGGTGATGGACCAGGCGCAAGATGGCGGCGCGCGGGCGGTGTCGCTCGCGTTGCAGAAAGAACAAGAATAAGCGGCGAGGCTCTCGCCTCTCCGACGATAGCGTATTTAGTTTGCAAACGGATTAAACATGGCCAGACGCAGCACATTTCAGAGGGAAGAAAACGACGAGGACGTTAACGTCACGCCGCTCCTGGATATCGTCTTCATTATGCTGATCTTCTTCATCGTCACATCGACCTTCGTTAAAGAGCCCGGCATTGATGTCCTGCGGCCCGAAGCGGTGTCGGCGACGGACCGAAAGGCCGCCTCAATAATCGTTGCGATCTCTGCTGATGATGAAATCTGGATCAATGGCGATCTGGTCGAGCTTTCCGAGGTCAAAACTATCGTTGCGCAATTGCGCGTGGAAAACCCCAAGGGAACGGCGGTAGTACAGGCGGATGCAGCGTCTAAAACCCGCATGCTCGTCGAAGTCGTCACCCAAATTCGCGCCACCGGCATCAGTGATGTCGCTGTCTCGACCGAAGACGCATAGAGGAGGGCCGGCATGGGATCTTTCATTCGCTTAATAATGGGCGTGCCTGTGGCCTTTGCTGTCACGGGGCTATTGTTCCTGTTTATGGCGGCGATGATCAAAGGGCCGACGCGGCTCAATGAAGAAAAGGATTCCGTCAATATCAGCATTACCGCGAAGATTGACGACACCGACCTCAACAACGCCAACAAGGATTTCAAACGGCCGACGCTTGATGCGCCGCCGCCGCCGCCGCCGGCGGTGAATGATCCGTCAAACCGTCCGGCGCTGGACGGCGTGCGCGCGACAATACCGACGATTGACGCCAATCTCAGCATTGGCTCCGGGTTTAATCCCGATCGCGATGCTCAACCGCTGGTGCGCATTCCACCCCAGTTTCCAGACCGTTGTCAGGGCCGGGCGGGCGCAAAGGAAACGGTGCTGCTGCAATTTGATGTGACGCCAGAGGGGCAGACGACAAATATCAAGGTCATCGATTCTTCCAATAGTTGCTTTAACCGGTCGGCGGCGCGGTCGGTCGAACGCTGGAAATACCAACCGAAGATTGTCGATAATGCTGCGGAATGGCGTCGCGGCGTTGTGACGCAAATTACCTTCGTTCTTGAGGGGTGACCCGGAGATTTTTGAGCGGCGCCGATTTTTCAAGATGGGTCGCGACAACCGGGCTGCTCTAAAGGGCGGGATAAATATAAGGCGACGGGATGTTTGAGATGCGTTGGAAATTCGCAAAAATCTTTATGACCGCCTCTGCGGTCGCGCTTGTCGTTGCGACGGCGAGCACGCCGGCGCTGGCGCAACAATGCCAGGCTGAAGAGGGCGGGGCGTCCAAGACCCTCAACACCCGTGTCGCGCAGGCGTTGGGCGCTGTCTTTGAGCTGATGCAGGCTGAGCAATATGCCGAAGCGCTGACAAGTCTGGACCAGCTGATCGCCCAGCGCGGCGATAGCATGAAGGGTTTTGATAAAGCCACAACTTATGAGTTGCGCGGGTCGGTGAAGGCCAACCTCGAAGATTTTCGCGGCGCGCAACGAGACTTTAAAATTGCTCTTGATACCAATGAGTTGCCAGCTTCCCGCAACAATCAGCTGCGTTACTTTATCGCTCAGTTGAATTTCCAGGAAGAAGACTATCAAGGCGCCGTGCGCGGGCTCAGCAAGTGGATTAAAGACGCGAAAGCTTGCGGCGAAACCGTTGACACCAATGCCTACTATCTTCTGGCGGCGGCTTATGTGCAATTATCGCCGCCGAACTATCGTGCGGCCAGGAGCCCTGCAGAGCAGGCGGTGGCTGGCGCGACGACCCCTAAGAAGGGTTATTACGACATCCTCAATCTGGTTTATTCCGAGACGAACGAACACGCCAAGCGGATGAAGATTCTGGAAGTCATGGTCAATAACTGGCCGGGTGAGAAAAGTTACTGGACGCAGCTTTCCGGCGCCTATTCCACCGCCGGTAGAGACCGCGACGCGTTTTCCGTTCTGGAAGTGGCTTATCGCGCCGGCCTTTTGTCGACGGAATCAGAGCTCAAAACGCTGGTTCAGTATTACTCATTTTTTGACAATCCCTATCGCGGCGCAAAGATGCTTGAACGCGAAATGGCCGCCGGCAATATCAAGCGCACTAAGGACAATCTGGTGCTGCTGTCGCAGCTTTGGTCGCAGTCGCGAGAACATAAAAAATCGATCCCAATCCTGCGTGAAGCCGCCCGCGGCGCGAAGAAGGGCGATCTATCTTACCGTTTGGGCCAGGTGCTGCTGGCGGACGAACAATATGCCCGCGCACAAACTGCGCTTGAAGGCGCTCTTAACAAGGGCGGCATGAGTCGCAAGAACACCGGCGACGCCTGGCTGCTTCTTGGTACGGCGCGGTTCAGCCAGGCCGGTCCGGAAGACACCAAAATCTGGGCAAGTGCGCGCAAGGCTTTCGTCAACGCCCAGCGTTATGAGCAAGCGCGCAAACGCGCCACTGACTGGATTACCTATATCGATGCTGTCGTTGACACCTATAAGCGCGGAATTGAGTTGCAGAAACGTCAGATCCGCGAACGCTGCGAGCAGGACCAAGGCCGCCTGGAACAACAGCAACGCATTCGTGATCTGCAAAACCGGCCGGAGACGGACGAAGGCCGTGCGATTGAAGCCGAGTTTCTGGAACGCTGCACAGGCCCGCTTGGGCTAGACGATGATGCCGATAGCGGCGGTGATGATGCTGGCGGTGGCGGCGGCGACGCCGAGATCGCGGCGCCTGAAGAAGGCGAAAGCGACGATGCGAACTAAACACTGCGCAATTTGAAAACAAAAAAGCGGCCATTAAGGGCCGCTTTTTTTGTGCTTGGGTTTATGAAAAGAGTGGCGGGCCGCGCGGCTGCTCAGCGCGCATGCCTTAACGCTCCCTTAATATTCGTTGCGCTCGCCTAAAATCCGTCCGCCATCGCTCGCATCTGGCGTGCGGTTGGAGCATTCCAGATAGCCCTGGCGCCAGCCCGCCCGATAGGCCCGGTCATTATCAAAAGCATAGGCGTCACGCTCGGATTTGGTTGAGAAACTCTTATCTTCCTCATTGGAAGTCGCGCAGCCATCGCCAAAACCGACGTGAAAGCTCGGCTGCTCGCGCAACGCCAAATCTTCTGGGGAGGCGGCGCAACCGGCGAGAGCGGCAGCGGCGGCAATCGGAATAATACGATACAACAAGGCGCGGATCCTTTTTTATCTACTCCCGACCTATAGCAAAAGGCCGCCGCGGCGTCTTGGAAAACCCGTCCTAAAAGTGAAATCACCCGTTAACGGTGTTCCGGTTACAACGATTGGCAGGAAACACTGGAATTTGGCGGAAATGGCCGATTTTGACATTGCAGGCAATGGCGCGCCCACACCTGATGCGGAAACGCTGCTGACGCCGATCACCAAGATCGGCCCTACGCCACGCGCCCTGCTGGTGCGCAAGCTCTCCGATATCGTGGTCTTGCCGACGGGCCGGATCTCATCGAATGAGCGTGCGCTGGTGGCTGATATTTTGCTCCAGGTCGTCGATAACGTTGAGACCGAGTTACGCATGGAAATCGCGGTGCGTGTCGCCAGAGTGGCCGAATGCCCGCCGGCGCTGATCCAGGCCTTGCTGATCGATGAGCCGGAGGTTGCGGAGAAGATAATTTCCGGCGCCCAAACCATCCCCGAAGCTTTGTTGATCGAGGCCGCGCGCGAAGGCGGGCAGGCGCATCGGCTGATGATTGCAAAGCGTATAGATCTGACGACGGCGGTGGCGGATGCGGTATTGCGAAAAGGCGAGCCGGATGTTTGTATTGCGGTCTTAAAGCGCGACGAATGCCGATTGTCGCCAAATGCTATCAACACGCTGGTCGCGCTCAGCGCAACCCGCAAGGATTTACAACCCTTGCTCTTGCGTCGCAGCGAATTGGAGCCTGCGCATGGCTTTATGATGTTCTGGTGGGTGGATACCGAACGCCGCCGGCGCATTCTTGCGCGGTTCTCGCTTGACCGACGGATTATCCAAGACGTGTTGGCTGACCTCTATCCGAAAGTATTCCGCTCAAAGACAGACCCGGACCCGTTTGTGCGTGATATTTTGATCCTCGCGGAACGGCGTCATCGCCCGCGCGGGATTGACGGCGAACGAGTGGACATGGTGATGGTTTTGCGCACCCTGGCGGCGGCGCAAAAATATCCGGCGCAGGAAATTATTGATGCGGTGGCGATGGTGGCGGGCATCTCGCGCGAGTTAGCCGCGCGCATCCTTCGCGATCAAAGCGGCGAGCCCTATGCGGTGATGTGCAAAAGCCTTGGCATCCCGCGCGATGATTTTTTCGCATTGTTTGAGACCGAGGACGGGGAAGACGCTGCTGCAACGGAAAAGGCGGAAAACCTCCTGGCGATTTTTGATTCCATGGCGCGCGATTTTTCCCGCGCGGTCCTGCGCTATTGGGATTGGGATTCTAATCCGCGCATTGCTCTCATCACCCGCCTGTTGGGCCTTGAGCAGGGGCTGGGCATTGAACAGACTGCCGACCTGAAGCAAAAGCTCGGCCTCGCCGAGGAATTCGTCGATTAGCGCAGCGGCTGTAAAATAGCGCCCGCAAAAAACCGCCATAGCAAAACATCTATTTTCAGCGCGGTTTGCAAACCGCCCCGCCTTAAGTCTCGCTTAATCGGTGTGTGTCATAACAGGTTTGCGCTGGTCGCGGCCTTGCGTATCTAGGTTGCTTCCGGCGTTACTTTTTTCTCCTCCAAACAATTTGAATAAAATTATCACTGTGCGTTGCTCGCGGTGTTAACGCGACTTGTGACACAATTGGGGGGAACATTCTGTTCGAAGATGAATTTCTGGAGGGCGCATGTTTCCATCGATGCGTGTCATCGTCTTTGCGTCACAAAAGGGCGGGTCTGGCAAGACAACATTGTCCGGCCATATCGCTGTGGAAGCCGAACGCCAGGGCGCGGGACCGGTTGCGTTGATCGACACCGATCCGCAAGGCTCGCTGGCGAAATGGTGGAATGTCCGCAAAGACCCGGCGCCGGCGTTTATTCAGTCGGTGTTTTCAAACCTGTTTTACGACCTCGACAGCGCCCGCGACGAAGGCTTCCGCATGGTCGTCATCGATACGCCGCCAGCGGTGACGCGGGCGATTTCCGAAGTGGTGAGTTTTGCCGATATTGTTGTCGCGCCGACCCGGCCGAGCCCGCATGATTTGCGCGCCGTCGGGCCAACGGTCGATATCGCCGAGGGCCGCGGCAAGCCGCTGATCTTTGTCGTCAATGGCGCAACCCCGCGTGCGCGCATTACCTCCGAGGCGGCGATTGCGCTGTCTCAGCACGGCACTGTCGCGCCGACCACCATCCACCACCGGGTCGATTTCGCCGCCTCGATGATTGACGGCCGCACGGTGATGGAAATCGATCCGTTCTGCCAGTCGTCGCTGGAAATCAGCGCGCTGTGGAAATATTTATATGAGCGCCTGCAGCGCGCCGACGGTGGTTATAGCGCCGAGGACCAGGCCGCTGCCGCCGCCAACCCGCAAAACCGCGTATTTGGGCGCCGTGCGTAATGAGCCCCTATGCCCCGAACCCCACCCCGGGCGCTGAAGACGGCGCCGCTTCGCTGACAGCGGGATTGCTCGCGCGCAAGGGCGAAGCCGCGCCGGCGGTGGATGCGGAGGCCCATGCCGGCGTTGATATCGCCAAGCTAAATTTGAAGCCGGCGCGCGATACGCCCCGCGCGGTCAGTCAGAAAACGATTGAGACGCTTTATCCGGCGAGCGCCAATAGAATAGAGGGGGGCGATGCGGCGCGCACCTTGCCGGGGCCGTCTGGCGCGCCAACGCCATATCCACAAGACCGCGACGACCATCCGCCCGCCAACTGGACGATCCCGCCAAGAGTTCGCTCGCGTCTGGTGCGCAGAAACCTGCGCCGCGAGACCGCCATTGAGGGCGACCGCAGGGCGACGGTGACGTTTCGGATGCCGGCGAAAGATTTTGTAAGGCTGCGCTTTGCCTCGCGCGACTTTGAAATGTCATGCCAGTCAATCATCCTTGATGCGCTCGGCGCCTATCTCGACGGCAACGATGTGGAGCCGGTCTCTGAAGAGGTCTGCAAAACCGAGGTTGAAAAACTGATCCAGTCGCTCGCCAAGGCGCGAGGGCGATAGGCCGGTAATTTCCCGAACATCCCTGTACAGTCCGCACCCGTTTACGCCGCCGCCAGCCTATTTGCTCGCAAGTTTGCTTTTTTTCTTTCCGATGCGCTCGTGGTGCATAGCTAGTTCCTGGTGGCCAGAAGCTGCAACCGCCTTAGCCAGAAGTTGCCTGCGGCACTGATATTCACCCTTCAATTCTCCCGTGTGAAGGATACGGCGCGATTTACACGCTTTGCGCGCTGTTCGTTTAAAATCGCTGTAAATTTCTTCGATAGAGTCGGACGGATCATAGGTGAAGGTGATTTCCAACCCTTCAGGTTTGGCCGAAACGCTGGTGGCCGTTATCGCAGCGGTTGTCACGGCAATGGCGGCAAGCATATTTTGGCGGTGGTTCATGTTGGCGTCCTCTCGATGAAGCAACCGGTTTGGCTGCAATCGAAGGATCCCTGGTTGGCGCATGAAAATCCCGTGGGAGAAATAATACCGCCCTGATGGATATGTGATGGAAGGCAAGACATTGAAATAGCTGCAATTTTTGTTTACTTTCTGCATTCACAACGCCTCGGGCAGCATCTAGGCTATGCCCCAACAAGTCTATGAGCTGGGGACGAATAGTAAGTTGTCAAACCTTTCGTCGTCAGATCAACGCACCGGGCTTTTGAAAATTGGCGACTTTTTGATCGACCCGGCCGCCACCTCTATATCAGGCCCGTCGGGCGTCGTTCATATCGAGCCGAAGATTATGGATGTGTTGCTCGCCCTTTGCGACAACCCCGGCGAGGTTGTCACGCGAGACGCACTGATTGAGAAAATCTGGCGGGTTGAGTATGGCGGCGATGAAAGCCTGACGCGGGCGATTTCTATCTTGCGCAAGGCATTTCATGATGGTCGCGGCGCGCGGCGCCTGATTGAAACGATCCCGAAGCGAGGCTACCGGCTGACGGCGCCGGTTGCGCCGGCGCAGGGTGCGGATATGAAATCCGATGACCGCCAGGGCGAGGCTATCGGCGTGCGCAACTTTGGCGCCGCATGGCGTCGGTTGTGGCCATTGAACAGAACGCCCAAGCCAGCTGTATACGCATCGTTGATTGCCATCTTGTTGGTTTTCGGGCTTGTGTTGTTTTTCGGATCGTTCATGCCGGCGCCGCAAACTAAAAATTCCGTCGCCGTCTTGCCATTCGTTGCGCTTTCGTCTGGTGAAGATGACGGCTACTTCGCCGATGGGCTGACGGAAGAAGTTTTAAATTCGCTGGCTGCGTTGCCAGAGCTAAACGTAACCGCGCGCATGTCGTCATTTTACTATAAAGACAAACAAGCATCGCTAGGCGAGATCGCTAAAACGCTCAGTGTCGCTTATATTGTCGAAGGGTCAATACGCCGCGCTGAAGACGATGTTCGCGTTACCGCCAAACTCATCCGCGCAACGGACGGCATTCAAGTATGGTCGCAATCTTATGATCGGCCTATTCAAAATGTGCTCGAAATTCAGGCGGATATCGCCGAAAAAATTGCCGAAGCGCTTGATGTTGTCATTGACGGTGAAAAAAGAGCGGCAATGAAAAGTGCCGGATTGCAAAACGTTGACGCTTTTATCGCGTTTCAAAAAGCCGCCGTTCTGCAATCCAGGGCGCATGGGGATTTGCCTCAAATCCCAACGCTTATCGAGGCTAATAAGCTGTATGATAGCGCAACCAATAAAGCGCCGGGGTTTTGGCCTGCGCATTTTGTAAAAACAGATCTTTACACGCACATATTACTTAATGCGGCTGCTGGAGAAAGCCAGCCAAACCTCTCGGCTGAGTATATCGATCGCGCTGATGATGAGCTGGCCAAGATTCTGGCGGCGGCCTATGATGGCGCGCGAAACGACAAAGAACGCGCCTATGTTGGCGTGGTTAAAACCCTATTTTCAAATGACTGGACGGACGCTGTAAGTTATTTGAGTCGCGCCTTTGAACTTTCCAATTGCGGCCGACACGAGCAATGGACGCAAGTGCTGTCTGTTCCATTTGGTCAGGCAAGGCAAGCGCGCCAGCTTTATTATAAGAACGTGGAATGCGACCCGATTGTGCAGATAGCCTGGGTTAATGCTGCCATGGCCAGCCTATATCTTGGCGAAGCTCCTCGGGCGCTATCGATTCTTGGTGCGGCAAAAGGAAAAGTCGGATTTACGCCCCTGCTTGAGCGCACCCGGTTTGAGGCGTTGCTGGCAGCCGGCCGGTATGAGGAAGCTAACCAAGCGCTCCAAAACCTTTCCGGAAGAGTTCGTATAATTGAGCAAATCGGGTTGCATGCCGCGCTGGGCGAGGGCGGCGCGGCAAAGCAGCTAGCCGAGGCGCTTTATCAACAAAGCAGTGAGATTTCATCAGGAGAGCTTGCGGCGCCGCTTGGCAACCGTGCTGACGCCCTGATATTGTCCATATCGCCGCTCCTTGGCGAGCGGGACGCGGCAAACGCGGCCGCGGCCAGGATTGACGCGCGGCCATTTGGGTCGGCCCGTCTGGCGCTTGCTGTTTATGAATGCTTGTGCGGCGCGCCGTTTGACCTTGAGGCGACGCCGAATTTTGCAGCGAGGATAGAGGAGGCGGGGTTTGCATGGCCGCCGGTCTCGCCGATCCATTATCCTTTGAAAGATTGGTAAGCCGCGAGGGGAGCCAGCGGCTCAAGATTTCCCCAGGCAAAAACCGGCTGCGGCATCTTTTCAGTGCGGCAAGCCGTTGATTTTTGCGCAAAATCTGCGAAATTCAATGTCCTTCCGCGAGGCTTTCGTTTCTTGCGTGATTGTCTTTTGCGTCATTGTCGAGCCGTCGGTTGTTATTGCGTAACGGGCCGACTCGTATTGCGGTGTCTTTACTAGGTTTTTTGCCCGTTGGGGCGGGTGGAACGAGGCTTTTCGGGGCCTCAAACAAACAGGGACGATGGGCAAAGCAGGGTCGATGGGGCGATTTATCATTCTGGTTATAGCGCTGGCGGCGATCTGGCTTGCGCTGTCTGGCTATTTCGACAAACCGCTGCTGCTCGGTTTCGGCGCGGCCTCGGTGCTGTTCGCCGCTTTTCTGGCGCGCCGCGCCAAGGTTCTCGATACCGAAGGCGTGCCGCTGGGAATTTTCCCCGGTATTTTGGGCTATATGGTCTGGCTGACTTTCGAGATCGGCAAGGCCAACCTCATGGTTGCGCGCCAGGCGCTGGCGGTTGAGCCAAAGCTGTCGCCGCGGCTGTTTCTTGTCCCCAATCCGCCGCGTTCGACGCTGGGCAAGGTGATTTTCGCCAATTCGATCACGCTGACGCCGGGCACGGTGAGCATCGATTTGCGCGAGGATGAAATTCTGGTGCACGGCCTCACCGATGAATTATGTGATGAGGCCGGCCTCAAGGCGATGGGCGAGCGGGTTGCAAAAATTGAGCGGGGGCAAGCATGACGATGTTCGCCGTTGCAACCACCGCGATTGTCATCGCCATGGTCCTGGCGCTCACCCGCGCGATTGCCGGGCCGTCGCTCTATGACCGGGTGCTGGCGGGCAATTCCTTCGGCACCAAGACGGTGTTGCTGATCGGGCTGATGGGTTTTTTAACCGGGCGGCCGGATTTTCTTGATATTGCGCTGCTTTATGCGTTGATAAATTTCACCGGAACGCTGGCGATTTTGCGGTTTTTCTCCTACCGCAAGTCATCGACAGCGCCAGCAGCGCCGCATAACCACACCGAGCCGTCACAGAAAGAAGGCGCGCCATGATCGACTGGTGGCTGTTGCGCGATATTGCGTCCTGGGTGCTGATTGTCGTCGGCAGCGCCGCCGTCGTCACGGGCGCGCTCGGTCTGGTGCGGTTTCCCGATTTCTACACAAGGCTCCATGCCGCCGGCGTTACCGATACGGCCGGCGCGGAGCTGATTATCTTCGGCATGATGCTTCAGGCGTTCAGTCCGGAGTATGGGAACGGCTGGCTGATTTTCGCCAAGCTTGGCTTCATCGCGGTGTTTTTAGGCCTCACCTCGCCGGTGGCGACCCATGCGATCGCCCATGCGGCGTGGATGGTTGGCTTCCGGCCGCTGGTCGGCGCGCGCTTGCGCTATGACGAGGATGGCGAATGACCGATTTCACCGCCCATATCAGCCCGATTGTGTTGCTGGATGTGTCGCTGTTAACGATGCTGATCGTTGTCGCCTTTGCGATGCTCCGTTCACGGCATTTGTTTGCGGTGGTGATGCTGTCGGGGATTTATTCGCTGCTCTCGGCGGCGTTCTTTGTCTCGCTGGATGCGGTCGATGTCGCTTTTACCGAGGCGGCGGTGGGCGCTGGCATTTCCACGGTGTTGATGCTGGGCGGCATGTTGCTGACGGTGCGGCGGGAAAAACCGGCGGCAAAAGCGCGCGCGCCCATAGCGCTGGCGGTGGTGCTGGCAACCGGCGCGGCGCTGATTTACGCAACCACCGACATGCCGGCCTTTGGCGATCCGAATTCGCCAGCGAACTCTTATGTGGGCCAACTTTATGTGGAGGATACGCCGAACGATATCGCGGTTCCCAATATCGTCACCGCAGTGCTGGCGAGCTATCGGGGGTTTGATACGCTGGGCGAGACCATGGTGATTTTTACCGCCGGGATCGCGGTGATTTTGTTGCTTGGCGCGGGTTCGGGACGCGGCGGACGCAAAGTCGCCGATCGCGCTGTACCGGGGCACGATAGTTCTGACCATAAAACCTCCGACAGGGAGGCGAAATAATGGAGCGCGCGATTTTACGGGTGACGACAAAAATCTTTTTTGCCCCGATTATTCTCTATGCGCTCTATGTGCAGTTTCACGGCGATTACGGTCCCGGCGGCGGTTTTCAGGCGGGGATTATTTTTGCGGTGGCGTTCATTCTCCACGCCTTTTGCTTCGGCCTGGAAGAAACCAAAAAAGCGTTGCCGCAACGCGCGTTAATCGTCGCCATGGTGATCGGTCTGATGTTTTACGCGGGTACTGGCGTTGCGACGATGCTGCTTGGCGGCAAGCTGCTCGCCTATGACGTCATCGTTCCGGGCTCGACCCATCATGCCGGCCAGCATTACGGCATCTTGCTGGTCGAGTGGGGCGTTGGCGTCACCGTCGCCTCGACCATGCTGACGATTTTCTACCATTTCACCGGCCGCGAGCCGGATATCGATCAAGAGGACTGGTAGGCATGGACGGTTGGATTGATTTCGCGCTCGGGCGATACAATTACTGGATCGCCATCATCTTGATGATGACCGGGCTCTATATCGTTTATGAGCGCGGCAATCTGGTGAAGAAGGTGGTCGGGCTCAACCTGTTCCAGACCAGCGTGTTCATTTTCTATATCACCATCGGTAAAATCGCCGGCGGCACCGCGCCAATTTATATTGGCGGCGAGCTGGAGCACGGTGAAAGCGGCGGCGAGGGTGAGGCTGCGGGCGAAGGCGCGCTGCATGAAGCGCCCGCTGACAGCGCCAATACGCTTGGCGACGCCGTGTCGCCGGATGTCAACGACAAGATCGACAACACTACGCAAAGTCTGCACGGGAAAATCATCAACGACTTTCCCGCCAATGATTTAAAAGCCGGTCTGGAAAGCATCAAACCGCCCGCCGACGCAAGCGCTTCGCTGCACACGGCGCCAGATATCGACGCCGGCAAAATCGCCAATGATGCGCTGGCCGCTATCGAAAAGCCGCCAGCCCTGGCGCTCGACCTTAGCGACACTAGCCTGCACGGAGACGCCGCCGCCAATGCAATGGGCGAGGCGGCCCATCAGGTGAGTGAGGTGATTTACTCCAACCCGCTGCCGCATGTTTTAATCCTGACGGCGATTGTCGTCGGCGTTGCAACCACGGCGGTGGGGCTTGCGCTGGCGGTGCGCATTCGCGAAGCCTATGGCACGATTGAAGAAGACGAGCTGGAGGCGCTTGACCATATCGCCGAGTTTGGCGAGGCCGTAACGGTGAGCGCAGGGGCCGCGTCATGAATCTCGCCGCCCAGCTCGCCGTTCTGCCGGTGATCATTCCGCTGGTCGCCGCGCCGATCACGCTGCTCCTGCCCCAGGGCCGGGCGCCACATCTTTGGGCGACACTCATCAGCTGGCTGACATTCGCCGTCAGCATCGCCCTTGTCAGCATGGTCAGCAACGCTGGCGTCATCTCCTATCATCTGGGTGACTGGGCCCCGCCGCTCGGGATTGAATATCGCATCGACATGGCTAATGCGCTGGTGCTGGCGCTGGTCTCGGGGATTGGCGCGGTGGTGTTCGCCTTCGCCTATCGCTCGGTTGAGCGCGAAGTCGACCCGCGCCAGTCGACATTTTTCTACTGCGCGATGCTGATCTGCCTCACCGGTCTGATGGGCGTGACGATCACCGGCGATGCGTTCAACGTGTTTGTGTTCCTGGAAATCTCATCGCTCTCGACCTATGCGCTGATCGCCATGGGCGCCAAGAGCGACCGCCGCGCCTTAACGGCGGCGTTCAACTATCTGGTGATGGGCACCATTGGCGCGACGTTCTTCGTCATCGGCATCGGCCTTCTCTATCAGGCGACCGGCACGCTCAACATGGCCGACTTGCATGACCGGCTCGCCGGTCAGTCGAACCGCATGGTCGAGGCGGGTTTTGCGTTTATCGTTGTCGGCATCGGCTTGAAGCTGGCGATGTTCCCGCTGCATCTATGGCTGCCCAACGCCTACACTTACGCACCCTCGGCGGTGAGTGCGTTTATCGCGGCGACCGCAACAAAAGTTGCGGTCTATGTGCTGATCCGGTTTTTCTATTCCGTCTTCGGGTTTGATTTCGCCTTTGTCGGCCACGCTTTCACCTATGTGTTGTTGCCGCTGGGGCTGGCCGGCATGTTCATCGCCTCGCTGGTGGCGTTGTTCCAGGATGATGTAAAACGCATGCTCGCCTATTCGTCGGTGGCGCAAATCGGCTACATGTTGCTGGGCTTGTCCTTCGCAACGGTTGAAGGGCTGACGGCGTCGCTGGTGCATATTCTCAATCACGCGCTGATGAAGGGCGCCTTGTTCATGGCGGTGGCCTGCGTCGTCTTCCGCACCGGCAGTCATTCCATTCAGGCGTTTGCCGGGCTTGCCAAACGCATGCCGGTGACCACATGGGCGTTCATCCTCAGCGGTCTGTCGCTGATCGGCGTGCCGCTCACGGTCGGGTTTATTTCCAAATGGTATTTGCTCACCGCAGCCTTCGCCGCCGGTCACTGGTATGCAGCGTTCCTGATAGTCGCGAGCTCCTTGATTGCGATGGCCTATATCGGGCGGGTTGCGGAAATGATGTTGTTGCGCGAGCCGCCAAGCGAGGGACCCTATGCGGCGGCAAAAGAGGCGCCGATGTCGATGCTGATCCCCATGTGGGTGCTGGTGGCGGCCAATATTTATTTCGGGGTTCGCACGGAATTCACCGGCGACATGGCTGCGCGCGCCGCGGAAGCCTTAATGCTGGTTGCGGGAGGCGCGCCATGAACCAGCACACCCCGCTCATCCCGGAAGCCGGTTTGCCAGAAATCTCTGATTTCGTTGGCAAAGCGCGCTATCCGGGATCCAGAGACATCGAGATTCATCGCGAGGGGCTGGGTCCCCGCTTCCGCGGGGATGAGCGGTGGAGAGATATATGGGAGGTGCAGATATGATCTCTCCCGGTCTCGCCATTCCGCTGGCGTTGTGGGTTCCGCTGCTCGGCTGCCTGGCCATATGGCTGCTCGACAAATCGCCCAATCTGCGCGAGGCGGCGACGCTGATTACCGGCGCTATCCTCTTTGCGCTGACGGTAACGATCTTTATCGCCGTCAGCACCGGCCAGCGCCCCGGCTTTCAGGCGCTGGAAGTCATTGACGGCCTGCCGATTGCATTCCAGGCCGAACCCTTGGGCGCTTTGTTTGCGGTCATCGCCTCCGGCCTGTGGCTGGTGACTTCGGTTTACTCCATTGGCTATATGCGCGCCGGCAATGAGAAGCACCAGACGCGATTTTACATGTCGTTTGCAGTGGCGATTTCTGCGGCGATTGGCGTTGCGTTTGCGGCCAATCTCTTCACCCTGTTTATCTTCTATGAAGTGTTGACGCTATCGACCTTCCCGCTGGTCACCCATAAGGGCGACGAGGCCGCGCGCCGCGGTGGGCGGATTTATCTTGGCGTGTTGATGGCGACATCAATCGGGCTGTTCCTGCCGGCGATTGTCTGGACCTATGTCATCACCGGGAGCACTGATTTCGTGGAGGGCGGCCTTCTCGCCCAGCATGTTGATGCGGCGGGCCCGATTGTCGGCATCTTGCTGGGGCTATACGCTTTCGGCATCGGCAAGGCGGCGTTGATGCCGGTGCATCCGTGGCTGCCCAATGCGATGGTCGCGCCGACGCCGGTCTCGGCCTTCCTGCACGCCGTGGCGGTGGTCAAGGCGGGGGTGTTCGCGATCTTAAAAATCGTCGTCTATATTTTCGGGATAGATCTCCTCAAGGATACTGGCGCCTCAATCCCGTTCATGTGGATTGCGGCCGGGTCGATATTGCTCGCCTCGGCGATTGCCATGAACCAGGATAATCTGAAAGCGCGGCTTGCCTATTCGACTGTCTCGCAACTGTCCTACATCACGCTTGGCGCCATGCTCGCAACCCAAATGGGGGTGATGGGGGGGGCGATGCAGATCGCCGCCCATGCGCTTGGCAAGATGACGTTGTTCATGTGCGCCGGCGCGATTTATGTGGCCCATCACAAGACGCTGATTTCCGAAATGCGCGGTCTCGGCCGGGTGATGCCGTTCACTTTCGGTGCGTTCTTCCTTGGCGCGATGTCTATCGTCGGCCTGCCGCCCATGGCCGGATCGTGGCCGAAGTTTTTCCTGATGTGGGGCGCCGCTGACGCCGGACAACTGGCGATTATCGTGGTGCTGATTATCTCGTCCATCGTTAATGTGGTCTACTTGCTGTCGATACCCGTACAGGCGTTTTACATGAACCCGGCGCAAGACGGCGCCAAACCCCAAGGCGCCGGCGGCGCCTTCATCGACTGGGGCGCGTTGAAAGAAGCGCCAATCTTGTGCATCGCGCCGCCGATATTCACAGCCGCCGGCGTCATCGCATTGTTCTTCTTCATCGACCCGCTCTATCGGTTCTTGCTGCCGCTGGTTGGGGGTGGGTGATGTTGGAATTTGAATTCAATCCCGGCGTTAATCCCCCCCTTAAAAAGGGGGGGATCACGCCACGCTTTGATCCCCACCCGAAATCAGAGATTTCGACCTCCCCTTTTCAAGGGGAGGTAGTCCTGGCGACAGCCAAGGAGCGACACGATGGCTGAACATCCTGAAAATAACCAAGAAAAACCCGGTTGGGCCGATAACCCGACCTTCATCCGCATTTTTATCGGTATACTGACCGTCTCGGCGATTGCCGCCGGGCTGGCCGGGCTCAACCCGGCCTGGCACAACCCGCATCCGCATTTCGATGTCGAACGCGCGCCGGTGTTCTTTGCGATTTACGGGTTTGTCGCCTTCGCCTTCATCGTGCTCGCCGGCCAGCATTTGCGCAAGCTTGTTGGCCGCAAGGAGGAGTATTACGATGAGCGCGAGTAGCATCTTTGCTTTCTTTGCCGGCAATCCCGCGATCATCATGATGGTGGGTGCGCTCATGTGCATCGCCACGCCGCGCCATCTGGCGAGCCCGATATTGCTGATCGCCACGGCGCTATCGGCGATTAAGCTGTCGACGCTCGGGCTTGGCGAATATGGCGCGATCACGCTGTTTGGCGAGCAAATCGTCACGCTGCGGCTCGACCGGTTGTCGCGATTGTTCGCCATCGCGTTCCATATCGCCGCCGCGCTCAACATTATTTACGCCTGGGGCCAAAAAGACCGGGCGCAGAACTTTGCAACGCTCGCCTATCCGGCAGCCGCGCTTGGCGGTGTGCTCGCCGGCGATATGATCACGCTGTTTGTGTGGTGGGAGATTGCCGCGATCACATCGGTGTTTCTGGTCTGGGCGCCGGGCACGCGCGCGACGTATGTTTCCGGCATGCGCTATCTGGCGATACAGGTTCTGTCCGGCGTGATGTTGCTCGCCGGGATTGTGCTCATCTTTCGCGAGACCGGATCGCTGGCGTTTGACTTAGTCGGCCTGCGTGATGCCTCGGGCGCGATAAAACTTTCCGCCCTCGTGATGTTCCTCGCCTTCGGGATTAAATGCGCGTTTCCGCTGCTCCACACCTGGGTGCAGGACGCCTATCCGAAATCGACCATCTCTGGCACCATCATCTTGTCGGTGTTCACCACCAAGCTTGCGGTCTATGCGCTGGCGCGGGCGTTTCCGGGCACAAATGAGCTGATTTATATCGGCGCGGTGATGACGATATTCCCGATTTTCTTTGCGCTGATCGAAAACGATTTGCGTAAAGTGTTGACCTATTCCATCAACAACCAGGTCGGCTTTATGGTGGTCGGCATCGGCATTGGCACCGCCGGCGCGCTCAACGGCGCCACCGGTTATGCGTTCAGCAACATCATCTTTGAAAGCCTGTTGTTCATGGCGGTGGGCGCGGCGATGTTCCGCACCGGCACGTCGAAGGCGACCGAGCTTGGCGGCCTTTACCGCACCATGCCGCTCACCATGACGTTCTGCATCATCGGCGCCTTGTCGATTTCGGCGTTTCCGTTCTTTGCCGGTTTCGTCACCAAGGGCCTCATCATCGACGGCGCCGGCGGCGCGGGCATGTTCTGGATCTGGCTGACGTTGTTATTTGCCTCCGCCGGGGTGCTTGAACATGCGGGCATCAAAATCCCTTATTTCACATTCTTCGGCCATGACAGCGGCAAGCGTCCGAAAGAGGCGCCGATTGGTATGCTGGTGGCGATGTCGATTGCCGCAGTGCTTTCCATTGGCATCGGCGTTTTCCCCGAGCCGCTTTTCGCGCTGTTGCCAAACCAGGAACAAATCGCCGGCTATGAACCCTACACCGCCTATCACATCATCGAGCAGTTACAGCTGCTCCTATGGGCGGTGTTGGCCTTCGCGGTGTTGGTGTTGATCAAATGGTATCCGCCGGAAATCCCGTCGACCAATCTCGACGTTGATTGGCTGTGGCGGGTGCCGGGACGGGCACTGCTGTCATGGGCAAGTGGTGCGTCGCGCGCAACATGGAACGCGCTATGGGGGATTTTCGCCGGCCGCATACACGCTCTGATGGCAAGAATTTACGCCATGCATGGCCCGGAAGGACAAATGGCGCGCTCCTGGCCGATAGGCTTTATGGCGTTGTGGACTGCGGTTTTGCTTGGCTTTGTTTTGATCTTGTCTTTCCTTGGGTGACGCTGTTTCGCTCCCCGCTTAAGGTTAAGTTTTAACCAGGCGTCAAACACGCTCGTAAACTTATCCTCAACTTAAACTCAAGTCTTATCCTTGTTCATGTGACCGGCGCGCTTTGCCGGTTTAACATGAGCGGGAGACGTCAATGGTAGAACAACAAAACGCCTTTTCGGAACATGCTTGCAGGGTGGTGGCGCGCATGGCCAGAGAGGTTGTTTGCGAGGCTTATGGCATACCGCACGCAGCGTTGCGGACTGAAAACCGCCTCGGCGAGCTGGCGCTGGCCCGCCAGACGGCCATGTATCTGGCGCATGTGGTCGGCCAGCTCACCCTGAACGAGGTCGCCGAGATTTTCGAACGTGAGCGTTCCACGGTGAGCCATGCTTGCATCAATATTGAAGACCGCCGCGACGGTCCGGTTTTCGATTTGCAATTGGAGTTTATGGAAAAGCGCATGCGCGCCCGATTGCGCGAATGGCGGTCTGGCAAGGAGGTAGCGAACGAAACTGCGCCAAAGGGCAAATCTTTTTTGACCCGGCGTTAATCTTCACCCGCTTTTTCAGCGGCGATGGCGCGTATCCGGTTAACCATCGAGTGGAGCCCGTTGGAGCGCTGCGGCGTCAGATGGTCTTTGAGGTCGAAGGGCGCAAGCGCCGCCGCCGGATCAACGGCGAGAATATCGGCGGCGCTTTTGCCGGAATATAAAGCGATCAACAAGGCGACCAAGCCTTTGACGATATGCGCGTCACTGTCGCCCTTGAATGAGAGCGTCGCGCCGTCATCTTTCACATAGAGCCAGACCTGGCTGGCGCAACCGCGCACCTTGTGGCGGTCATCGCGATGCGCTTCCGGATAGGGCGCAAGCTCGCGGCCGAGATCGATGAGATATTTATAGCGCTCATCCCACGCATCAAGGAATTCAAAGTCGGCGCGAATATCATCGAAACTGGCCATGGGCGTGAGGTAATATGCCAGCGGAGTAAAGGCAACAATGCGCGGCAAGCGCACATAGCGCCCGCCTCATTCCTTCGCCTGGCGGCGATAGTCCTCCACAGGCAGGCCGCCGATCCCCCAGTTTTCGAGCTCAACTTCGTCGATCACCACGAAAGTTGTCGCCGGCGACTTGTTGAGGACGCGCTGGAGGAGTTCCGTCGCGCCCTTGATAAGTTCGGCTTTTTGCGCCGGCGTCACGCCGCCCTCGCGGGTGATTTTTATGTTCACGTAAGGCATGGATTGTCTCCCATTGGCGGCGCCGGCGCCCGCGTTGTTATTGGAGCAGGCCTTCGGCCTTCATCGCCGCCTCAACCGTCGGCCGCGCGGCGACGCGTTTGGCGAAGCTGGCGACATTCGGCCATTGGCCCAAATCGATGTCGACAAAGTTCGTCCAGTTTGCAACCACGAAAAGGTAAGCGTCGGCGATGGTGAACTGGTCGCCGGTCAGATAAGTCCGCCCGTCGGCAAGCAGGGTTTCAATATAGCCCATGCGTTTGGCGACTTTTTCCTCGGCGGCGGTGCGCGCCTCGCCCTCAAGCGTGTCGGAGAAGAACGGCGCAAAGGCCTTGTGCAGCTCTGAACCGATAAAGCTGAGATGTTGCACGACGCGGGCGCGCTCGCGCGTTCCGGGCGCCGGCAGAAGCTTTGCGTCGGGATATTGTTCGCCCAGGAATTGCAACACCGCCACGCCCTCATTCAGAATATCGCCATCGTCAAAGCGCAGCGCCGGAACATATCCGTTCGGATTGACCTTGGAGTAGTCCTCGCCGCTTTCAGTTTTTTGTTCTTTGACATTGACTTTTTCAAGCGAAAAATCAGCATCGACTTCACGCAGGGTAATATGAGAGGCGAGGGAACACGCGCCGGGCATATAATAGAGTTTCATGAAGGATAATCCTTGAGGTTTGCTTGCGGATGAGGCGCTGATTTACAAACACTAGTTACCTTTGTAAACTAGATTTTCTATTGAAACCGAATTATAGAGTTTCCAACCGGTAACTGATGGACATCTCATGGCCTTGAAAATTCGCAAAAACCAAAGCCCGCCCGTCCCTCATGATTGCCCGCTGTCGCAATGCATGTCGGTGATCGGCGGCGCCTGGGCGCCGAATATTTTGTGGAATCTCACCGCCGGCCCGCGCCGGTTCAGCGAGCTGCGGGTGGATATTCCGCCGATCTCGGCAAAAGTTTTAACGGTGCGGCTGAAACAGCTTGAGGAAAAAGGCATTGTCAGCCGCGCGGTCAAGCCAACCTCGCCGCCCTCGGTCGAATATGCGCTGACGCGCGATGGTCGCGCCTTGTTGCCGGCGCTTGAGGCGATCGCCGAGGTTGGTCACAAGCTCAAACAACGCGCCAAACGCAGGGCGCAGAAAAAAGGCCGCTCATAACGAGCGGCCTTTTTATTGTCGTGCAAGTTTATAGTTTTATGACGCCAGCTTTAAGACGCCAGTTTTATGATGACGGGGCGCCGACCCAGCCGACGCATGTGGCGATATCGTTAAGGCCGTGCTCGCCGAGGCAGAACGCTTCTTCATAGGGCGTGCGCGTGGCGGCGATGCATTGGTCGAGCGTCAGCTTGGCCATCGACAGGCAGCGGTCGGATTTGTTGTTCTTGGCGTAGGCGCTGACGACGGTGGCATTGAGCGTCCCGGTGGAATAGCGCGCCGCTAAGTTCAGCACACGGTCCATAATCACTTGCGCGTTTTTCTCGCTCATGGCGCTGGCCGGCGCATCCTCGCCCCAGTTGGCGTCCCAATTTGCATTGGCGCTGGCGAGCGAGGGGGCGATGACGCCGCCTTCGCTAGAGTGCACAAGCGACGGCGCGGTCGCGGCGCCGCGGTTGCGGCGATAGGCGGAGGCGTCCTTGATGCGTTCCTGACTGCCGGCAATGCGTTGCTTGCCCCATTTGGTTTTCTGCATCGCATAGGCCTGGGTCTTGAACGCTTCGCCAAGCGCGGCGATGCGCGCGCCGTCATGGGCGGTCATGGCCAGAATGGCGGCGATGGCTTTTTTGGCGCCGGGGAGCTTGCGGGCGTAAGACGGGTCCTGGGCCAGATGCGAGAGCAGGCCTTTGGCGCCGCCAAGCTCGTTGCGGCGTTTTTTCTTCTTCATTTCTTTCTTGAGCGCGGCGGCAAATTCCGGCGTGTCGGCGGCGACCAGCGCCGCATAGGCGACCCAGCCGGATGATAATTCGCTAGAATCATGCGCGGCCAGGCGGCGATGCGCCTCGCGCGTGACTTTGGCGTTGTCAAACGTCATCGCCTCAATCGCTGAAACATCTTCGCGAAAGCGGATATAGTTGGCGGCCGCGCGCTCCAGCGCTTCGTCTTTGGGTTGCGCCAGCGTGTCGGCGGAAACGCCGGTGACGGCAAAGCCGACAGCGAGGGCGGCAGCGATAATCAGTGGTTTGGAGGCGGTTCGGCGGCGGGCCCTAAGCGGGGCAAAACACGCAGCGGCGCTCGCCGGGTTTTGCAATCTGTTACGCGACATAGATAACTTCTCCCAGAATGTGACAGTCCATCGGGCGCGCAAAAGCCCCCCCGACATGCCCGTCACATTACCGCCCTATCGATTAACACCGCGCTGACGATCCTAACTGAATTATCACCAAATTCGAGCGTTCGGGGACCAATATGCAATTTTTATGGGGTTTTTGCTCATTCAGTCTTTATTAACGACAATCGCTCCATGGTGAACCGGCGTTAACGAATCTGTCGAAATAGTTAAGAAGGCAGCGGCCCCAGACCTCTGATATCCCATGGAATTTCGCCCTATTGCCCTCATTAAAAAGCTCGCCTCGGCTGCGCGCGGCGGCCCGGTCTGGCGCGGCGGAACCGGCGATATAGTGGCCTCGCTGTATGATGACGGCATTTTCCTGGAAGTCTCGCCATCGGCGGCGGAGATGATTGGCGCGGCGGGCAATCTGGTCGGCCGCTCATTGTTTGATTTTGTCCGCCGGGAGGACCGTGCGGCGGTGCGCGCGGCGATGGTTGCGGCGACGACTAGCGCTTATGCGCCGGCGAGCCGGCTGCGCGCAAATTTCCGGCTGTTGCGGGTGCGCCGGGCGGCGGCGCTGGCGGAAATCACCTTTACGCCGCTTGGCCGCGGCCGCTTGATGGCGCTCATTCGCGACCGCAGCGAGGAGTTGGCGCGAAGCCGCGAGACGCGCATCGCCGAAGAGCGCGTCGCCCGCCAGGCGATGCCGCATTCGGTTGGCGTGCAATCCGCGCCGCAAATATCGCCTGAATCAAATCCAACGCCCACACCCGCGCCGCCTGAGTTGATGGCGAATTTAAGCCATGAGATGAAAACCCCGCTCAACGCGATTATGGGTTTTGCCGATGCGATGCGGGCGGAGACCTATGGCCCGCTCGGGCATGAGAAATACGCCGAATATGTCGGCGATATCCATGCCGCAGGCGCGCATCTGCAAGAGCTGATCGCATCGCTGTTTGACTACGCCAAGGTGGAGACCGGGCGCTATGGTCTCAATCCCGTGCTGGCCGCGCCGGGACCGGCAGCGCGCGAATGCGCCGCGATGATCCGCAGCGAGGCGGCGCGGGCGGGACTTTCCTTGCGGGTCAATATTGCGCCCGACCTGCCCGAAACCATGATTGATGCGCGCGTAGTCAAACAAATCCTGATCAACCTCCTCACCAATGCGGTGAAGTTTACAGCCGAAGGCGAGATTGAATTGTCGGTTGAAGAAAAATGCGGCGCGCTCGATTTCACCGTGCGCGACACCGGCATTGGCATGAACGCAATGGTGCTGGCCAAACAGGGTGGGCGATATTCCGACACCCATCAAAATGGCGTACGCGGAGCAAAAGGCTCAGGCCTCGGCCTGTCGCTGGCGTTCTCGCTGGCCAAGCTGCATGGCGGCGCCTTGCGGCTGCAATCAGAACCCGGCAAAGGCACGAGCGCGCGCTTTACCCTGCCGGTGCGGCGCGCATTTGCCGGCGGGCAAAGCCCTGCCGTCAGCCCATCGGCCTGCGACATCCAAAGCCAGCTCGACCGCGTCAACGCCTATCGCCGCGACCGCGCCGCGGATGCGGCGTAAACTGGCGCATATTTACTCAGAGGTTCACATGACGGCGTTACGAATCAAAATGTTTGCCGGCGCGGCAATAGTTATTGCTGGGATATCGTTGTTCAGCGCGTTCGCAGAGGCGCCGGGTGGTGAGGCCGTGATTACGCGCATCAACACATTTACGGCTCAACCGGGACAAGCCGAAACAGTGAAACAAACTTTAGCTGAGGCCGTGCAACCGATTGAGAACGCGCATGGCTATATTTCCCATGAGATCCTTTCGGCGGTTGATATGCAGGAAACCATTATTGTTATCGAGAAATGGAGTTCGGTCGAAGATCATCAAGTCGCCGCAGCTGCGATATCGCCTGATGACATACAGGCCCTGATGAGCATGTTGGCGCAACCGCCGTCAGGTGATTATTATCAGGAATAAGGCGTCGCTTTAACGGCGCCTAAAGCAAACTCCACTGCCCGAAGGCAATCGCCCAGAAGGCGATCACTGCATTGGCCGACATAAGCGCGATGATGGCGCCAGAGACTTTGCCAGAGCGATACAGCGCGAGCGCGAAGGCGGCGCCGGCGAGGCCGCCGGCGAGCCAGCGGTCGTGCAGCGCCGCGAACAAAACTGATGAGATAACGAACGCCTTCCAGGTAAAGGCGCCTTCAGCCACCGCCTCAAAGCGGTCGGCGATCAGTTTGCGGTGTAGATAGCCGCGAAAGGCGAGCTCTTCGGCAATCGGCACAAGGAGGATTGTGCCGATGGTGCGCATAACGATCCAGAAAGCCGCCATCGCCGCTGGCATGCCCGCCAGCCATATGCCGAGATCGCTCGCCTCACCGCGTCCGGGATCGCTCGCAATCCAAGCAATACCGACGCCTGCGCCAATCAGCGCCGGCTCGGCGTAAGCGCGCAAGTTCTCCGGCAGGGCAAGATTGCGATAAAACCGCCAGCCGGCGACAAGCGCCGCGCCAATCGCAATCACCCGCAAGCTATAAAGCCAATAACCGTCGGCGGTGAAAGCGGCGGCGACAATCCCCGCAGCCGTCATCGCCAGGAACGGCGTCAGTAAAAACATCGCTTCGCGAAAGGCCGGGGCGGGCACAGCGTCTGACGCATGCGCGGTCTCGTTGCGGAAAAACCCAATGTGGTGGGTCGCCAGCATAATGCCTATCGTCACGATCAGGAACATCATCCACCCGGCCTGGGAATGAAACCCGGCGATGGCGACCTCTGGCGAGGCATGAGCGCCGAGACTAATCAGCGCGGCGATGCGCACGCTGTTTAATATCCAGATTGCGGCAATGCCCGCCGGCAAGATCAGATAGACGCCCGGAAACCGCAACGCGGCGCGGAATACCCACAGATATATTGTCAAAAACACCGTCACCAGACCGATCCCTTCATAGCCGGAACAGGCGGCGGCAATGCTGACAATGAACCCATCCGCCCCGAGCAGGCGCCGCGCCGGATCGACGAACACATCTTTTTCGTAAAGGCTAAGAATAAAGGCGGAGACCTGGAACGTGGCCTCGGAAAGAAAATTCCAGGACTGTCGCGACAGTACCGAGGCGCCGGTGACAAATCCCGCAGCGCCTCCCGCCAGGGTGAATATCCATTTTTCGCGATCTATCAGTCGCACAAAGAATGGGATCGGCGCTAACGCCAGCGCCAACGGAACATAAAGGCCGATCACGCCGACGCTCCATAAGCCAAATAAAGCCCAAGGCGGCTTGCTAAGGCTTGCGCCATAGGCGTTAAACGCGACGGTCGCAACGGCAAGGACGGCAAAGCCGATAAGGTTGGCGAGCGTCCACGGCGCCCAACCGCGCCGAGCTGCTGCCGATCGCCAATCAGCAAGCAGTGCGCGCCGCTGCGGGGTCAGCAAGACGCCGAGCGCGACGCCAAAAAAGATCGCGGCAGGGACCATTTCCCGTAACCATTCACGCGCCGTCAGCCAGCGCGGGTCGGTGGCGTTAATTGTCATCGGGTCGTAAAGGAATGCCAGAACCGGCAGCTCAATCAGCGCCAGCGTTAAAATTAGCGCCCCGCGCAATATCACAGGCGTGCTTCCGGGCGCCGCACTTGTTGGGTATGAAGATGTCTCAGCCACGTCTATTTATAACCGCGCGCGCCTCTGGAAGCAAAAGCTAACGACCTGCGGGGATGCCAGAAATACGCCATGCTGCGCGCGGGTGCGTATGGCGGCTAAGAAAACACGCAAGGAAACGGCCCTCCACGAAGGTGAAGGGCCGTCTTAATGGTTAACGAAATCAAAGCCTATTTGCGTTTGGTCCGCTCACGAATAATCGCGGCAACGCCGACCAGCAATGCAATCGCCGCCACGCCCGCGCCAGCGCTCATTTCAGGCACTTGGTTGCATGGTTCTGCAATAACCACCAAATTCTTTATTGCAGATGTGACTGAAGATACATTGCAGTCCATGTAGTCCGTCGCTTTTGCAGGCGCCGTAAGCAGCGCCAACGCGCCTATGATCGTAAGATTTTTCATCGTCATTGTCTCCCCGTTCTTATGGTTGGTTTATTTTCGTTTGCTGCGCTCACGAATAATCGCACCAACGCCGATCAGCAACGCAACTGCGGCAACGCCAGCGCCGGCGCTCATTTCCGGCACTTCAACCCAAGGCTCGCCAGCTAAGGCCGCCGTCGACATCAAAGCAAAGGCTCCCGCCAAAATAAATTTCGTCATCGTTATATCCCCTCTATTTACGTTTGCTGCGCTCGCGAATAATCGCGGCAACGCCGATCAGCAACGCAACCGCTGCAACACCCGCGCCAGCGCTCATTTCCGGCACTTCATCCCAAGCCTGGCCTGCTAAGGCCGCCGTTGACATCAGCGTCAGAGCGCCCGCTATAATATATTTCGTCATCCTCATCACTCCTTGATTTACGGGTTTCATTGTTCCGGCAATCGCAGCAGAACCGCGCAACGCCGGCGCAATCGTGAAATATTTCACTCCCCCATTCCTACCGTAGAGACAGCCAAACCTGCCGTCTCCCAAAATGATACAGTTTGGCAAGGTTGATTGCAACGCACAGCCCGCCATGGTTGTGTCTGGCGCAGACAGCTCGCGCTTAGTCTTTGCGCTCATGCGCCAAAACGGCGCAGCTGTAGCGTTTGTTGCACGGCTCAAAAATCAGACTAGCATGCAGGGGCAATAGAGTTTTATGCTAAAGCGCTGAACACCGGCGCCATTGAGAGATCAGCAGGCCAATCAATATGGATTTTTTCAAAGGCGTGACGGGACTTTATTTTGCTCTTGGGGTGCTGGCGTCGGCGCTGGTGCTGGAAGCGATCATGCCGTGGCGACGCGGCGTGAAAATCAGCCTGGCGCGCTGGGTGCGTAATGCATCGATGAGTTTTTACGGGTTTATCCTTCTCGGCTTGCTTCCGTTATTGTCGTCCTATGGCGCCGCGGTGATCGCGGAGGTGCGCGGCATTGGATTGTTTAATCAGATTTCGACGCCATTTTGGGCAACGGCGCTGACGGCGGTCATCGCTTTTGATCTGGTCGCCTATGGCGTCCATCGCGCTTTACACAAATGGTATTTTCTGTGGCGCACCCATCGCACCCATCATGGCGACGCGCATATTGATGCAACCACCTCGCTGCGGTTTCACCCGTTTGAGGCGCTGCTGCGCTCGGTCATTGACCTGCCGGTGGTGTTCCTCCTCGGCCTGCCGGAGGAGGCGATTGTGGTCAATTTTGTGGTGCTGTCTGTGATCAACACCTTCACCCATACCAACATTGCGCTGGCGCCATCCGTCGAACGCGTGGCCTCGCGCATCCTGGTGACACCGCATATTCCTCGCCTGCATCACTCAGCGGCGCCGGAATATCTCGACACCAATCTCGGTACGATTTTTTCTGTGAGGGACCAGATGTTCAGCACGTTTACCCCATCCGATCGCCTGCGGAGGGATGAAATTTTTGGCATTGAAGGCCCGGAAGCAATCATGCCCGACAGTTTCGCCAATCTTGCGCTCGACCCGTTTCGCAAACCCGGCCATGCGGCGATCCCGAAGCCAGCGCCGCGGGATGCGGGGCCGTGACCGAACCGCGCCTTAAAACTGAAATCCGCGTCACCGCGCATATGCGCCGGGCGCAAGGCGAGGGCGCATTTGCAACGGTGGCGCGCAAGGGCGACCCTGATGCGGGTGCGGTCGCGGTCAAAATCTATCTTGGGCGCGGGGCGGCGAAGCTATTCGTTCAGAGCCGCGACCTTGATGGCGCCCCGGTCTGGCGCGAGCCGTTTGAAGATGATCTGAGCGAAGACAAGATCGACGCCTGGCTCAAGAAAGAGATCGCCATCGACCCGGATCTGTGGATCGTCGAAATCGAGGACCGTGAGGGACGGACGTTTCTCGATTAACCAGTTTTTATGACGTCGTCACCGACGCCCTCCACATCTGGCCTTAAATATGCCAACCTGGAAGCTATGTTGTTTGAAAGGTCCCCGCTTATGTTTTGGCCGCGCTCCTTCTGTCTTGCTTGCCTTGCCGCGCTCACGCTTGGCGGCTGCTCCAGCCTGTCATCGCTCGGCCTTAGCGATGAAGCGGAGAATTTCGCTGCTGGCTCAGCCCTGTCGGTGAAGCTTGCTTCCAGCGATCGCAAGGCGCTTGGCGGCGCTGTCATTGCGGCGGTGCAGAGCGGCAAGCCGCAGCGCTGGCGCGGCGTGCGGGCGGCGGGTATTGTGATGCCGGGCGGGTACTCCATCGCCAACCTACGGCCTGATCCGAATGCGCGCATTGCGCTTGCGCGCGCCGATATCGATGTCGGCTATGTGATGGAGACCGAGCTTGGGCTTTATGTCCTCACCCGCAATTCCAACATCCGCATCGGCCCGGGCACGCAATATAAGATTGCCGAAGTGTTGCCGGCCGGTTCGGGCGTTGAAATCGTCGGTAGGCTGACTGATGGGACATGGATGCTGGCGGCGGTTGATGGCAAGGTGCGCGGCTATATCCATAAAAGCCTGGCCGTCAAGGCGCCGGGAACGGAACTGCTGCTTGCCGGCGGCCCCCGACGGCGCCCGGTCCGGTGCGTTGAGTTTACCCAGCGGATCAGTATTTTCAGCGAAAAAGATGAATGGGCGGATGCGGCCTGTCATGACGGCGTCGCCTGGCGCCGCGCCGGTTCAGTTGCTGCGCCGGCCGCCGTAAATGACAACTTGCTTGGGCTTTGAACGAAGCAGAGGCGCCGAAGATGACAACAATTATCAGATACCCGCTGACGCGACTTGTCCTCGGCATTGCCTTGCTGCTCGGCTTTGTGTTTGCGGCGGGAAGTTTTGGGCAGGCCGTAGCCGCTAGATTGGCGATAGAAAATGCAAATGCTGCAGCGGCGTTGAATGCAGGCTTTGCAATCTTTGCTGCGTGCTTTTCTTACTGGGTATTGGTGCGGCTTATTGAAGGGCGCGCGGTGACGGAATTTTCCGCCCGTTATGCAGTCCCGGAATTATTTATCGGCATGCTGATTGGCGCAGGATTCATCTCATCGGTGATCGGTGTTCTTTATGTACTGGGATATTTCGAGGTCAACGGCGTGCGCAGCATCGACCTTCTTGCCGCGCCGTTGATTGCGGCGGTGGTCACCGGGTTTATTGAGGAAATCGCGCTGCGCGGCGTAATTTTCCGCATCATCGAGGAATGGCTCGGCACCTGGATTTCCCTGCTGTTCAGCGCGGCTTTGTTTGGCGCGCTGCATCTTGGCAATGACAATGCAACGCTCACCGCCGCGCTTGCCATCGCGCTTGAGGCGGGGGTTTTACTGGCGGCGGTCTATATGGTGACGCGCCGGCTGTGGGTGGTGATCGGCCTTCATGCGGGCTGGAACTTCACCCTTGGCGGCGTTTATGGCGGCGCGGTTTCCGGCTTCGCGCAAGAGGGTTATCTCGACACGACAATGTCTGGCCCGGAGCTGATGACCGGCGGCGCTTTCGGGGTTGAAGCGTCGGTGGTCACCATCATCATCGGGCTCATTCTGGCGTTATATTTTCTGTTTCGCGCGCACCAGAAAGGCCGTTACATCGCCGCGCCATGGCGCCGCGCGAAGTAGAGCGAATGAAGGCTTGCATACGGCGTTGCTGATATTTTATGGCCCAAGAAACGGCCTATCCTTCGTGACGCGAACCTATCGGTTCGCTCCTCAGGATGAGGTATAGGTTTAAAATACTAAAAACCTCATCCTGAGGAGGGCCAAAGGCCCGTCGCGAAGGATGGCGGCATGGGATTCAACGCATGCATAAGGTGCGCTACGCACCCCGGCGGAACATCATCCCGCCGGGGTTTGTTTCATTTATGCGCGTCGCAGTTTGAGCAGCGCGATGATATGCAGGATAAAAAACGCCGGGACGATGAAGGCCGGGAATAGGCTTAAGGGCGCAACGCCAAGCAGGCTTGAAGCGACATGGCCGTCGAAATCGAGCGCGCCGCCTTGGCGCGACAGGATGCCGGTTGCGAAGGCGACGATAAAATCGAAACTCCCGGCGGCGATCAGCCCATAGGCGCTGATGCGCCAGCCTTTGCTGCGGCGCTCTACGGCGAGCGCGACGGCGGGCGCGGCCAGGCCGACGGCCATGTCGCCAATGCCGGCCGGCAAGGCGAACACTGCGGGGAGCTCGCCAAGTCCCCAAAAGGCGAGGAACGTAAAGCCTAAAATGCGCCAGGCCTGTAATGCGATGACTTCCGCAAGATCGAGCCCATCGACCCAACGCCGCAATGGCGCTAAAACACTGTATACAGATAAAAATACCAGCCCGGGGCCAAGCGCGGCGATGGCGACGGCGATGGGCGGCGTTGCCGCTGTGCTTTGAAAGACGCCGTTCTGGCTCAGGGCGAAAGCGGCGTAGCCCCAGACGCTAAGGATTGCCCAGACATAAGGCGTTCGGGAGAGTTTGCGTTTGTTGTCTGGCGCCGGTTCGGATGTGGTGAAGCCCTGGTCGCGCCTTGGATTGGCGTTCTCAGCATCGTAGGTTTGTGTGGTCATCAGTTTTCTCCTTTAAGTGTAGTTACACATATATTGATAAAATTTTTATTCTAAAGCCGCGACCACACCTTGCGTGCGTTTCAGGACGCCCGCTGCATTCGCCTCACCAAGTTTTGCCGCCAGAGATTTTTGCGCCGCGCGCCACAACGGCGCTGCCGCCTCAAAGCGCTTGCGCCCGCGCGCAGTAATATCGATCAGCCGGACGCGTTTATCATCGCCGGCTTTGCGTTTAACGAGGCCCTGGCTTTCCATAAGCGCAAGGTTGCGCGTCGATGTTGTGCGCTCGGTCTCCATCGCTTTAGAAAAGCTGCTGGTCGTCAACGGGCCGGCCTTGGCGAGAACCGCGAGCGCGGAAAACTGCGCTGATGTTAGCCCGGCAGGCGCCAACGCATCATCATAGGCGCGCGCGGCCAGTCGTGCGGCGCGCTGCAAATTAAAGCACAGGCAATTACCGGGATCGCTCATATGGGGTCGGGTTCTGGTCATGGGCGTGTATCTACACCTAAATGCCGGAGCGTCAAGACGGCGAGCCAAACCAGCCGGTCACAAAACCGAGAGTATGGCGTGCGTCAACACGACTGGGCCGGCCTTGCAGTGCGTTATGGCGAGGTTGCGAGTCTGCTGCACCGGCCACAGTAAAGCGCATCTGCGCGCTAGCTTTTAACCGGTATTGCTTGCGCCTGGCCTGCGCGGCTGCGCAAATCGATTGACGTTGGGCCGCGATCTGCGGGACGTTGTTTGCCTAACACCGAGGAGGCGCGCTCATGATAAATCGCAACGGAATTATCGCACTTGCGATATTGACGGTTGCCGCATGCGGAAGGGAGGGCGAGGGGGAACGCGCCGCGCCGGCGCCGGCCGCACCGCCTTCATCAGGCGCCGCCGCTAAGGGCCTAGAAGGTCACTCCAACGAGCTGCGCCGCGATGTTGTGGCGGTGACCGACAGCATCACTGTCGCGATCGGTTTCGGGCTTGGAAATTCCATATTGGTCAAAGGACAGACTTGCGCATTTATTATCGACACCACCGAGAGCCGCGAAATTGCGCAAGCGATCTCCGCTGAATTTAATCAGCTCACAGATTTACCGATTGCAGCGATAATCTACACCCATAACCATGCCGACCATGTGTTCGGCGCGGATGTGTTTGCGGCGGGTGCTGTGAAAAACGGTCGCGATATCGATATTTACGCCCATGAGACGACCGCGGGCGAAGTTGACAAGGCGGTCAATATTATCCGGCCGATTTTGTCGCGGCGTTCGGCGCGGATGTTCGGGACCTATCTTGATGCCGGCGATAATGGCTTTATCAATGCCGGGCTCGGCCCGGGGCTAGGCGTTACCGGGCCGAATGGCGGTTCAATCGGCTATCTGCCGCCGACGATCACTTACAGTGATCGTCTGGAGACGGAGATTTGCGGGCGCAAAGTCATTTTGCAGAACGCGCCGGGCGAGACCGACGATCATACTTATGTTTACCTGCCCGATGAAAACGTACTGATGCCGGGCGATAATATCTACAAGGCGTTCCCTAATCTCTACACCATCCGCGGCACAAGTTATCGAGATGTCGTGAAATGGGCGCAGAGCCTGGATGCGATGCGGGCGCTTGGCGCGGAACATCTTGTGCCGAGCCATACCAGGCCGGTCTCCGGCCGCGAGACAATCAGCGATTTGCTCACCGCCTATGCCGACGGCATTCGCTTCGTACACGATCAAACTGTGCGCGGCATGAATATGGGGATGGACCCTGGTGCGCTTGTGGAGTTTGTCGAATTGCCGCCGCATCTTAAAAATCATCCCTATCTGCAGGAATATTACGGCACGGTGCGCTGGTCGGTGCGGGCGATTTATGATGGATATCTCGGCTGGTTTAATGGCGATGGCGCGGCGCTGAACCCGCCAACAAGAGCCGCGCGCGCGGGCGCGATGGCGAAGATGGCGCGTGATGAGACGACGCTGGCGGATGCCGCCGCTGGGGCGTTGGCCGCGGACAAGTTTGCGCTCGCCGCAGAGCTTGCAACCTTGGCGATGGATGCGGACGAGGAGGCGAACCGCGCCCGCGCGCTCAAAGCCGATGCGCTGGCGGCGATGGGTTATCAGAGCATCTCGCCCAATGGCCGCAACTATCTTCTCACCCAGGCCCATGAGCTGCGCGGAAACCTTACAATTAAAGAAATTCCCGACGAGCGCAGCATCGCGTTTACGCGCGCCGTCCCGGTTGGGAATTTTATGGCGTCGCTACCGGTTAATCTGAATGCGCAAGAGGCGCTGGATGTGGAGCGCAGGGTTGAATTTCGTTTCACCGATACAGGCGAGGTGTTCACCATCGAAATTCGACGCGGCGTCGCCATCGTTACGCCGGCGCCGGCGGACAATCCCGACTTCGTGGTGGAAACCACCAGCCTTGTGTGGATAGACCTTCTTCTCGGTCAGCGCCGCGCCGGCGTCGCCATTGCAACCGGCGCCATCAAGTTTCCCGGCGGTCTCGGGGATATCACCGCCTTCGGCGATTTCATGAAACTGTTCCGGGCGGACTGACCCCAGCCTGTTAGCGATATCGCTCTCGCAACCATATCGCAATCCGGGCGCCGATAAACAACGCCGGAACCGAAAGGGCGAGCTGGAGCAACCGGAAAGACAGATCATAGTGATCGGCTGGCACGATCATCGCAAAAAGCGTTGGCGAAAGGATAATGGCTCCCGCCGGCGCAAGACGGCGAAGCGTATTGCGGGCCAAACTGTCCCGCTCCCGGAAGGTAAGCGCGGCAATAGCGCCGCCGGCGACGCCGACGCCGGTCATTTGCACGAGAAGATAAAGGCTGCGCGTCAGGAAAAAAGTTTGCGCCCCCGTTGCCGCCGCAAAACCGCGCGCCGCGCCGCGCGCAATGAAGATGTCCCAATAATGGATCAACAAAAATGCGCCAAGCGTTGCGGCCAGGGCGACGCCGAGGCGGCGTGTTTGTTCCGACCGCAGACGTTTGAGCGCAAGATAGGGCGCCGACATCACCGTTTGCCGCCAATACCAGGCGCGGGCGCGATGCGGAGAGCGTTGGCTCTGCTGGGCGAATTCTTCTTCCATATCGCCGATCAGCGCTGCGCGCTCAGGCGCGCTGGCCATGATGACGATTAGCGCACGCGCCAGCTGCGGCGGGGCTAACGCGTTGTGAGGCGGTTTAATGTCTCCAGCCATGGAGAAACCCCTTTCAGCATGGCGCCCAAAGCTGTCACGGATCGTTGAAGTTGCGCTTGCCCCTCAGCCTTAATCTCATAATGGCGTTTTGCGCGGCCACCGCGTTCGGCGGTGGCCTCGCCAATGCGTGAGCCGACATAACCCTTTTCTTCAAGCCGGGAGAGCGTTGAATAGAGCGCGCCAACCGACACCGTACGGTCAGTGCGCTGTTCTATCTCGCGGCGGATGGTAACGCCATAAGCATCCGTCCCCAGACGAACCAGAGCGGCGAGAACGAGAATTTCAAACTCGCCCAAATTTTTCGGCCCGCTTTTTGACTTGCGCATGATTGGCTTCCGATATATCAACTACATTGTAGTACAAATTGAGGAGACGTCAATGCCGCCCCTGCCGAGAGCCAGAATTATAGCCATCTTTTCCGCCGCCGGCATCCTCGTCGTCGCCTGTGCGCCAGCCAGCACGGCGCTTGCGGCGGACCGTTATGAAATCGACGCCAGCCACACCCATGTGCAGTTTTCGGTGCTGCGGTTCGGTTTCGCCGACACGATCGGAACCTTTACCGGCGTCAGCGGCATCATCAGCCTCGACAGCCACGCGCCCGAAAACAGCAGCGTCGAGGTCGACATCGACGTCGCCAGCCTCGCCAGCGGCGACGCCAGCCGCGATGCGGCCGTGCTCGGGGCATTTTGGTTTAACGCCGAGAAATTTGCGACCATGAGCTTCAAGTCAACATCGGTTGCGCTTGACGGTGAAAATCACGCCCGCGTCACTGGCGACTTAACCCTGCTTGGCGTCTCCAAACCACTCACACTCGATGTCACGCTCAACAAGATTGGCGTCGACCGTGCGGCAAAAAAACAAGCGGCGGGGTTTTCCATCACCGGCGCGCTAAACCGCCTCGACTGGGGCATGGAAACCGCAGCCAACTTCGTCGGCACGGATGTGACAATCAGAATTGAGGCTCTGGCGCATAAGATTAAGGAATAGCCCTTGTGCACGCCAGAATTAGGATCTGGCGCGCGGCTTGGCGCGGCGTGCTTTTCAGAGCATCCGTAAACTGAAGTTGACGCCGATAGCTGGCTTTCACAGCTCGAACTTGGCGTATTTTTAAGCTATTTGCGCAATTGTTAACGATAGAACACCTGAAATTGGTGAGTTGGAGGGGCTGTCTTGCTGCGGGCTGCTTTTGTCGCATACGAAGCTTTTTTGAGGATTGACCCGCGCGGCAAGGCGAAGGATGTGGTGCGCGCGCGCGCCTTTGTTTGGTTCGGCTGGCTGATGGTGTTGATTACGGCCATGAATATGGTCAGCTTGAGCTTTAGTTATGGCCGCTGGACCGGCAACCATATGATCGCCGCGACGCTAATGCTGGCTCTACTGGCGGCTATTCATAGTCACCGGTATTATAAAAACTTCGCCGTATACGGCCTATACATAATGGTGCTTGCTTGCGCCGCCGTGTTCGCCGCGGCTCTGCCGGACCATGCCGGCATTAATACAGCATTGCTTCCAGTATTGATCATGGCGCCAATGTTGACCGGGTTTATCTCTGGCCCGCGCGTTTCCTTTGCGACAGGGGTCGTGATGCTCGGGGCGATTGGCGTGCTTTATTATTGTAGCGCCGCCCATGAAGTTGCGGGCGTGGTCAGCGATCCAGTGCGCGATCTGCAAAGGGCGATGCAAGCCGGCTTCGTCGTCGTCACGGTGACGGTCATATCCACAGTATTCAGCGCCAATATTTTCCGCGCCTTTGGCCTTCTGGAAGCTAGCGTTAGCCGCGCGCGGGAGGCAGAGGCCGCCAAAGCGCAATTCCTCGCCGCGATGAGCCATGAGTTGCGCACGCCGCTAAACGGCGTGCTCGGCCTGACCGAGGTGATGCAAAAGACTTCGCTCGATGACGAGCAGGCGCGGTTGATGAATGCTATTGAGGGCTCGGGACGGTCGCTGTTGAACATTTTGAACGACATCATGGATATGCTCAATATCGATGCTGACAAGGTTGAGATAAAATCGGAGACGTTTGCTCTTCATGGCCTGCTTAGTGGTGTCGCAAGCGCCTGGCGTTTGCCGGCTGAAGAAAAGGGGCTAATTTTAGGCTTCGCAGTTGACGATGGCGCGTCGCAAAATTTTATCGGCGATGCGCTCCGTATCCGTCAGATTGTCACCAAGATTGTCTCTAATGCAGTTAAATATACCCAAACCGGGAGCGTTGGGATTTCTGCGAACGTTATCGTTAAGGGTGATGACAGCACAAACTTGCAAATCACCGTCAAAGACACTGGCCCCGGCATACCGGACGGCGCCGGCGAGCGGATTTTCAATCCCTTTGAGCAGGCCGAATTGGGAATGTCGCGAAGCCATGACGGCGTCGGGTTGGGGCTCGCTCTGTGTCAAAGGCTGGCGAGTTCAATGAACGGCACAGTCCATTATGAAAGCGAAATGGGCAAGGGAACGACGTTCTATCTCACCGTGCCGATTGAAGTCGCCGCACCAGCGCCAGTCGAAGCGAGCATTGAAAATGCGGTCGCGGCGTTAACCGGACTGCGCGTCCTTATTGTTGAAGACAATATCGTCAGCCGTGTGGTCGCCGAGAAGCTGTTATTGAGCCTGGGTGTGGAAACGACAACCGCAGAACATGGCGGCGAATGTCTCGAACTCATGAAGCAGCAAAAATTCGATGCGGTCTTGATGGACAAACATATGCCGGTGATGGACGGGGTGGAAGCGACGGCAAAAATTCGCGCCATGGCCGCGCCTGTCGGCGCGACACCGATTGTCGCCTGCACGGCGGACGCCATGAGCGGTGAGCGCGAGGTGCTGCTGGCAGTCGGGTTTGATGAATTTTTGCTAAAACCGATATCGGCGGACAAGCTGCGCGACGCCTTGCGGATCGTGTTAGCGGGCAAAGGCTCAAAAAAATATGCCGCTGCTTAAGGCGAAGCAGCCCTACCGTCGGCGTCGCCTCGTGCGGCGCTCGTTGCCGTCGCGGCGGACGCGGGTGAAGCCGTCGGAAACATCGGTGTAGAAAGTAAGCAGCGTCGGCTCAGAGGCGTAAGAGACCGCCGGGTATGCGCCGTCAATCTTGGCCAACCGCAGCCCTTGATGCGAAGAGATCATAAACCGTTTCCAGATTTCCGCCGGGATCGCGCCGCCGGTGACTTTGTCCATCGGCCGGTAGTCGTCATTGCCGACCCAGACGCCGGCGGTGATTTGCGGCGTGTAGCCGACAAACCAGGCGTCGCGCCAATCATTGGTGGTGCCGGTCTTGCCGGCGGCGTTGCGCCGCCCGAGACTGGCGCGCCGGCCGGTGCCGGAATGCATCACCTGATAGAGCAGGTGGTTCATATATTTAGCCGAGCGTTTGGACATCACGCGCGCAGGTTTGGGACTACGGTGTTCATAGATCACGACGCCATCAAGGGTTTCAATTTTCGCAATCGCATAAGGCGTCGGCTTCAGCCCGTTGCGTGCGAAGGGGAGATAAGCGCCGGTGAGGTCTTCAAGCGTCAGGTCAACCGCGCCGAGCGCAATCGCGCGATAGGACGAGACATCGGGAATGCCAAAGCGCATGGCGAGGGCTGCAACTTTTGACGGGCCGACCTGCTCGGAGACTTGCGCGGCGACGGTGTTAATCGATTTCGCCATCGCCTCGGTCAGGCGCACCGGACCGATATAGCCGTCGGTGTAATTGGTCGGCGACCAGCCGTCATAGGTTACCGGCTGGTCGATAAACCGCGATTGCGGCGTCAGCCCGGCTTCCATGGCGGCGGCGTAGACGAACGGTTTAAACGCCGAACCGGGCTGGCGTTTGGCTTGCACGGCGCGATTGAACTGGCTTTCTTTGTAGGACCGCCCGCCAACCATGGCGCGCAGCGCGCCGTCGGCGTCATAGGCGATAAGCGCTGCCTGGTCGGCGCCTTTGAGCCGGTTTTCAACCGTCAGCCCGGCGGCGACCGCCGTTTCGGCGTCGCGTTGCAGTTTCTGGTCGATGGTTGTCGTCACCACGATGTCGCCGACGATGTTGACCGCCAGCGCTTTGGCTTTCGCGGCTGCATAGTCAAAGAAGTAGCCAAGGTCACTGTCCGTGTTCTGATTAATCACCTCGGCCGGGTTCTGGCGCGCCGCGCGCGCATCGAACGGCGTGATTGCGCCGGTCTCCAAAAGGTTGTCGAGCACTTCAGAAGCGCGCCGCTGCGCGCCTTTAAGGTTTTGCGTCGGCGCATAGGTCGAGGGCGCCTTGGGCAGGCCCGCCAGCATCGCCGCCTCCGCCAGGCTTATGTCGCGCGCCGATTTGGCGAAATAAGTCTGCGCCGCGGATTCAACGCCGTAAGTTCCAGCGCCAAGATAAATCCGGTTGATATAATACGACAGGATTTGGTTTTTGGTGTAATGGCCCTCAAGCCACATGGCCAGTTGCGCCTCGCGGATTTTGCGCTCGTAAGTTTGCGCCGGCGACAGGAATAAGTTTTTGGCGAGCTGCTGGGTGATAGTCGAGCCGCCCTGGACGACGCTGCCGGATTTGGCGTTGGCCATCGCCGCACGCAATGTGCCGCGCAGATCAACGCCGCCATGTTCAAAGAACCGGCGGTCCTCCGTAGACAGAATAGCCTGGATGAAATAGGGAGGCAATTCTTCCGGCTCTACCTGTTCGCCATAGCGTGCGCCGCGCGCGGCGATCTCCTCGCCATTGCGGTCCAGGACGATAATCGCCGACTGGCGGTTGACGTTCCACATATCCGCGCCGCCGGGAATGCGCGGCGCCATGATGATAAACGCCAGCCACAACCCGGCAATCGCCCCGAAGAACCCGAGCGAGGTTGCCGCCGCCGCAAAGCTCCACCACAAATCGCGCCACGCCCGGCCATCGCCCGGTTCGCGCTCATATTTGACGGTTTCCGCATAAGGCCCAGTAGCGGCGGCGGGTTTGGGTTTGCGCCGGAACAATCGCGCGGCATCCCCCGATAGCGCCCGTGCGCCGCGCATAAAGTCAGCCAACAGCGTCGCGGCCAGCCCCTTACGGGCCGGGCGCTCAAGCGGGGGCTCCTCGCGAGCCGGCCCCATCCGAGCCGGCAGCCCGCCATCATCGCTATGATCGCCAGATTTTGTCATCGCCCCATACTATGTCAGCGCCAGCCCCGAAAACAGCCTCTTTTATGCGTCGATAATGGCGGCGGCATCAAGGCGCAAGCGGAGAGATTTTATGGCGGGGGCCAAAGGCTTAGGGGTTTGCCGGGGCCAGGCTGGCGGCGACGCGGCTTAATTCCCTGTAAGGGGAGAGGTTCGTGATGAATACAACCCCGGAACTATGGTTTACGCCGCCTGCATGGAAGCCTCACGAACGCCGCCGGCGATGCGGTTTGCGAAATCTTTCGCGGCGCCCGCATCGACCGCCTCGTCGCCCGGCTGGTACAACATCCCGCCCCAGCGCATGCTGAAATAGCGCGCGGTCTCGGAAAATGGCGGCTCAAAGCTGGCCGGCGGGGCGGGGCTTCCGCCGGTAGCGATTAAAAACGCGGATTTTCCAACCAGCGCCTTGCCAAGCTCTTTGTGGGCGCCGGTTAGGTCCGTCAGCCGGTCAAAAAACAGCTTCATCTGCGCGCTCATGGCATACCAATAGACCGGCGAAGCGAAGACAATGGTTTTGGCTGCGACGAGTTTTTCCGCCAGCGGGAGAAAATCGTCTTTGTCATGACGGTTTTTGTAATCATAGGGCGCGATGGCGAGCTTGTTAAGATTGACGAGCTCCGCACTAGGCAGGGGCGCGAACACGGCGGCTGTGAGCGCTGCCGTGTTGCCGTCATTGTTGCTTGTGCCGAGGACGCCAAGGATTTCACTCGGCGCGGCTTCTCCGCGTCGCCGCTCAAAGATGCGGCGCAGCACCTCGGCCAGTTCACCACCATCAGACATAAAGGTTCCGCTCCTCGGGCGCATCGCTCAGATATTCGGTAAATTCAAACTCCAGCCCAGCGCCATCGATATAATAGACATTGCGGCGATGCGGGTGGTCCGGCCCCCAGGTACGGGGCTCAAAGCCGGCGGTTTTCAGCCGCGCAATGATGAGGTCAACGGAGGCGACTTCAAACCCGATATGGGCAAGGCCCGGCGTCGGGCTTTGAAGGTCGCGCTGCGGCCCTTCACCGAAATCATTGAGCGTCACATAAGTCTCGTCATCGCCAAAATGCACCCAGCGCCGCGCCATGCCGCACCATTCATCACGCCCCTCGCCGCGCAGGCGCCATTCCGGAAACGCCGCGCCAAGCAAGGTTAGCGTCGGGTCGATGTCCGCAACCACCAGATTGACATGTTCAAGTTTGGGCATATTGCTCTCCTGTTATTGCATTTAATAAAGCATATCCTTTCAATAATCGCCCTTGTTTTTAAAAGCAATAGCTTTATAAAAGAAGCTATGAGCAAAATATCGAACAAGCCCATCGGAAAAACCGATAGGCCGCAGAAATCCAGCAAAGCCAGCGCGCCCACGCGCCAGGCGATTGTTGATCTCCTCAAGCGCCAGGGCGAGCAATCCGCTTCCGCCCTCGGCAAGGCGCTTGGCGTAACGCCGATGGCGGCGCGGCTGCATCTATATGATCTGCAAGCGGAGGGTCTGGTTGAGGAGCGCTCCGAAGCAAAGGCCCAAAGCAGGGGCAGAGGCCGGCCGGTCAAATACTGGTCGCTGACAGCGGCGGCGGCGCGCGTCTTCCCCGATGCGCATCAAGGCCTTGCGGTGGAGATGATCCGATCGGTTGAAGAATTGTTCGGTGCGGCGGGCCTCGCCAGGCTGGTGAAAAAACATGGAACCCGCCAGCGCGCCGCTTATGGCGAAAAACTTAAGCCCGCCAAAACCCTTGGCGATCGCGTCCGACGCCTCGCCGGCGCGCGCAGCGACGAAGGCTATATGGCCGAAGCCAAACGCGACGGCCGCGACTGGCTGCTGATAGAAAACCACTGCCCGATCTGTTCCGCGGCAAAGGCCTGCACCGGCCTTTGCGCCAATGAGCTAAAAGTTTTTTCAGATGTTCTGGGCAAGGACGCGAAAGTCACCCGCGAAGAACACATCCTCGCCGGCGCGCGGCGGTGCGTTTATAGGGTGGCGGGGAAGAAATAGACTCCCCCGCCATAGACGGCAACGAAACGCGCTATTCTTCCATCGGACCGTTGAATATTGTGGCGAAGAAGTCGTCTTTTTTCCATAGCGGGCGCTCGTCCATATTGGCGACGCCGCTGGCGATTTCGTAATTGACTTGCGCGAAGCGACGCAATTGTTCGTAGTCAACGCCGTCTGCTTCGTCGGACGGCTGGTGGTAATGGTCTTTCTGGAACGCGGTTTGCGCAGCTTCGCCGTCATTGCCAAAGCCAAGGTCGAGATAGACCGCCGGTACGCCCTGTTTGACAAAGCTGTATTGGTCCGAGCGAACAAAGAAGCCCTGATCGGGTTGCGGGTCGGGGCTGAGGATCAGTCCGGCGCGTTCCGCGGCGGCCTCGACGACCGGATACATGTTGGAGCGCTCGCCGCCAAAGGCGATGATATCGGAAAATTTGTAAGTCAGGATCGGCATGTCAAGATTGATATTCGCTACGACCTGCTCGGCCGGCACGGTTGGATTTCGTGCGAAATAATCGGAACCAACGAGGCCTTTTTCTTCCGCCGTCAACGCAACAAACAAAACCGAGCGCCGCGGCGGGTTTTGGGCCAAGAGATGCGCCACTTCAAGCATCGAGGCGATGCCCGAAGCGTTGTCCATAGCGCCATTATAAATTTCGTCGTCATCTTCCTCTGGCGTCGGCTTTACGCCCTCGTGGTCAAGATGGGCGGTCAAGACAACATATTGATCACGCAAGGCCGGGTCGGACCCTGGCAGCATGCCGATAACATTCGGGCTTGTCAGTTCGCGATGCGTCGATTTGGACTCGATCCGCGCCGTCAGCCCCATGTCGAAGCCTTTGACATAGCCTTCGTCAGAGGCGTCGGCGGCGGCGATTTCTTCCCAGCTAAGCGGCATGCTGGAGAAGAGTTTTTCGGAAAGGTCCGGGCTTAAAACACCGCCGCCTTTTAAATTAGGTGAATTGGTGAATGGCGTTCCGTCATCGCGCAGCCACGACATATTGGTGCTGCCTTTTTGAATATTCAGCAGAACATCGAACGGTATGAGTGAGCCCAGTGTTGGCGTCCAGATGACAATCATGCCGACCGCGCCGCGCTCCGACGCTCGTTTTGCTGTTGTTGCGCGGTAATGGGCGCGTTCTTCGCTGTTCAAAAACTTTGGCGCGCCGAACAGGACGGCGACGATTTTGCCGTCGACATCAAGTCCCTCATAGTCATTGCGGTCATGGTCTTCAGCGACAAGCCCGTATCCGACAAAGACCACCGGCGCCTCGACCGCGCCTTCGAGCGCCAGTGCAGAGCCGCCGACAAAATAATCAACGCCTGGCGCCAGGCCATTCGGTGCGCCTTCGCCTGAAAATGTGATCGTACCGCCATTTTCAGATCCATTCTTTACCTCACGCATCGGTACATTCTGAAAATAGGCGCCGTCATTTCCGGCAGGCGTAAGACCTACGGCGCGATATCGCTCCGCGACATATTTCGCTGCGAGATCATAGCCGCGCGTTCCCGCTTCCCGGCCCTCGAGAAGGTCATCCGCCAGATAGCGCAGATCAGCCTCAAGGCGGTTTTGATTGGCGGCGTTGTCATGGGCGCGGGTTTGCGCCGGTGCTGCGGATGTGGTGAGATTGTCGCAGCTGACGGTTAAGGCCGCCGCCAGACCGGCAAGTATAATGGAACGCATTAGAACCCCTCCTGATAAAGAACTATTGGCCAGACTTAAGATTGCAAATTTTCAGATTGCCAGTTTTCAGATGCAGCACGATTTTGAGCCCCATCAGGCGCTTATTAGCTATACGTGGACAATTTCCGCCTACTGCTCCGATTCCGCCTACTGCTCCGAACGAATTTCATTTCACCATATTAGCAAATCCTGTCTTGTACAAAATTGATATTTTCTGCGTTTTGAAATGCGCCAGGCGTGCGGCCGGTGACTTTTCGAAATTCCTTTACCAGATGGCTCTGGTCCGCATAGCCACAGCGATACGCAGTCTCAACAGACGTGACGCCGCGACGAATCAAATGGATTGCCCGCCTGACCCGATGTTCTCGCCGGTAAATCGACGGGCTGACGCCAAAATAAGTTTTAAAACGGCGCGTTGCGTGTTCAGGGCAGACCCCCTGATCTTTCGCGAGCTTTCCAATCTGAGAAGAGGCGCCAACACGACTGTCGTGTCGCAACGTCTGCGCTATAGCGGTGAGCCAGGACGGCGCGGGACAGGTTGGGACGGAGGAAATTTGCAGGTCGGCAAAAGCTGCGGTGGCGGCGGCGATGGGGTGCTTGACCGCCAAAGCGATGATTTTGCCTATGTCTGCGTTGAAGCGCACCCGGTAAAATTCTGGCAATGGAGTGTTTGCTGGTGAGGGAAGGTTTAATACGGTTGCGCCCCGCACGCCAAAACGATTTTTATGAAGGTGAAACGGCGGATGCCAGATTAAGGTTGCCGTCACACAAGAATAAAGACCATCGACGCTTGCCTCTTCGTAACCGCCCTCCAGCACCGCTGCTATATAGCCGTGACTGTGGCGGTGCAGAGCCAGGCTATCGTTTGGCTTATGGTGCGTTTTTTTAGCGTAACGCGTGGCGATTTTTCTCATCCAGCCTATTTAACCTCGCGCGCGTCCAGCAACTGATGACGTGATATTGTCGCTCTTTCTTGCTCTCTACAAGCAGTTGTTGTTCGTTTTGTCGCATAGATAGCTCCGGTGGTGGCGCTTCGGCGTAAAGCTGTTAAACAAAATCTATGGCCACAGACCGACCTTTCTGGGAAACAAAAGCCCTCGACGAGATGACGCCCTCCGAATGGGAATCGCTATGCGATGGCTGCGGGCGGTGTTGTCTTTATATTCTCCATAATGAAGAGACCGGCGATGTGTTTGAGACCGATGTGGGCTGCACCTTGTTTGACGCCAAAAAGCGCCGCTGCACCGATTATGAAAATCGCCTGGCGCGCGTGCCCGATTGCGTGCAGCTGACGCCGCAAAACGCCAAGACGCTGAACTGGATGCCGAAGACCTGCGCCTATCGCCGGCTCGCCAACGGCCAGACACTGCCGGATTGGCACCCGCTGATCACCGGCGATGCGGCGAGCGTCGCGCGCGCCGGCGTCGCGGTCTCACCGGATTTGATTTGCGAAGACGATATTGATGACGCGTTGCTGGAGTCGCGGATTACCAAGACTCGGTAGATCAAAGAGGTGTGCAAATGTTGAGTATCAGAAGGCTTGATATTTCCCAAGAATAATTCAAGCATAGTTTCAGTTTTGGAACAGGGGAAAAATCATGCGTCAGCTGAAAGAAGCCGTACGGGCGGTAATCCTATCACTATACGCCGCCTCGTTTATCCTTCCAGTTGGGGCAACGGCCGCCAATGAGAGTATAGAAAATTCCACGCGGCCGCCTGCTTCTCAAGGGCAGCTGGGGCCTCCCGTGAAGCGCGTGCCGCCGCTCTTTCCTGATCGATGCCTAAGGGGGCGTAAAGCATCGTTTGAAACCTATGTGGAACTTGAATTTGACGTCATGAGCGACGGTTCGGTGGAAAACATCAGCATCGTTGAAACATCCGATAAATGTTTCAACGATGCGGCTATAGAGGCTGTTTCTCAGTGGGAATATGACCCGCTTATCATCGATGGTGTACCCGGCATATCTGCTAATGAAAAAACGCAAATAACGTTTCGGTATGATAATGGCGTTTCCAACAATTCCCGCTACGTCCCCGTCCAGGCCGGTAATCCGACACTCGTGTTCGCTTCTCAAAAGCCGTCGAAATTTCCGGTTGAATGCATCAAAGACCGCAAAAAATCCTTTGAAGCGCATGTCGATCTCGAATTCGATATTACTACAAGAGGGCGTGTAGAAAACATCCGCGCCCTTGAAGCAAGTGATGAATGTTTCATCGAAGCGGCAACGAAAGCTGTTTCGAAATGGAAATATGAACCGCCCTCAATCGATGGCGAGGCGGGTGAAATAACCAATGAAAAAATTCGAGTTATATACAAACTTCCTGGTGTTAGGGCAAAATCACCAACGCTAAACAGAAAGGTTGCCCAGAAGCTGTCGGCCATACTCAAGAAAATGAACGCCAGCGATAACGAAGGCGCGCTTGAAGATCTAGATAGACTTCTTGCTGAAGAGCGCGACAATCTAAAACCGTTTGATTTAGCGACAACATTGGAGCTTCGTGGATCAGTGAAGGGCAACTTGCATGATTGGGATGGCGCGGTTGCGGATTTCGAAGATGCCATTGCGACTGGCGCACTCTCTGAGGAGAGGGTAGCGAGCGCCCAAAAATATATCGAACAAATTAAGGCAATACAGGCGGAAGAGAAAGGCGGCGCCCGCCAGTAAGATAAGCCTCGTCTAGGCAAGAAGCGTCCTCATCCTGAGGAGGGTTGGATATTTTAAAATATCCAATCCGTCTCGAAGGACGGGCTGCGGAGTGCGATTTTATTAATTTATCCGTAGGCGGATAAAGCCGCGAATATCTCAAAAATCCGCGAAATCCCGGCAAAATCTCGCGCCCGGCGCCACACCCCCAAAAAACCCTCCAAATCGCACCCCAATAAGGCGAGTCGATTCTTCGAAAATACAACCCTGAGAGGGTAGTTGGCCATAAAACCTATATTTGGTGAAAAGTTATCCTCACGCATTTGGGCGGTCCTATCATGCTTTTCATGATGAAAAATTGCTTTGATGGGCCAATTGCGGAAAACCCGCCGCACACAGATGAAAACCAGAGCTGGGAACGGCTCTATGAACGCATTCGCGTCATTGCGCTGCGCCGAACGGCCGTCCTCATGGAAGAGGAGGCCGTCGACGAAGCCTTTGACCGCGGCGCACGGGCGCTGCGCACGTTGATGAGCGCAGCGGAAATCGCCCGCCGCATGAAAACCCAGGACGAAAAGGAAACAGACCTCCATGACGGAGCATCCAAAACGCCAGCCTATAGCGACGAAGATATCCGAAACATCTACCGCGACATCACCGCGCGGGTCGAGCGCATTGAACGCGAGGAAGAAGAAAAAGCTGATGGTCCGGTCACAGACGGTGCGGGCGGCGATCGCGCTGGCGCTGGAACAGCAAAAGCACAAGGCGTGGATGACCCATGCGCATAAACACCAAATCGAACCCATCGGCGACTGGACAACCTGGCTCATTCTCGGCGGCCGCGGCGCGGGGAAAACCAGAGCCGGCGCTGAATGGATCCGGGCGCTCGTCGCCGACGGCGCCGCCAGCGACGGTGGCGCCGTCAGCGACGGTGGCGCGGCCAATGACAACGGCGTCGTCAGCGACGACGGCGTGGACCGCCATACTGCGCGCGCCATCGCGCTGGTGGCTGAGACATATGCCGATGCGAGGGAAGTCATGATTGAGGGCCCGTCCGGTCTCTGCGCGGTCGCCGCGGATCTGTCGCGCCCAACCTATGAGCCGTCGCGCCGCCGCCTGGTATGGCCCAATGGCGCGGTCGCCTATGCGTTTTCCGCAGAAGACCCCGACGGGTTGCGCGGCTATCAGTTCGATGCTGCGTGGGCGGACGAATTGTGTAAATGGCGCTATCCGGAAGAGACATGGTCAAACCTTCAGCTGGCCTTGCGGCTCGGTAAAAGACCGCGCCAGATCGCAACCACCACGCCGCGGCCGATGGCGCTGATCAAACGTCTCATCGCCGCGGCGACGACAACGCTAACGCGCGCCTCCAGCTACGCCAACCGTGCGAATTTATCCGAAGCGTTCTTCACCGAAATCGCCGCCGCCTATGAGGGCACTGCGCTCGGCCGACAGGAGCTGCTCGGCGAGATTGTCGATGACGTCATCGGCGCCTTGTGGTCGTGGAACATGATTGAAGCCTCGCGGATTTCCCATTATCCGCCGCTGTCGCGCATTGTCGTCGCGGTTGACCCGCCGGCGACCAGTGGTCCCGATGCCGATGAATGCGGCGTCATTGTCGCCGGTATTGGCGAGGTTATGGGCGAGCGCATTGCTTATGTTCTGGCGGATCGTTCCGCATCCGGACTATCGCCGCGCCAATGGGCGGAGCGCGCCGTCGCCGCCTTTCATGAATATGAAGCCGACCGGATTGTGGTTGAAGTCAATCAGGGCGGCGAGATGGTCAAGGCCGTGATCGCCCAGGTTGACGCCGCAGCGCCTGTCAAAAGCGTTTATGCAACCAGAGGCAAATGCCTGCGCGCCGAACCGATCGCCGCGCTTTATGAACAGGGGCGCGTGCGCCATGTCGGCGCCTTCCCGGCGCTCGAAGACCAGATGACGTCTTACACAGGTGCGCCTTCGCGCGGCGCCGGCAAAAGCCCCGACCGCCTCGACGCCCTGGTCTGGGCGCTCACCGATTTAATGTTGAACCCCGCCGCGCCGCGACCCGGCGTGCGGCGGCTGAATTAGGAATGATTGTTATGCTGAGTACCCCCTTCGGCCCTTCGGGCCACTTCCCCCGTAAACGGGGGAAGAAAGAGCTTCTGCCTACAGCCCGCACTTTTTCCTCCCCCGTTTACGGGGGAGGTGTCAGCGAAGCTGACGGAGGGGGTTCTGTTGGCGCCTATTACGTTTGCCCAAAAGGAGCCAGCCCATGCCGTTAATCCCGAAAATCTTTTTGCAAAGAGCGCCCGAGGCGAAAGCGTCCGCCGCCAAGGGGCTGATCGCGCTGCAACGGCTTGGCGCCCCGGCCTGGACGCCGCGCGATTATGCGTCGCTGGCGCGCCAGGGCTATGAGAAAAACGTTATCGCCTATCGTTGCGTCCGGCTGGTGTCGGAGGCGGCTGCGTCCGCGCCGCTGAAAGTGGTCGAAGACGGCGCCGTGTTGTGCGACCACCCGCTGATTGATTTGCTGGCGCGGCCGAACCCGGCCCAGTCCGGCGCTGAATTGCTGGAAAGTTTCTACGGGTTTTTACAAACCGCCGGCAACGCCTATCTCGAAGCGGCAGCGCTTGATGGGACCCCGCGCGAATTATATGCGCTCAGACCCGACCGGATGAAGGCGCGGCCCGGTAAATCCGGTTGGCCGGAAAGTTATGAATATGCCGCCGGCGGCCGCAAGGTGGTGTTCGTCAAGCCGGAGGATGGCGCCTCGCCGATCCTGCATCTGAAACTCTTTCATCCGACCAATGATTATTACGGCCTGTCGCCGCTGGAGGCTGCGGCCTCCTCGGTTGACCTGCACAACGCCGCCTCGGCCTGGAACAAGGCGCTCCTGGACAACGCCGCGCGGCCGTCTGGCGCGCTGGTTTATAAAGGTCCGGACGGCGCTGAAAATCTTTCTGCTGAGCAGTTTGACCGGCTAAAATCCGAGCTCGAAGACGCCTATCAGGGCTCGGCCAATGCCGGGCGCCCATTGGTGCTCGATGGCGGGCTCGAATGGCGCTCAATGTCGTTATCGCCGTCGGATATGGATTTCATCGATGCCAAAAACATGGCCGCGCGCGAGATTGCGCTGGCGTTTGGCGTGCCGCCGATGCTGCTCGGCATTCCCGGCGACAACACTTACTCGAACTACCGGGAGGCCAATCTCGCCTTCTGGAAACAGACCGTCCTGCCGCTGGTGAAGAAGACCGCCGCGGCGCTCACCGGTTGGTTGGCGCCGGCCTATGCGGGCGCGCAAATTATTTGTCAGACGTCGGAGATTGACGCGCTCGCCGCAGAGCGCGACGCGGCGTGGGCGCGGATTTCCCGCGCGGATTTTCTCACCGATGACGAAAAACGCGCCGCACTCGGTTTTCCGCGGCTTGATGCGCCGGCTTTCGAAGAAGACGAGCGAGGCGAACATGCATAGGGTGACGTTGCCGAAACTGGCGATTGAGCGGCCGCCGGAATTGCGCATCACGTTTGCGATTGGCGCGGCGCTCATGGTCCAGGCGGCGCTGGCGCTGGTCTGGACTGGCGCCGCGTCAGAACGCCTTGCGCAGCTGGAGCGCGGCGCGGAGCAAAACGCCGAAATTATTGAACGCACAACGCGGCTCGAAGAACAGGCCCGCTTTGCGTCGGCAACGCTGGTGCGCATTGAGGCGAAGCTCGACCGTTCGATGATGGAGAGTGGGTCATGAGGCGCCAAAACCCCTCCGTATGGATAGTTACTTGGACCGAAAGAACCCCCTTCGTCAGCTTCGCTGACACTTCCCCCGCAAGCGGGGGAAGAAAGAATTTGTCTCAAGCTCAACTCTATTCCTCCCCCGTTCACGGGGGAGGTGCCCACGAAGTGGGCGGAGGGGGTTCTTTCGGCAAAAACAAAAACCCACGGAGCCGCACATGAACAACGCCTCCCTCATCGCCGACATAGAAGGCTACGCCTCGGTGTTTCATACCCGCGACTTAAACGGCGACATTGTTGCGCCGGGCGCGTTTAAATCTTCGCTCACGCGCCGCGCGGCGCCGGTGCGGATGCTTTATCAGCATGCCGCCGACACGCCGATTGGCCGCTGGACGTCTTTTGTTGAAGACCGGCGCGGATTGTTCGTGCGTGGCGAGATAATTTTATCGTCGTCAAAAGCACGCGAGGTGCATGCGTTGTTGCGCGGCGGCGCGCTGGATGGCCTGTCGATCGGCTATCAGGCGGCCAAAGCCCGCAAAGGCCCGTTGAATGGGCGGCGCATCACCGAAGCAGATTTGTGGGAGGTCTCTATCGTCACCTTCCCGATGGCCCAGGCCGCGCGCATCACCCATGTGGGGCCTGCGCGCCAAGATGCGCAGTTAGAATATGGGCTGCTTTCGCAACCCGCGCGCGAAGGCGCGCAAACGGAAAACGGGTCGTATTCACGACCCGGGCGGGCGTCTGGCTCCCCCCCAACAGACGTCCGCCACTTTGCTGACACGCTTCGCAGCGCGGCAAAAATCGCTTCTACCATGACTGCCTAAGCTTAGTAATCTTTGAGGGCGAGGCCCTCGGTATAAGGAGTAAAAGAGTAATGACTATCGAAACCAAAGCCGGAACCGAAGGCGGCGCGGATGTGCGCGCGGCAATGCGTGAGTTTCTGGGCGCGTTTGAACAGTTCAAAAACGCCAATGACCAGCGCCTGAAATCGCTGGAGAAAAAACGCAAAGACGATGTCGTTCTGCGCGACAAAATCGACCGCATCAACGACGCCGTCACCGAACAAAAAGCCGCTGTTGACCGTATTGCGTTGAAAGGCCAACGCCCGCGCCTCGATGGAACAGCGCGCGCGCTGCCCGATGAAACCAAAGCCGCGTTCCAGCGCTATATGCGCATTGGCGATGCGACGGCGATCACCACGCTGGAGGCGAAATCCCTGAATACCGGAACCGACCCGGAGGGCGGCTATCTGGCGCCGGAACAGACCGAGGCGATGATCGCCGCGGCGGTGAAAGACATCTCGCCGATCCGCCAGATTGCGAGCATCCGTGAAATCGGCGCCAATATTTTCCGCAAACCCGTCTCCAATGGCGACGGCGCCGCAGGCTGGGTTGGCGAGACTGGCGCGCGTGTTGAAACCACATCGCCGACCATTACCGCCATCGATTTTCCGACCATGGAGCTTTACGCAATGCCGGCGGCGAGCCAGACACTGCTCGACGATTCGATTGTCGATATCGACCAATGGTTGGCTGACGAAGTCCAGAGCGAGTTTGCGGTGCAGGAATCGGCGGCGTTTGTCACCGGCGACGGCGTCAATCAACCCAAAGGATTTTTGTCCTACACGATTGCGGAAGATAGCGTGAAGGCGGCGGGCGAGCTTGGTTATATCGCCACCGGCGTTGACGGCGGTTTCCCGGCGTCCAATCCGTCGGACGTATTGCTTGACCTCATCTATGCACCGAAACAGGCGTTCCGCGCCAATGGCCGGTTCGTGCTTAACCGTTCCGTCCTCGGACAGTTGCGCAAATTCAAGGACTCTGCCGGCAATTATCTGTGGCAGCCTAATGTCCGGCCGGGCGAGCCGGCGCGGCTGCTCGGTTATCCGGTGTCGGAGGCCGAAGACATGCCCGATATCGCCACCGCCAGTCACGCGATTTCGATTGGCGACTTCCGGCGCGGCTATCTGATTGTCGACCGCGTCGGCGTGCGGGTATTGCGCGATCCGTATTCGGCAAAACCGTTTGTGTTGTTCTACACCACCAAACGCGTCGGCGGCGGCGTTCAGGATTTTGACGCGATCAAGTTTCTGAAATTTTCGCTGAGCTAAGTGTTGGCTCTCTCTAGGCGTCATCCCGTGCGCGATGCAGCACGATGTGCTGCGTCGCAGACACGGGATCTCGTTCGGCGCGTGTGGAGGCTGCTGTAAACGATCCCGTGTCTGCAAAGCGGCGCTTTGCGCCGCATTGCGCACGGGATGACGGAGGGAAATAGGCCCCCAGTACAACAATAAGGATGAGTTGCGTAATGTCCCTAACCCAGATTTCTCCGCCCTCGGCGGAACCGATAACGCTCAGTGAACTGAAAGACCATTTGCGCATTACCGACGCCAATGAAGACGCGCTGATTAATGGCGCGCTGGTGGCGGCGGTGCGCGCGGTTGAGGCGCGCGCGAGCTTGGCGTTGCTGGCGCAGCAATGGCGCCTGACGCTTGATGCGGCGCCGGGCGAGACCGTTATCCTGCCGCTCAGCCCGGTCGTCAGCATCGATGCGGTGAGCGTCATCGATGCGGCGGGCGCCCCGCAAGTGTTGGCCCCGGCGCTATACGAGACCGCGCCCGGTTCGCCCGGAAGGTTGCGCCCGGCTGCGCCGTGGCCCAATCCCGGCCCGCGCCTTGATGGCGTACGGATTGATTTCACCGTCGGCTATGCCGACGCGGCATCAACGCCGGAACCGCTCAAGCAAGCGGTGAAAATTCTCGCGGCGCATTTTTTTGAGGCCCGCGAGGCGGCAAGCGAGGACCGCCTGTTTACCGTGCCGCAAAGCGTCGATGCGCTGATCGCGCCTTATCGCGAGGTGCGGTTATGATCGGCGCGCTCAGACATAAAATTGAATTGTTGACCGAGTTGCGCGTGGTCGACGACGCCGGCGGCGCGATGGTGACATGGCAGCCTGGCCCGGAGCTGTGGGCGCGGGTCGAACGGCTGACATCAACGCGTGACTTTGCTGGCGACCGCAACAATCGTCTGATGCGCATCGCCGCGTCGATCCGTTATCGCGCTGATGTCGCCCTCGGCCAGCAGCTCAAATTCGATAATGATAATTTCGAAGTCGTCAGTATCGAGAGTGAAGACGAACAAGGCCGGCGTATCACGCTAATTTGCGAGGAGGTCGGCGGATGAGTAATGCGCAATGGGAGCTGCAACGCGTCGTCTATCAGGCGCTCGCCGCCGATGTGGCGGTTAAGGCGGAAATTGGCGACCCGCCGCGGATTTATGACGACCCGCCCGACGATGCGGCGTTTCCATACATGACGTTGGGCGAGGCGCGTGCGCGCGACTGGCGCGGGGTTGATGGCGGGCTCGAACATGAGGTTCGCTTCCATGTGTTCTCGCGTTACGCGGGACGGCGCGAAGTGAAGCGCATTATGGGCGCGGTCTATGACGCGCTCCACGACGCAACGCTGACGCTTACCGGCCATCGCCTGGTCAATATCCGTTTCGTCTTCGGCGACGCGTTTCGCCGCCAGGACGGAGAAACCTATCAAGGCGCCATTCGCTTTCGCGCCGTGACGGAACCGGAGTAATTGGTGTGTTGAATATAAATATGTTTTGTGCCGAAAGAGCCCCCTTCGTCGCCTCCGGCGACACTTCCCCCGTAAACGGGGGAAGAAAACCTAGCACCAAGCTCAACCCTTTTCTTCCCCCGCTTGCGGGGGAAGTGGCCGCTAAGCGGTCGAAGGGGGTTCTTGCAACACAAGCGTCGAAGGGGGTTCTTGCAACACAAGCATCGGCGACGCCCACAGTTAATTAAAGGAACACAAATATGTCCGCACAAAGAGGAAAAGACCTATTGTTAAAGCTCGGCGATAATGGCGCGCCGGAAATTTTTACGACCATTGGCGGGCTGCGCACAAGAAGCCTGTCGCTCAATGCGCAAAGCGTTGACATCACCCATTCAAACTCCACCGGCGGCTGGCGCGAGTTACTCGCCGGCGCCGGGGTGCGCCAGGCGTCAATCGCCGGGGCCGGCGTCTTTTTAAGCGCCGGCGCGGCGGAAGACATCCGCTCGGCGTTCTTTAACAGCGAGATTAGAAACTGGCAAGTGATTGTTCCCGGCTTCGGCGAAATTGCCGGCGCGTTCCAGATTTCCAATCTCGATTACGCCGGCGATCATGACGGCGAGGCGACCATGTCGCTGGCGCTGGAATCAGCCGGCGCGCTGGTGTTTACGCCGGAGGGCGTGTGATGGGGGCGAACTTACACAGGCAAACCACGCCCCGCTCATCCCGGCGAAAGCCGGGATCCAGAATAGTGGGAAAACATATTGCTGTGTTTCTGGGTCCCCGCTTTCGCGGGGATGAGCGGAGGTTTTGGAAAATGTTGGAGGCAAAAATATGACCCATCGTCCCGGCGACACGGAAATCACCATCAATGGCGAGGCCATGAAGCTGCGCTTAACGCTCGGCGCGCTGGCGCAAATTGAAGATGCGCTGGGCGGTGATTTCGATGCATTGCAGGCGCGGCTTCAAGCCCCGCGCATCAGCGATGTGATTTTAATTCTGCATGCGTTGTTAACCGGCGGCGGCGCGGGGCTTTCGTTGCAGCTGTTAAAGGCCAGCGATGTGGATCTGACGCAAGCCGCGCGCGCCATCGCCGCGGCGTTCGAGGCGCTCGGCGATGATGCGGAGGCGCCGGGAAAGTCTCAGGCGGCCCCATTGGCGTCGTCGGCGGAGGCGTAGACAAATGGCGCCAATGGTATGGATTTGCGGTTCTCACGCTTCGGCTCGCCCCCGGCGATTTCTGGGCGCTGCCGCTCGCCGAATGGCGCTGGCTCCTCGCCGCCAGTCTTGGCGCTTATGCAAGCAACGCCGCGACCGATCCCGCCACACTTCAATCTCTCATTCATCTTTACACGGATAAAAACTCATGACCGAACATATCAACCTCAAAATCGACGCCAGCGGGCTCGCCGCCGGGCTTGGCGAGGCGGGCGCGGAAATTGAACGCGTCGCGCGCGAGGAGATCGCGCCGGCCGCCGCCCTCATCGATGCAGCCTTCGCCGAGGCCGCCTCGTCAATTCAGTCCAATCTCGCGCGCGCCGCAGAACGCGGTGAG
>JAJFFZ010000057.1 GCA_021776395.1 Hyphococcus sp. | reverse complement strand
CTATAGAATCCAAACTCGAAGAATCGGAAAAAGAGCTAGAACGCATACTGACTCCTTATATTCGATGGAAGAAAAATGCCGATCTAGCTGCGCAGAATGACGAGGGACACATCAGGGGGCAGGCATAAACCGGACCTTCTAGAGATGCGCACGCAAAATTGCCCCCCCTAGACCGGCGTGTCAAAGCCTATCCTACAACCTAATTATCCAAAAAGCTCCGCAGCTTCCGGCTTCGGCTCGGATGTTTCAGCTTGCGCAAGGCCTTGGCTTCAATCTGGCGGATGCGTTCGCGGGTTACCGAGAATTGCTGGCCGACTTCTTCTAGCGTGTGGTCGGTGTTCATGCCGATGCCGAAGCGCATGCGCAGCACGCGTTCTTCGCGCGGCGTCAGGCTCGCCAGGACCCGCGTTGTGGTTTCGCGCAGGTTCGACTGGATCGCCGCATCGATTGGCAGGATGGTGTTTTTATCCTCAATAAAGTCGCCGAGATGTGAGTCCTCTTCGTCGCCAATCGGGGTTTCAAGGCTGATCGGCTCCTTGGCGATTTTCATCACCTTACGGACTTTCTCCAGCGGCATGGAAAGCTTTTCAGCCAATTCTTCCGGCGTCGGCTCGCGGCCAATCTCGTGCAGCATCTGACGCGAAGTGCGCACGATCTTGTTGATGGTCTCAATCATATGCACCGGAATGCGGATGGTGCGCGCCTGATCGGCGATGGAGCGGGTGATCGCCTGGCGGATCCACCAGGTGGCGTAGGTTGAAAATTTATAGCCGCGGCGATATTCAAACTTATCGACCGCTTTCATCAGGCCGATATTGCCTTCCTGAATGAGGTCGAGAAACTGCAAGCCGCGATTGGTGTATTTCTTGGCGATGGAAATCACCAGGCGCAGATTGGCCTCAACCATTTCCTTCTTGGCGATGCGCGCCTCGCGCTCGCCTTTCTGGACGGTCGAGACAATGCGCCGGAAGTCCTGCACCGTGAGGCCGGTCTCGGTCGCCAGATTGCCGATCTCCTCACGGATCATCAACACCTGCTTGCCGGCTTTGGTGACAAAATTCTGCCAGCCCTTGCCGGTTTTCTTCGAAATCCGGTCAAACCAATCGGGGTCGAGTTCGGCGCCGATATAGTCGGCCAAAAACTCGCGACGGTTGACGCCATAGCTATCGCCGAGCCGCACCAGCTTGCCTTCAAGCGCCATCAGCCGCCGGTTGATATCGTAAATCTGTTCGACCAGCGCCTCGATGCGCTGATTGTTGAGCCGCACCGAGCGCACCCGATCGACAATATCGCGCTGGAGCTTTCTAAAGCGCCGGGTCTGCGAAGCCGTGAGGTCGTCGCCCTTCAATTGCTCCTCAATCATAATGTCCTGGAGCCGGCGGAGCTTTTTGTAGTCGGACGAGATGTCGTCAAAGGTCATCATCACGCCGTCGCGCAATTCCGCCTCCATCGCCGATAGCGACAGCGCGCCTTCGTCGAAATCATCCTCGTCGTCTTCAGCAGTTTCGGCCTTTTTCGCCTCTTCCTTGTGAACCCGCTCTGCGATTTCAGGCTGGGTCATGTCAGGGCGCGATTCCGGCCCGCCGCCATAGGTGGCGTCAAGGTCGATAATATCGCGCAACAAGACGCGGCCCTCGGTCAGCTCATCGCGCCAGACCGTGATCGCCTCAAAGGTCAGGGAGCTTTCGCACAAGGCGCGGATCATCGTCTCGCGGCCGGCCTCGATGCGCTTTGCAATCGCAATCTCGCCCTCGCGCGACAACAGCTCGACCGTTCCCATTTCGCGCAGATACATCCGCACCGGATCGTCGGTGCGGTCGGCGGACGAACTTGTGTTGGTGGTGATGACGCCGGTTTTCTTGGCGTCTTTGGTGGCCAGCGCTTTTGTTTTCGGCGGCGCGGCTTCCGGCGCCTCGTCTTCGTCGTCTTCGCTCTCAACGACATTGATGCCCATTTCCGAAAGCTGGGCCATGATGTCTTCAATGCGTTCCGAAGAGACTTCTTCCGATGGCAAAACCTTGTTCAACTCGTCATAGGTGACATAGCCGCGGGCGTTTGCTGACTTGAGCAGTATTTTAACATGGGCGTCGGTGAGATCGAGGATCGGGCCATCGCCCGGCTCTACTGCTTCCGCCTGTTTTTTCGCCGCCGCTTTTTTCGCCATGTCTTTGGTAACCCTTACCGGTTGAACTTCTTGTCAACGCTTTGTTTCATGCGCTCCAGCGCATCATCAAAACGCTTCGGCGAATCGCCATTGTCCAGCCCATGTTGTTCGCTAGCTTTATTCGTATTGACCAGTTCTTCTCGCGCCGCGGCGGCCGCTTTCCAGCTCTCGTCGCCATCTGTGAATATTTGAGACGCCGAACGTACGACCTCCTGTTTGAGGGTGGAGTCAAACAGGTGAAGGGCCAGAGCATTTCTAAATCCTTGCTCTGCTTCGTCAATCTCAGTGTCGGGGCGGAGGAATCGGTGTTTAGAGAGCTCAGGGTCATTCAAAACCCGCTCCATGGAACCTGCCGCGCCGGTCCCGCTGAGATGGCTTTTCAACCCGGCGCTGTCAAGGCCGGTATCCAATGAAATTGCCGATAAAACCTCGCTTAGAAGGCCTTTAAGGCCCGGATCGGCAAGTTCGAGGTCAAAAAATGCCGTTTCCTGGCGTTCTATCAGCTCTGGATGGTTGATGGCGGCGAGGATCAGCGCCGCCTCGCGGCTCCATTGCGAGGGGGCGCCACGGCGCTTCAGGCCGGGGCTTGGACGTGCGGGTTCTGCAAAACGGAACCCCTGACCGCGCTGATTCGCACGCCAATTGCGGTTTCCCCCCTGTCCTCCCGGGCCCTCGCCTCCCCGCCATCCGCCGCCGGAGCGCTGGCCGCCTCTGCGTTGCGGCGGGGCGAAGCGCTCATCAAGCCGGCGGGCGAACTCAGTTCCATAGGCGCCGCGCACATCATTGTCGGCGATGGTCTTCACCAACCCGCGCAAATGCGCCCGCAATGCGGCTCGGCGTTCGGGCGTGTCGAGCGGGTGCGCTTGTATCTCCCGATCCCACAACACATCGACCAGCGGCTGGGTCTCGTTCAAGATTTTGCTGAACGCCGCCGCGCCTTCGGACCGCACAACATCGTCCGGGTCCTGACCTTCCGGCAAAAAGGCGAAAGACAGAGACTTGCCGGGTTTGATCAGCGGCAGGGCGCGGTCAATCGCGCGATGCGCAGCGGCAACGCCGGCCTTGTCGCCGTCAAAGCACAATACCGGTTCGTCCGATGCGCGCCACAATAAAGTAAGCTGGTCTTCCGTAAGCGCGGTGCCCAGCGGCGCAACACCATGTTTGAACCCCGCACCCCACAGCGCGATGACATCCATATAGCCTTCGCAAACCATCAGCGGCGCCTTCGCGTCCGCCGACGCCATGCGCGCCGCGTTGAAATTATAAAGCACCGAGCCTTTGTGAAACAGCGGCGTGGCCGGTGAGTTGAGATATTTGGCGCGCGCATCGGGGTCGAGGGCGCGGCCGCCAAAAGCGATTACCCGCTCGCGCGCGCCGGTGATCGGAAACATGATCCGATTACGGAACCGATCATAACTCGCCGAGCCGTCTTCCGGTTTGATAATCAGCCCCGCCTCAACCAAAACATCTTCGCCAAAGCCCTTATTGATCAGAAAATCCTTGAGGCCGCGGCGCGCAGACGGCGCAAAGCCGATATTGAATTGCTTGATCTGCGCGTCGCTGACCGCGCGGCCGCGCAAATAGTCCATCGCCTGACGGCCGTCACTGCGCTGCAACATTGCGGCGAAATATTGCGCCGCGCCCATGCAGGCTTCCGCCAGGCCTTGCGCGCGTTGCGCCCGGGCGGCATCGCCCGGGGTTTCCGCCGGCAGTGGCAATCCCGCCTCTTCGGCCAGCCGTTCGACCGCCTCATGAAAGGTCAGCCGCTGGGTTTCCTGCAAAAACGAGATGACGTCGCCATGCTTGCTCGACGAGAAGCAATGGTAAAAACCTTTTTGGTCATTGACGAAAAAGGACGGGGTTTTTTCCTTCGTAAACGGAGAAAGTCCAGCCCATTCATTGCCTTGCTTCTTTAGCTTCACATACCGCCCGATGACATCGGAAGGCCGCAGCCGGGCCTTTAACTCATCAAGAAAGTCAGGTGTGAAGCGAGCCATAGGATGCGCAGGTCTCCCAATTCGATAGGCCCTTCAATATGCTGCAATAGTGCAAGCGCAAAGGGGATAGCAGGCTAGAGCCACAATAAATCCGGATTTTGACGTGCGGCCCAAGGATATTTGTCCCCAGGCCGATATCGTCAAATCTGATGATTGTCCCGGCGCCGCCATTTTGCTAGCTTTGCGGGGCAGCGGGGGGAATGGTTCGGGACGAACCACTCCTTTTTGGGTATAACGAACCACACGACAGAGCTACGGTAGAGGGGCGGCGCTTTGGCTAATCACGACGTGTTCATTTCCTATTCGCGCGAAGATCGCCCGAAGGTGGAGAAAATCGCCCACGCGCTTTCGCAGCGCGGGTTGCGCGTATGGTGGGACCCGGAAATCAAAACCGGCGCCGGATTTCGCCAGGAAATTGGCGAAGCGCTCAACAACACGCGGTCGGTGATCGTCATGTGGTCGCGCTATTCGGTGGCCTCGCGCTTTGTCGCTGACGAGGCTGACGAAGGCGCGGCGCGCGAGATATTGTTCCCCGCCCTGATCGACAATGTCGATATCCCGCTCGGCTTTCGGCAAATCCAAACCGCCGGCCTCACTCATTGGCGCGGCAATCTCAACGACAATGCATTCAAGGCGTTTATCAGCGCGGTCAGCGACGGCGCCGCAAATGCGCGCGGCGCGCCAGACCGACGACCACAACCGGCGCCAGTTGCGCCAACACCAGCGGCGCCGGAACCGGCAGCGCCGGGACCGGCCGCCAAACAGCCGCCCAAAAAACAAAAGAAACCAAAACCGCCCAAACGCGCCAAGCCGCCCAAAGCGCAAAAGAGCGCCTATACGACCACCGGCTCCAAGCGCCGGCTGGCGCTGTTTGCGCAGGCGATCTTTATGGCGGCGCTGATCGCCGCCGCGTTTGGCGCGCTTGCCTACACGTCAGATTTTGTATTCGCCGCCTATCGGCCGTTCTTCGTTGGCGCCATGGGCATATTAGCGTTTTTATCCCGCTACGGAACATTGGAGGCTGACCGCGCCGCCGGCGCCGCCTCGCTCGCATTGTTGCCGCGCTCCTATATGGCGCTGATCTTGTTCTCCCTGATCGCCAGCGCCCCACTCATCCTTGAAGGGCGGATATACGCCGCCGCGCTGGAAGGCGTTCAGGTCAAAGGCATTGAAGGCGCCGACATTAACGGCGTCACCCTTGATGCCGCCGGCAAGCGCCTGCTCACCTCGTCTGATGATTCGACGGTAAAACTGTGGGATGCGACCACCGGGGTTGAGCTGGCGGAATTTACCGAGCACGAAAACTGGGTCTGGGACGCGGACTTTTCGCCGGACGGCAAACTCGCCGTCTCCGCCTCACGCGATTTGAGCGCCGATATCTGGTCGACCTCGAACGCCAAGCTTATTCGCCAGCTGAAGGGCCACCGCTCCAGCGTTCGCGATGCGGCCTGGTCGCCTGACGGGTCGGCGATCGCAACCTCCAGCAATGACAAAACCATCATCATCTGGGACCCCGACACCGGCGATGCTATACGCACGCTAACCGGACACGGTGACCGCGTCACCGCGATTGATTTCAGCCCCGACGGCGCGCTTCTGGCTTCCGCCTCGGGCGACGGCAATGTCCGGCTGTGGGACTGGCGCAACGGTCGGCGCGTCGCCGCGCTGTCGATTGGCGGGCCGGGCAATGATGTTCAATTCTCTAATGACGGCACAATGGTCGCCGCCGCCGCCGACAATGGCAAAATCCGCATCTGGCGCACCCAAAGCCGCGACCGCCTCGCCACATTCAACCACGGCGCCGCCAAAGCCTTCGGGGTTGCGTTCGCCAATAGCGACAAGACGCTGGCGACCAGCGGCATTGATCCGGTAATCCGTCTATGGAACATCGCTGACCAGACGCTGATCGCCGAGCTGGAAGGCCATCGCGACGCCAGCCGGTCGCTCGATTCCTCCAGCGACGGTAAAATCATCGTCAGCGGCTCGCGCGATAACACCGCGCGCATATGGGATGCCGTCACCGGCGAAGAACTGGTCACTATGGGGCACATCAGTTCAGCGATTAACCTGCCGATGGCAATCGATACGCCGCCAGTGTTTGTGTCCTCGCGGGCGCCGGTTCCGGTTGATTTCAAAAAACACCCCGCCAAGGCGGCCAATCTCCTTGGCAAGGGCGTCATCATCGCTGCGGCTTTGCTGCTGGGCGCGCTCCTCATCAAAGGCGTGTTGTGGATGGCGCGCGCGCGCGCCATCGCCCGCCTGGTTGTGGTGACAGCGCTGTTTGTTGTTTCCGCCTATGTCGGCCTGTTAATCGCCTCGGCGCTGCCGGCCGAAGCGCTCGCTTTGTGGCTGACGCTGGCCTTTATACCGGCGACCGTCTTCGCCCTATTGCGATGGGTGTGGCGAGCGACGATATTGCGTAATCTTAGCCGGCGAACCCGCAAAGCCGGTTAACAGAGCAGCGAGGCTTTTGAGCCGCTCAATTTAACTAACTTCGCCCTCGCGGGCGGAATTGGTCTGAAACCCTTGCCTATTAGCGGAAAATAGCGCACCTCGCGCCTCATGACGCAACGCACAATCCCGCTCCGCAATATCGCCATTATCGCTCATGTCGATCACGGCAAGACAACGCTCGTCGATGAGATGCTGCGCCAGTCCGGCGCAGTGCGCAAAGGCTCGGAAATGGCCGAGCGCGCCATGGACTCCAATGACATCGAACGCGAGCGCGGGATCACCATTCTCGCCAAATGCACTAGCGTGCTGTGGGAAAAAGATAAAATGCCGGTGCGCATCAACATTGTCGACACGCCAGGCCACGCCGACTTTGGCGGCGAGGTCGAGCGCATCCTGTCGATGGTCGATGGTTGCCTCCTCTTGATTGACGCCGCCGAAGGGCCGATGCCGCAAACCAAATTCGTGTTGTCAAAGGCCTTAGCGCTTGGCCTGCGCCCGATTGTGGTCCTCAACAAAGTTGACCGGCCATCGGCGGAACCGGACAAAGCGCTTGATGCGACCTTCGATCTGTTCGCCGCACTCGGCGCCAATGACGACCAGCTCGACTTCCCGGTGCTCTACGCAGCCGGCCGCGACGGCTGGGCGGCGCTGACGCTGGACGGCGCGCGTGAAAATTTGCAGCCGCTGTTTGAGACCGTCGTCGCCCATGTCCCGGCGCCGTCAGTCGAGGCCGATGGCGACGCGGCGCCGTTTCGAATGTTGGCGACAACGTTGGAAGCCGATCCCTATCTTGGCCGCATACTTACGGGACGGGTTGTTTCCGGACGCGCCAAACCGGGCGTCACAATGAAAGCGCTGTCGCGTGACGGCAAACAAATTGAACAGGCGCGGGTGACGAAAGTGCTCGCCTTTCGCGGATTAAAACGCCAGCCGGTTGATGAAGCCCTGCCCGGCGATATTGTCGCGATTGCCGGGTTCTCCCAAGCTTCGGTCTCCGACACGCTTTGCGACCTCACCGTAACCGAAGCCCTGCCCTCACAACCGATAGATCCGCCGACGCTGTCGGTGACCATTTCGGCCAATGACTCACCGCTTGCCGGGCGTGAAGGCTCCAAAGTGCAATCACGCGTCATCCGCGAGCGGCTGTTGCGGCAGGCCGAAGGCGATGTCGCAATTTCCGTGAGCGAGGCTGCGGACAGCGACGCCTTCGAAGTTGCTGGCCGCGGTGAATTACAGCTTGGCGTTTTGATCGAGAATATGCGCCGGGAAGACTTCGAAGTCGCGGTCTCGCGTCCCCGCGTCGTTACCCGCACAGACGATGATGGAACGCTGCTGGAGCCGATTGAAGAAGTGGTGATTGATGTCGATGATGACTATTCTGGCGTGGTCATCGAAAAACTCTCGCAACGCAAAGCCGAGCTGGTGGAGATGAAACCGGCCGGCGCCGGCAAGACCCGGCTTACCATGCATGCGCCGGCGCGCGCGCTCATCGGCTATCATGGCGAGTTCCTCACCGACACGCGCGGCACCGGGGTTATCAACCGCTCTTATCTCAAACATGCGCCGCACAAAGGCGCCATTCAGGGTCGGCGCAATGGCGTCCTCATCTCCAATGGCGACGGCGCGGCGGTGCCGTTTGCAATCTGGAACCTGGAAGAGCGCGGCGTGATGTTCATCTCGCCCGGCGACAAAGTCTATGAGGGCATGATTGTTGGTGAGAACGCCAAACCCAACGATCTCGACGTTAACCCGTTAAAAGCCAAACAGCTCACCAATATCCGCGCCGCCGGCAAGGACGAAGCCGTGCGCCTGACAACGCCGCGGCGTCTAACGCTGGAACAGGCGATTTCCTATATCGACGATGACGAGCTGGTCGAAGTTACGCCTAAGTCTATTCGTATACGGAAAATTGCTTTAAAGCCGCACCTCAGAAAGCGTCGCGCAAAAGAGTTGGCTTAGTTTTCTTGGCGCGTTGCTATCCTTCGCGACGCTTCTACCACCGGTAGGATACACACATCCCACAGACAAGGATGAGAGAATTTCTTTTTTGCACCCCATGCAGCACATAACCACCCTCATCCTGAGGAGCGGCGAAGCCGCGTCGCGAAGGATAGCAACGTGTCCAGCCCATCAACCCGCCAACCCCAATCGCCGCAACGGTGCGCCCAATGTTCCCGCCACCATTGACGACAAGACGGCCGCTATCGGCGGAAGTTGCGCTGCTGGCGTAGCGATGGTATCGCGCAACCAGGGCAGCAGTTTGGAATCCGACTGGTAAAACGGCGTGAACAACTGGCTAATGGTTTGATAAAGCCAGACATGGCGCTGCCGCAACGCCTTATAGGCGCCAAGAGCGGCATCGATATCCATCGTTTGATCGAGTGATTGTGCAAGCGCATAGGCGTCGAGCAGCGCCATATTGGCGCCCTGCCCCAATTGCGGGCTTGCCGCGTGCCAGCTGTCGCCGACATGAACCAAGCGGTCCTTCACAGGGTCGCGAATGGTGTGGTGGGCGTAATGCGCGAACACCAACTCCTCCGGGCTCTGAATAACCGCCAGATGCGCCTCCAGCGCCGGCCAAAGCGCCAGCACCTCCCCCCTCCAAGCGTCCAGGCCGTCCGTTTGCCACTGGGCAAAGCGATCGCGACGCAAGCTCCAGAAGAATGCCGCCAAAGGCGGCCCATCGGCGATCGACCCAATCGGCATGACGCCAGCGGTCTTGTGTGCGTCTACATAGCGTTGTTCCAGCGTGTTTGGCGTCAGCGCCATATCCTCCGTAAGCGGAATATTCGCCCACAGCGCGCCATAGTCGAGATACGCATTTTCTCGTTCAACCAAAGGCGAATGGAGACCCAGCGCATCGACAATCAGGTCAAAGCCCGGCGAGCGTCGGCCATCGGAAAATTCCAATGCCGCACTCTTGCCAACATGCGCGCCAACCACCTCATGCGCAGGCTCAAACTCAGCCCCGGCGTCAAGCGCTTCGGAAAACAGTAGCTCAAACAAAGCGGCGCGGTGAACGCCTATACCGCAGGCGCCGTCGCCGAAACCAACATCAAGCACGATGCGTCCGCTCCTCGCTGCCCGGCCGAACAACCGGTCGATGCGCGCGCCGCGGCGCGCCAGCGCCTCGCCCAACCCAAACGCGGATAAAACCGCCTGACCGGTCGGCTGGATAATGAGACCGGAACCTATCGGCGCCGGCTTATCGAGCTGGTCATAGAGGACAACGCCGTGGCCATGCCGCCGCAACAAAGACGCCGCCGCCAGTCCGGCAATCCCCGCCCCCGCGATTGCAATATCCATAGCGCCCCTGACAAAAAAACCGAGGGAGAATATCGCCTGATTTCAAACGCCGCGTCCAGGCCGTATCAAAAAATGAACGGCGCCAGTCGGTAACGAACTTTCTGTGTGTAATCACGATACGTATCGTCCTGGATGAGCATTCTCTCCTCAGCAAAAATCCGCCCGACAAGCAGCCCCCAGACAGCAGCATAAACCAGCATATTTCTCACCGTTGGTGCATACATCAGATAACCGATGTGAGAAACAATATACCCTGCATACATGGGATGGCGTAAGAACGCGTACATGCCGCCTTTTTTCACGCCCCTGTTTGCCGCAACCAAGCCAAAACTGCGCCGCAAACTAAATTTTGAAAATACTTGAACAAGCGTCCCTAACAAAATCAGTGTCAGTGAAAAATTGACCGATAATGGTTCCCCGCCGGCGCCAACTATTAGCGCCAAAACAGTTCCCCCCGAAGCCAACAACCAGTCTTGCGGACGAACGGAGATATTCGTGGTTGCGCGCCGGAATATGAGAAGCACGACAACGGCGCCCTCAGACACCAGCAATAAAATAGGGATCAAACCCGCCAAGTCGAGTTGCTCGGGCCATATCCGGCGCACAAAAAATACAAAAATTACCGTAACAACAATCTGTTCCGCACGATCAAGTATTCGTTTTTGAGCGTCGTTCATCCGGGCCCCTGACAGTCTCAGTTTATAGCGTCTATGACAAAAAGCATGGTGTGAAAGAGATTCCTAAATTGCGGTAAACAAAGTCCTACCGAAAAAGAATACCGATATTCCAGGGCGATAATATTATGGCCATGGTAAAGTTTTTGAGTACGGCGTGAGGTTTTCCGCAAAACTGCTTACTATCGCCGATGCATGCGCAAACGAATGGACGGAAATGCAATTAAAAAAATTTGATATATATTACATCGTTTAAGCGCATCTAAACCCCGCCAAAGCAGTGTTCCATATCGTTAAGGATTCGTTTCACTTAGGCCCCTATACATCAATGCGGACGCCGCCGGCATAATTTTGATATTGTGAAACAAAACTATGGCTGACTAATTCGTTCACATGGGCATGCCGGAAATAGAATGGAACTTTTCGATCTTTCAAAATTTTTATTCTCAGCGGCAGTCTTTATACCGCTAGAGCGACTAATCCCTCGCAACAATGATCAGCGATTGTTACGCCCGCTTCTACAGCTGGATCTGGCGCATGTATTATTCACGGGATTAATAATCCGTGCAGCAAGCGTTGCTTTCGTCATTGCCGGTGTTGCCATCGGTGCGAGGCTCACCCCGTCCGCATGGATCGATAGCGTCTCCAGCCTGCCTCTCATCGTGCAGGTTTTCGCTATCATTGTGGTCGTTGATCTGGGGTTCTATTTCGTTCACCGGTTATTTCACGAAATTCCAGCACTTTGGCGAATTCACGCCGTTCATCATTCCATCGAAGATATGGACTGGCTGGCTGGCCATCGGGTACATCCGGTTGATCAGATTTTCACACGTATAATGACCTATACGCCAGTCTTTATGTTTGGGTTTTCTGACACAGCGGTCTATATTTCTTTCCTGATCTATTATTGGCAATCGCTCTTCATTCACTCAAATGTCAATATAGATTTTGGTCCCTTTCGCTGGCTTGCCGCATCGCCTGAGTTTCACCATTGGCATCACGCGAATGAAAAAGAGGCGCTGGACAAAAACTTTGCCGGTCAGTTGCCATTCATCGATTTGATATTTGGCACCGCCTACATGCCATTAAACAGACGGCCCAAGCGATACGGAACCGACACGCCGACGCCGACAACTTACCTTGCACAGATGATTGAACCGCTACGGCCAGCTAAGGCGTCGCCAATCGGGCAGGTTGACAATCCCCGTGACCGCAATGCCCACGGCGCGCCCGGTCGATAAGCTGACAAAACTTCGCCCAATGCCAGCAGCCTGCTAGAGCATTTCCGGATAAGTGTGACGCGTTGAAAGCTATTCACTTTCAACTCCGGTAGAAATGCGGCAAACAAAGAATCTAGAGCAAATCCATGATTCCATTTAACTCGGATTTGCTCTAGGTCAACGCCTCTTTCACCAGCTTTCCGGCGCGGCCGAAATCCATCTCGCCGGTATGGCGCTCTTTGAGCGCGGCCATGCATTTGCCCATATCCTTCAGGCTCGCCGCATCAAATT
>JAJFFZ010000056.1 GCA_021776395.1 Hyphococcus sp. | reverse complement strand
CGGGACAGATAGTAAGCGCGCCATGCCCTGTCAACGAAGCCAAAGATCACGTTAGAGACCGATGCAGACCCCAGACGGCAGAGATTTTAACCAAGCCAATGCGCCAAAACCCCTTGGCGCAGCCGCGCATGCGCTGGCCGGCGCGGCGATGATGTTGCTGCGCGCGCTCGCCAAGCTGTGGCTGACCACCTGGCGGCTGGCGGCGGCGCTGGATTCAGCGCTGTGGCGGGCGATCAAGCTGATCTTGCGCAAGGCTGTAAATGGGCTCGCCTATGCCGGCCTGCTCGGGGCCAGAGCGTTTCGCAGCCTGCTGTTGTGGCTGCCGACCCGCACGGGCCGCGCCTATAGCGCAGCGTCAGGCGTCTTTCTGATTGTCGCTGGGTTGTGGATTGCAGATGAGCTGCGCGCGGGCCCGCGGGTGGACGATAGCGGGCAATTGATCGTGCAAGCGCCGCTTGACGAGGAAGACCCGATCCTCGCCCGGATTGAGGGGCGTTATGTGCACCTGTCCGAAATCGAGGCGGCGGCGCGCGCCAGCGGGGTCTTGCGCGCCGGCGATATCCTGACCCCGCAAACCGCCTTCCGCCGCGGCCTGGTTGAATCTTATGTTGAGCAGCGGCTGCTGGCCCGCGCCGCGCTTGAGGACGGGCTGCAACGCTCGCCCTCGGTTTTGCGGCGCATTAATGCGGCGCGCGACCGGGTGCTGGCCGCCTCATTCATGGATTCGCGCCTGCGCGAGCAGGTGACGCCAAAAACGGTAAAGCAGTTCTACGATGCCCAGCGCGATGTGACGGTGCTTGGCGACGAGGTGCGTGCGCGCCATATTTTGGTGCCAACCAAGGAAGAAGCGGACGCGGTTGTTGAGGCGCTGGCCGGCGGGGCCGATTTTGGCGTGTTGGCGCGCGAGCTGTCGCAAGACCGCGCGACCGCGCCGCTTGGCGGTGAGATCGGCTGGTTTACCCGCTCGATTATGACGCGGATATTTTCCAATGTCGCCTTCGCGACGACGCCTGGCGAGGTGGCGGCGCCGTTTGAAACTGAATTTGGCTGGCACGTTATGGAAGTGCTTGAGCGGCGCTCGACAAAGGCTGTGCCTTACCAAGACGTGCGCGGCGAAGTCGAAGAGTTTCTGCGGCTTTATACGATTGATGAAACGCTTGCGGCGCTGGCGAAGGAAAGCCAGGTGGTGTATTTCCGCCCGCCCGAGGAAGAGCGGGAGCCGGACCAGCCGCCGCCAGAGTTGGACGCCTCCGGTTTTTATGAAACCGATCCGGCTGGCGACGACACCCTCAATTAAGGCGGTTCGCGCCTTATTTCGCTCACGACGCTCCGTCTCCTATTGCGTTACCCGCGTCCGGCGGGCCCCGGAAATTCCCTTTGAATGTGAGGCAGGCGTTGTGGTTTGCCAATTTTACCAGCAAATTGAATCAAATTGTAACAATGGCCGAAAGCTTGTGATAATTCCGGCCGCTTAGCATTAAGGCGAAATTGTGGCGAAACTATTGTTGGTTGCGGCATGCGCCCTGGTGGACCGGGATGGACGGGTCCTCCTGGCGCGAAGACCGGAAGGACGGCCCCTGGCGGGGTTGTGGGAGTTTCCGGGCGGGAAATTGAACGACGGAGAAACGCCGGAGGCGGCGTTGATCCGGGAACTGCGGGAAGAGCTAGGCGTTGATACCGACGCGTCTTGCCTGGCGCCAATTGCTTTTGCGTCATACGATTCAGGGGACTTTCACCTTTTGATGCCTTTATTCGTATGCAGAAAATGGTCCGGGCAGGCCAAGCCCCGTGAGCATCAGGAGTTACGATGGGTCAGGCCGAGCGAACTTTTGGAATTCGAGATGCCGCAGGCCGACAGGCCTCTGGCCGCGCAGCTAAGGGATTTTTTATGACCTTTATGACTGGAAAATTGAGCGCCCAGCCATGCCGCCTACCAGATAGGATTGCGGATTTTTGCGATGACGAAAGCGGCTCTACGGCGATAGAGTATTCTCTTATTGTCGCGTTGATATTTTTGGTGATTGCAGCAGCCGTCACAAATTTTGCAAACACCACCAGCGATATGTATGATGATATTTCGACCAATCTGGTGAATTAATCAGCTTTGATTTTTAATCGCCGCGGCGAGTGAAGACGCAGCGGAGCCGGGCTTTAGCGGTTTTTGCTGGCTCTCATGCGGCGCCCACCCGGTGAGGTAAACGACATCGAACGTTTCGCGCCCGCCTGAAGCGGCGAAAATCTCCAACATACGATTGACGACAGCGCGGCTTAGCGGCTGTTGCTGACGGGCGAGCACATTGGTTTCGCCCATCCCGCGCAGATCTCTGAGCAGGCGCGCAGGGTCGCGATAGCTGATGGAGACTTTGTCAACATCCGTTACCGGCAACGCGAAGCCGGCGCGGGAGAGCGCACGCCCGAAATCTTGTATTGCCGCAAAGGGCGCAATGCGCGCTGCGACGCCGCCGGTGATTTCTGTTTCCGCCGTATAAAGAGCACTTCGCAAATTTTGCAACGTATCCCCGCCAAATACAGCCGCGATAAACAGACCATCAGGCTTCAAGGCGGCGCGCGCTTGCGCCAAAGCGCCGATGAAGTCATTGGCGGTGTGCAGCGTTAACAGGCTGACGATGAGGTCGAGGCTCTGCGGGCGTAGCGGCATGTGTTCGCTATCGGCGACAAAACCGGCGCGGGCGCCATCGAGCCTTGCCGCCGCGCTATCCATGGAGAAAACAGCGCCGACCCCGCAAGCTGGCGTCAGCATCGCGGTCAATCTGCCTGCGCCGTCAAACAAAGCTTGCGGAAAGTCGCGTTTGACGATTTCGAGTCGGTCGATGATGTCTTCCATCGCCCGGCGGTGGAGAAAGTCAAAATGGGAAAAATTCGCAGCGCTGCGCGCCCTGCGCTGGCGCACAAGCGGGCGGTTGAAGATTTGCGGCGGCGAATTTTCCATCGGAGATGTTTTCCTAAGGGCCGCGTCCGCGTTACTCTATCATCCATGAGAGCGCAATTATTCCATACTATCAGCAATGCCGCCGGGGCTGTTGGCCAGGCGACGCTGAACCTGTTGATGCCGCCGCAATGTCCGGTGACGGGGGAGGCCGTAGCTGCGCCCGGCAAACTGGGCCCGGCCGGATGGGCGGCGCTGCATTTCATTGAGCGGCCATTTTGCGGGCGCTGCGGCGTTCCGTTTGCGGCCGACTATGGCGAGAGCGTCGAATGTCCCGCGTGCATTGCCGAGCCGCCGGTGTTTGACCGGGCGCGGGCGGCGATCTCTTATAATGAGGCGGCGCGCAAGGTGGTCTCGGGGCTGAAGTTCTCCGACCGCATGGAATATGCCGGGATGCTCGGCGGGTGGATGGCGCGCGCCGGCGCCGGGTTTGTCACTCGCGAATCCTTGCTGATGCCGGTGCCGCTGCATTGGCGCCGGCTGATGGCGCGGCGCTATAACCAGTCGGCGTTGCTGGCGCGCTCGGTTGGCGAGGTTAGCGGCGCACAGGTCCTGTTGCGCGGGCTAAGACGCACCCGTCCGACGCCGCCGCAAAAGGAGATACCGTCGGTTGAAGCCAGGCGGCGCAATGTCGCCGGGGCTTTTGCGGTGGATGAGAAATATCGCTCAGCTATTAAAGGCGCGCATATTGTGCTCATCGATGATGTGTTGACCAGCGGCGCAACGGCGTCGGCTTGCGCGCGGGCGCTCAAACAGGCTGGGGCTTCACAAGTTGATGTGCTGGTGCTGGCGCGGGTTGTAAAAGGCGGGGCCGGCGCGATATAGGCTGACCACGAGATGCAAGCGAGCGAGCCATGCAAAAAGTTACCATCTACACCAGACCGATGTGCGGGTTTTGCTCACGCGCGTTGATGTTGCTGAAGCAAAAGGGCGCGGAGTTTTCGGAAATCTCAGCGGGGTTTGACAAAGCCAAACGCGACGAGATGGTCGCCCGCTCAAACGGCCTGATGACGTTTCCGCAAATTTTTATCGGCGATGCACATGTCGGCGGCTGCGACGAGCTTTTCGCCTTGGAACGAGCCGGCGATCTTGACCGGTTGTTAAATGGCGGATGATCGCAAATCCTTTTACGCGGCCTGCGTGCAGATGCGCTCCGGGCTCGACCGGGCGCGCAACCTCGCTGATGCGCTGGCGTTGATCGACGAGGCGGCCGAATGTGGCGCGCAATTTATCGCGACCCCGGAAATGACCAACGTGGTCGACCGCAAAGGCGCGCGTCTTTTGGCGTCATTACCGGATGAAGCCGGGCTTGAAGAAATTACCGCCTTCGCCGCCGCCGCCAAGCACCATCGCGCCTGGCTGCTGATCGGGTCATTAGCCGTGAAGCTCGGTGCGAAGGCCGCCAACCGGAGTTTTCTGTTCGGGCCCGACGGCGAGATCGTCGCGCGCTACGACAAGCTGCATATGTTCGATGTCGACCTGCCGGGCGGCGAGAGCTGGAAGGAATCCAGGCTCTATGAGGCTGGCGATGACGCCAAAATGGTTGTAACACCGCTTGCGAAGTTCGGTCTAAGCATCTGTTACGATGTGCGTTTTCCGCGCCTCTACCGGGCGCTGTCGCAGGTGGGCGCCGAGGTCTTGTGCGTGCCGTCGGCGTTTACCCGCCAGACCGGCATCGCCCATTGGAAGACACTTTTGACCGCTCGGGCGATTGAAAACGGCGCCTTCGTGGTCGCCCCGGCCCAGGGCGGCGTCCATGAGGACGGGCGCGAGACCTATGGCCATTCGATGATTATCGGGCCCTGGGGCGATGTCCTTGCAGAAGCGGACAATGATGCGCCCGGCGTCATTGTGGCGGAGATTGACCGCCAGGCCGTTGTAGAGGCGCGGCAAAGAATTCCCAATCTTGCCCTTGAACGCGACTTCGAAATCTTCATTATCAATCAATGATCAAGTACCAACTCATCTGTGACGCCGAGCACGATTTCGAAGGCTGGTTCCGCGACAGCGCTGATTATGATGCGCAGGCCGAAGACGGACTGGTTGAGTGCCCCGCTTGCGGCAGTGAAAAAATCCGCAAGGCGATGATGGCGCCGGCGATTGTCGGCGGCAAGCGTTCTAGTTCGCGCGCCGCGCGGCTGGCGGAAATCAAACGCGACATGGGCCAGGCGGTCCTGCGCGCCCGCGACTATGTCGAAAAGAATTTCGATTATGTCGGCGACCAGTTTCCCGAAGAAGCGCGCAAAATCCATTATGGCGAAAAAGAAGAGCGCGGCATTTATGGCGAAGCCACCGGCAAGGAGGTCAAAGACCTTGTCGATGAAGGGGTCTCCGTAGCGCCCTTGCCAGGTCCTGGCCGCTCGCCAGCGGAGCCGTCGCCAGACACAACGCCGCCGCAAGCCAGCGCTGCTGACAAGCCCGGCAAAGCGCGCCGCAAGCTGCGAGCGGCGGAAACCAAAAAGCTCAACTAAACTGCGTTCGTTTTTGTCGAATTGGGAACGCAGTCTAGATTCTTTAATTGTCGCGTGTTCGAACCCAAAAACCGCCTACACTTTTTGTAAACACGCTCTAGTCAGGTAGGGACAATGATCGTCTGCGACTATGGACGCCGTTAAAAACCGCCTTCTTGAACTTTCATTTTTCGATCAATTAGATCGCGAAACCCTTGATGCGATCGCTATACGCGGGGTGTGGTCGTCGCTGGCCGGCGGCTGGGAGTTGTTTCGCGAAGGCGCGCGTTCCGATGCGCTCTATTTCAACCTGTCCGGCCGGATGATTGTTGTGCGTCAGGGCCCGGAAGGCGAAGAAGTGGTCGGTTACGTGCGCGCGGGCGAGCCGGTTGGCGAGATGTCGCTCCTGTCGGGCGAGCCGCACACCGCCACTGTCTATGCGTTGCGCGATACCGAAGTGCTGATGCTGTCGCGCGACGACGTTGAAGGTTTGCTGCACGACCACGGCGATTTTGCAAGTGCATTGGCGCGCACCGTGCTGGACCGCGCCAGGCACCCCACAGCCAGCTTCCAGCAATCGGCGCCGCGGATTTTTGCGCTCATCGCATCGTCGCGGTCGATTGATATCAATGCGCGCGCGAAGGACCTTGCCGCGCGGATATCGCGCTATGGTGTGAAAGCCGATTGGATGCCGGTGGGCGATGACGCGCCGGACAGTCGCGCTTTTGACCGGCGCGAGGAGGACCACGAGGTGGTGTTGCTTGCCGCCCGCGTTGACGGTAGCGCCTGGTATCGGTTTGTGCTTCGCCATGCGGACCGGTTCTTAGTCTTTGCACGCCGCGATGCGCGTCCGCCGCGGCCGTTTCCCATGACCACCAAAACCGGCGAACGGGTGCGCAAGTTTCGCCTGGTCGATTTGGTGATGCTGCATGAAGGCGCGCCCGCCGGTCCGG
>JAJFFZ010000055.1 GCA_021776395.1 Hyphococcus sp. | reverse complement strand
CTTCTCCCCGTTGGGGATATGGGGGCCCGATGGGTCGGATGCGGGGGTAGGAGGTTTATGATCAAAACAAACGTCTCTTCCCCCTCACCCGAAATCAGGGATTTCGACCTCTCCCCGATGGGGAGAGGTAAAGGAGCACATATTATCGACTGAGCGTGCAAGACATCTAAGGTGAGCTCAGACCGACGCCGAAGGCATAGTCTGGTCGCATCTTCGCAATCGCAGGCTTGATGGTTGGAAATTCAAACGGCAAGTTCCAAAAGGGCGATATATTGTTGATTTTTGCTGTAATGAGGCAAAATTGATCATTGAGCTCGACGGTGATCAACATGGAGAGGACAGCGCAGTTGCACATGACACGATAAGAACAAAGTTCTTACAGGAGAGCGGCTTTCGCGTAGTTCGGTTCTGGAATAATGAAGTTTATGACGAACTGGATGCCGTGCTTGATGCGGTTTACGCTAAGTTGCAGGAACCGCCTTTGCCGGACAGCGCACAACATTCCTTGAAACCGTCAGGCCGAGGCTTAGATTGATTCTTCCTTCCCTCCTCCCGCGCACGAAGGCGCGCAAAAGATGGGAAAAAAGGTGGTCCGAAGGACCGGATGAGGGGGTAGGGATGTTAAATATGAGAACGAACCGACGTCTTTGGCGAGCATTCAGGCGTGAACCAGAAAAGAAAAAAATGACCGCGATATTTCCACGCATGCGATCCGTCCTGTTTGCGTTCGCCGGCGTTTCCATGCTGCTGCTGACCGCTTGCGGCAAAAAATACGATGACGAAAATTTTGACTATTACGGCAAGCTCAGCACCATGCTGGCGTTTAATGGGGAGACGCTGTTCTTTTTAGAAACCGATGACGGCGCTGAGTATCAGCTCGAATTCGGCAAGAAGACTCAATATGTGAACATTGAAGAAGGGGAATATGAAGACGAATATATCTGGGCGCTGGGCCGGTATCATGGCGTTTATGGAGAGCCGAAGGACGATGAACACCCAAATATTATACTCAGTAAGCGTATCATTCTGATTGTGGAAAACGAGGAGCGGGAAGAGTAACTACAGACGGCCTTGTTGAACAAAGCTAAGGAACGCATAATGAGCGCAGCGAAAGGCTATTGGATCGGGCATGTCACCATAACCGATCCAGCAAGGTACCCGGAATATCAGGCGGCGAATGCCGAATCTTTCCAAACATATGGCGCGCGATTTCTTGTACGTGGCGGGCAGTGTAAAACCGTTGAAGGCCAGGTGCGCGAGCGCCATGTCGTGATCGAATTCGACACCTATCAAAAAGCGCTCGATTGTTACCACTCACCGGAATATCAAGCGGCGGCTGATTTACGCAAAGAGTTCGGCGAGGCGGATATAGTTATTGTTGAAGGAGTGGTTGCCGAGTGACCGACGACATCCAGTTTAAACAAACCGGCGCATGGGGCGTTGTCACGCTCAGCCGCGAGAAGGCGTTGAATGCGTTGACCTGGAATATGGTCAAGGCGATGCGTGCGCAACTCATCGCCTGGGCGGGCGACAACACGGTTAAAGCTGTGCTGGTTAAGGGCGCAGGCGAGCGTGCTTTTTGTGCCGGCGGTGATATTCGCTGGCTGCATGATGCGGCCAAGGCTGATCCGGCGCACGCGGCAGAATTCTTCCGTGAGGAGTATCGCAACAACTCGCTCATTTATCACTACCCGAAGCCTTATGTGGCGCTGATCGACGGCATTGTCATGGGCGGCGGCGTCGGCATATCCGTACACGGAGATTTTCGCGTGGCCGGGGATGCGACTTTGTTCGCGATGCCGGAAACCGGGATTGGCCTGTTCCCCGATGTTGGCGGCGGGCATTTTATGCCGCGGCTGCATGATGGGCTGGGCCTATATTATGCGCTGACCGGCGCGCGCGCCAAGGCCGCCGACTGCATGGCGGCGGGCATCGCCACGCATTATGCGCCGGCGGATAAGTATGCAGAGCTTGAAGCCGCGCTTATGGCGGCGCCGCTTGGCGCGCATGCGCATGGCGACATCGAGACGGTGTTAGATGTTTACGCCGGCGATCCGGGTCATGCGGGCGTCAACGATTTGCGCGGCGATGTCGCGCGGTTGTTTGTGGGGCATGGAACCCTCGCCAGCCTGATGGCGGCGCTTAAAGCCGACGGTAGCGCGTTCGCCGGTGAGACATTGAAAACCCTCGAGCGCATGTCGCCAACATCGATGGCGTTGACCTTCGAGCAGATGCAGCGCGGCCACACGCTCGACTTTGACGACAACATAAAAATGGAATTCCGCATGGTCTCCCGTGTGATGGAGGGCCATGATTTCTTCGAAGGCGTGCGCGCACAGATATTGGACAAGGACCGCGCGCCGAAATGGTCTCCGGCAAGCCTGGCGGCGCTGAACAACGACGAGATTGCGAAGTATTTTGAAGCGCTTGGCGAGGCGGAGCTTGTGTTGCCGTGACGCTCGCGTCAGACCCTTCGAGACGCGAACCTTCGGTTCGCTCCTCAGGATGAGGTTGCTTGTTGTGTCTAATATTTCTACTTAAATCTAAAGCCAACCTCATCCTGAGGAGCCGGTTACAAACGCAAGTTTGTCACCGGTGTCTCGAAGGATCGCCAGACGCGTTTCAGGAGAATAAACCATGACAAAAATCGGATTTATCGGCCTCGGCAATATGGGCGGGCCGATGGCTGCTAATCTTGCCAAGGCTGGCCATGAAGTTATTGCGACGGACCTGTCGATTGGCGCGGTCGACCGCGCGGTGGAGGCGGGTTGTCAGCGCGGCGAGACGGTGGCGGCCGCAGTGAAAGGCGCCGATGTCGTGGTGACGATGTTGCCTGCCGGCGCGCATGTGCGCTCGGTTTACACCGAAGATTATGGCGTCATCGCCAACGCCAAAGCCGGCGCGTTGTTCATCGATAGCTCGACCATCGATGTGGATAGCGCGCGCGCGGTGATCGCGGCTGCGGCGAAAAAAGACTTCGCCATGGTAGACGCGCCGGTCTCCGGCGGCGTGGCGGCGGCTACGGTGGGCACGCTGACATTTATGACCGGCGGTGAGCGCGAAGCTTTTGAGCGCGCCAAGCCGGTGCTGGAAGCCATGGGCAAGAATATCTTCCACGCCGGCGCCGCCGGCAATGGTCAGGTTGCTAAAATCTGCAACAATATGTTGCTCGGCATCTCCATGATCGGCGTTAGCGAGGCGTTTAACCTGGCTGAAAAACTTGGGCTAGATGCCCAGACATTTTTTGATATTTCGTCAACCGCCTCCGGTCAGTGCTGGTCGATGACCAGCTATTGCCCGGCGCCAGGCCCGGTTCCGGCCGCGCCGTCCAACCGTGACTATCAGCCGGGCTTTTCCGCAGCGATGATGCTGAAAGACATGCGCCTGGCGCAGGAAGCCGCTCATAAAGCGAAAGCGGCAACCCCGCTCGGCGCTCAGGCCGAAGCGCTCTTTGCACTGATGGAATCGGCAGGCAAAGACAATCTCGACTTTTCCGGCGTGATGAAGCTTATTCGCGGTAACCTGTGACATCGTAATGGATGTCATTGTCAGACTTTTCGGTCTCGGTCTTTTCTTCTCTTAAAAAAGACAGGCCAAATTCGTTTTCGTGCTGCCAGGCGATCCGCGCTTTTTTCTGGATGCCGGTTTCTTCAAACTTAAGAACAACATATTGCGGCATATCGAAGTCGCCTTCGATGGAGATGCGCGCGCCGTCTGCGCTCAGATTGATGATCACGCAGCGAATGGAATCGATTTTGTTGACGAAAATCCGCGCCAGTTTGAAGGTGGTTTTGCGCGGTTGCCGACGGCGGTTTTCCTGCGCGCCGGCAAACTCGGGCGGCGTCGCTAGTGGCTTGGCGTTGATGATCCCCGCCAGGCGCCGGTTGACGGCTTCGCGTTCGACAGCGACTTCCGCTTCCGATTTGGGGTTCTGGCGCGAACGCCGGAAGCTTGTATGCGATAGATCAGCCATAAGCGCCATTTTGCGGCAAATTCCTTAATTTCCGATTAGTGTTAATTGCGAGCCTTGGGGCTGGTAATTCCCTGCGCCCGGGCCCATCTTCCCCGCAATGCCGCCGGATACAGCTGACATATTAGAGACTACAGGCGAGGCCGCCCCCTTCGGGCGCTCGATCGCGCGCATGTTCGCGGTGCTGTTTCGCCCGGCGATGAAGAAATGGCGCTTTCGCATTGGTCTTGCCTTTGGGTTAACGGTTGTCGCCAAGGGGTTTTCTGTCATCGCCCCGGTTTTCATGGGCAACGGCATCAACCAGCTGACTGCCGGCGGCGCCATATCCGGCGAGGCGGCGACCGGGGCGGGGCTCTCCTTCGTTGCCTTCTTCACTTTGTTCGCCATCGCGCGGCTCCTCTCCAACGGCTTGCCGGCGATACGCGATGCGTTTTTTACCGCGGTGACGCAGGACGCACAGCGCACGGTTTCGGTGGAAGCCTTCGCCCACGCGCAAAATCTCGACCTTCAGTTTCATCTCACCCGTCGGTCGGGCGTGTTGAACCGCGTTATTGAGCGCGGCTCGCAGGCGATGGAATATCTGTTGCGGTTTTTAGCGTTCAACATCGGGCCGACACTGGTGGAGCTGGTCTTGGCGTCGATTGTGTTGGCGGTTTTATACGGGGTGCAATTTTCTCTGGCGGCTATCGCAACGGTCGGGATTTATACTCTGTTCACCATCATCGTCACCGAATGGCGAAACCAGCAGCGCCGCGCGCTCAACAAGGCCGATACGCAACTGCGCGGTATTGCGCTTGATACGCTGGCGAATTTTGAAACCGTGAAGTCGTTTGCGGCAGAGGACCGCGAGGCCGCGCGCTATGACCATGCAACGCGCGCCTATAACCGGCAATATGTGAAGGTGATGCAGTCGCTGGCTGTTCTGAATGGCGGGCAGGAAGTGATTATGACCGGCGGCCTGCTGGCGGTTGCGGTGATGGCCGGATTTGGCGCCCGCAACGGCGCGATGCAAGTCGGCGATGTGACGGCGATTATCTTGATGCTGGTCAATATTTACCGCCCGCTTAACATTCTCGGCTGGGCGTGGCGCGAGATTAAGCAGGGCACGGTCGATATCGAAAAGTTGTTCAATCTGATGGATATGAAATCAGAGGTGAGCGATGCGCCGGATGCGCGCCCATTCACGCCAAAGGTCGGTGAGATCCGTTTCGAGAATGTCCGGTTTACGCATCAGGGCCGTTCAAGCGGGCTTGACGACGTTTCCTTTGATGTGCCGGGCGGCTCGTTTGTCGGCGTGGTTGGGCCTTCCGGCGCCGGCAAGTCGACCATCTTAAAGCTGTTATTCCGGTTCTACGACCCGACGGCGGGGCGCATTTTGGTTGACGGGCAGGATGTAAAGTCGGTGGCGCAAGCCTCTCTGCGCGCAGCGCTCGGATTGGTGCCGCAGGAAGTGGTTCTCTTTAACGACACGCTGCGGTTCAATCTGGCTTATGCAAAACCGGATGCAAGCGATGATGAGATTATGCAAGCCGCCGGGCGGGCTCAGCTTGGCGCGTTTATCGCCAGTCTGCCGAACGGCCTCGACACGCGGGTTGGCGAGCGCGGGCTGAAATTATCCGGCGGTGAGAAGCAACGCGTCGGCGTCGCCCGGGCGATTTTGTCAGACCCGCCGATTCTGATTTTGGACGAGGCGACGTCGTCGCTTGATTCGACCACCGAAGAAGATGTGCAGGCCGCGCTCAGGGAGGCCGCGAAGGGGCGTACGACGCTGGCGGTCGCGCATCGCCTCTCCACCATTGCATCGGCCGATTTGATTTTGGTGCTTGAAAATGGCGGGATCATCGAACGCGGAACCCATGGCGAGCTCATCGCCCGCGACGGGCTTTATGCATCTTTGTGGCGGCTTCAAACCGGCGGTGAGGACGACGGGGAGGGCGGTGCGCTGGCGCCGATGGAGCGCTTGACGCCTGTTGTGGCTGAGTAGGTATGGCGATCCGTCGATAAACTATGCGGGTTTTTTAAAACCGTTTCAGCCGACAGCTTTTTTGTCCGCCGCCGGCTTTGTCCACTTCTTCAACACCGTTTCCAGCGCATTCTGTTTGACCGGCTTGGGCAAATAGTCGTCCATGCCGGCGTCGAGGCAGCGCTGGCGGTCCTCGCGCATGGCATGGGCGGTGACGCCGATAATCGGGGTTTGTTCGCCTGTCTTTTCCTGGCGCCGCCGGATGAGCGCCGTCGCCTCGCCGCCATCCATTTCCGGCATCGAGACATCCATCAAAACGACATCAAACTGACCGGACTTGTATTTGCTGACAGCGATTTTGCCATTGTCGGCGATAGTGACTTTGCAGCCGATTTTTTCCAGCATCGCTTTGATGACCATTTGGTTGACGGTGTTGTCTTCGGCGACAAGCACGTCCAGCCCCAAATTGCTTGACGCAACGGCGCCGCTTTTGGCTTCGTCAGTCTTTACATCCGCACGCGACAGCGCCGCCGCCATGCCGGTTATGCGTTCCGCGGCGCTATCGTTGATCGCTGTCAGAATTGAATTGAGCAGCATCGATGCGCGCGCTGGTTTGACGAGATAGGCGGAAAAGATATCGCCTGCCAGCCCATTGGGATCACCCTTGCGGCCAGCTGATGTCAGGAGGATAAGCGGTGTTGCTGCAAGCGCCGGGTCGGCCTTAATCAGTTTTGCGAGTGCAACACCGTCTATCTCGGGCATTTGAAAATCAAGCACAGCGACTGCATAGGGTGCATCGTCGGATGCTGCTGCAGCCATCGCCGCAAGCGCATCTTTGGCGCCTTCAAACGCGTCCGCTTTCAGCCCCCAAGACGCCAGCTGCTCCAGCAAAATTGTTCGATTGACTTCATTGTCATCGACAATCAACGCGCGCAAATTGTCGAGCTTGGCAGGGCGCGCCGCCAGGTTTTCATTGGCCGTGGCGTCAATCGCCAGCGGTAGGGTGATGGTGAATGTAGAGCCTGTGCCGGGTTCGCTCGTCAGCGAAATTTCGCCGCCCAGCGCTTCCACCATCTTACGGCTGATCGCAAGACCAAGACCGGCGCCGTCATAACGTCGCGCAGAAGAGCCATCGACCTGCTCAAACTCTTCAAAGATAGTCTTCTGCTGGTCAAGGGGAATGCCGCAGCCGGTATCGGTAACAGATATCACCACCGATGCGATCTCGCCGCGGCGTTTGCCGGTGACTTCGAGCAGGATATGACCGCACTCAGTAAATTTCACAGCATTGCCAACCAGGTTAGTGACGATTTGCCGGATACGTCCCGGGTCGCCGATAAATGCGCTGCCAAGATCTGGGTCGTAGCGCACCATCATCTCAAGGCCTTTTTTCTCCACCTGTAAGGCGAGCAAAGTCGCCACATCCTCAATCGATTCCCGCAGATCGAAGGCCTCGGCAGCGAGCTTGAATTTACCGGCCTCGAGACGTGAGAAATCTAGAATATCGTTGATGATCTTCAATAGCGCATCGCCTGAACTAACGATGACGCTGGCCATACTTGCTTGTTTTTCGGTAAGCTTCGTATCAAGAAGAAGTGACGCCATGCCGACGACGCCGTTCATGGGCGTACGAATTTCATGGCTCATATTGGCGAGGAACTCGGATTTTGTACGGTTTGCAGTCTCGGCGGCGTCTTTCGAAATTAAAAGTTCCTCAGAAAGCTCGCGCAACTCGTCCTCGCGCTGCTGTGCAGCTGTGATGTCATTATAGGTTGATACAAAACCGCCATTGGGGCGGGCGCGAATGATTTCCTCTACAATAGTCCCGTCTTTCTGGCGTCGGGTGACGCGGAATAGACCGGCCTCCTTTATCGCTTTGAAGCACTGCGTATAATATTCTTCACTGGAAGAAAATTCATAAAGGCCGTGGCGAATACCGATTTCAAGCACTGGCGTAACGCTACGGCCTGGGGCCCACATCTCTTGCGGCAGCCCGGATGTGCTCCAGGCTTTGGTGTTGAGGTCGATGATATTAAAATCTTGGTCCATTACGACAACGCCATGCGCCATAGATTCCAGAACTTCCTTTAACAGGCTGGATTTTGCTTCGATGACGGCTGTGCGCATCTGGATTGTCTGTTCAAGCTTGGCGTTGTTTTCTTCAAGCTGTCGGCGTGCGGCTGCGGCTTCCTCGACGGCTGTAATGCGCTCGGTTACGTTGCGTGCGACACCGCGATACCCTTTAAAAGTTCCATCTTCATCATAAATGGGTTTGGCGCTGCGTTCTAGCCATAACGCAGAGCCGTCGTCGCGCCGAATGCAGTGAACGAATGCGTTAATCGGCTCGCGGTTGGCAAAAGCATGCTCAAAGGTGCGCCACTGCGCTTTTGTCGGACCTTCGCCGGCAACGCCGACTTTTTGGCCAAGGAATTTTTGATGATCGAAACCAGTAACTTTCTGCGCCCGTTCGGAGATATATCGGTAGCGCAGATCTGCATCGATTTCCCACCCCCAATCGCCAGCGCTTTCCGCAAAGTCACGCTGCATTTCCTCGCTCTCGCGCAGACGCAACCCCGCTTCGACTTCATTGGTGATGTCGCGGGTCCAGCCGACATAACCGGTAAAGTTTTTATCTGCATCGAATTTTGGTTGGCCGGATGTAGACAGGTGGATAACCGAACCATCGCGCCGCTTCATTGAGTATCGAAGGTCCACGATCGGTGATCGGGCTTTATTGGAATGGGCGATTAGCTTTGCAACACTGTCATCATATCCATTTTGCTGGATAATAACAGATGATTTCTGTCCCATGACTGTTTTAATGCTGATGCCGGTAATAGTTTCAAAGTTTTCAGAAATATAGGTGAGTTTGTCATCGGCATCGCGCTCCCATGCCCAATCGGAAGCGCTTTCTATGAAAGCATGGAGTGATTTATCGACAGCTTTTTTTGCGGCGTCGCGGTCCAGCTTCTGGATTGTTAAATCGGCGCTGAATGCGGAAAGTCTTGCAGCAAAGGTGCTCGTAACAAAACCAATGAGCATCATAATCGCCGCATAGACTATCGTTGCGGTTTGTAACTCCAGCACCAATAGAATATTGACGGGTAATATCGTCGAAACGATAACACGCATAGAAATTCGCGGTAGCGAACCAATGCCGATGGCGCCCGCCATCCCAATCAGACCGACCCACGTCGCTAACAGAAACTTACCTTGCAAGTCTATTTGATAGAATAGAACGACACTGCAAAAAGTCGCATAAAACCCCAGGCCAAGACCGATTATCAGCGTTCTGCGGATATGCCGTTTGACTTCGATATCGCTCATGTCCGGCACGTGCAGGCGCAACCAATGAGGAAGCCGGTGGCCAGGGACCAGTAGTAGAGGCAAAAAAATCGCTGCTTCGATCCCAGTATTCATAGCGATGTAGACCATCATAAGCGCAGTCGCGATCATGATGGTCACAAAGACGAGCGGAACGTTGACGCGCACTTCGGTGAATTGCTGACGCAGGATTGCGTCTTTGACCTTCTGATCGAGGTCTTCCAGGTTTATTTTGGCCGATGCCGCTTGGAACATTTTATAAAACCTGCATACGAAAACAGCACATGGCCACTCCCATTTGGCTATGCGTTGGGAGGACTATCCTTTATTATGCTTAATGCAGCGTTTAGGACGAGTATTTATGCGCTAGTTAAGAGCGTCGATTGTGTCTTGCTAGACCGTGGTAACTCTTCGGTAGGGTATGTGAACAGCGAATGAAGCCCCCAACCGGCAATCTTTCGCTGGTCGCGGTTTTGTCTGGGGAATTTGGCAATATGTGTTCGTCCGCTACAGGTAAATGATCTGATGCAAACTATCGCGCAATAGGGTATACGGCGCCGAGTGTTGTGGGTGGCCTAAAGAGGAACAAATGCCGAAATTTGTCGATGGCGTGATACGGTTTCAAGAACATGTCTTTCCAGCCAAAAAAGCGCTGTTTGAGGCTTTGGGCGACGGCCAGTCGCCTGATGCGTTGTTCATCACCTGTTCAGATTCGCGTATTGAGACCGGCATGCTTACCCAGTCGGAGCCGGGCGAGTTGTTTGTCTGTCGTAATGTCGGCAACATCGTTCCACCTCATACGGAACATACTGGCGGCGTGACTGCGTCATTGGAATTTGCTGCGGCGGTTCTGAAGGTGCGGCATATCGTTATTTGCGGACATACCGGCTGCGGTGCGATGGAAGCGGCGATGGGGAGGCAAAGTCTTTCCGGGCTTCCTCATGTCCGCAATTGGCTGCAATTTACCGAAAAAGCCGTCAAAATTGTCGAACAGACCGGGCAGGGGAAAAGCATAGATGAAAAGCAGGATATGCTGACAGAGCAAAATGTGATTTTACAACTTGAGCACATCAAAACCCATCCGGCGGTGGCCGAAAGGCTCAAAACCGGCGAGCTAACGCTGCATGGCTGGGTCTACCATATCACTACCGGCGATGTAGAAGTGTTTGATGCGCAAAAGGATAAATTTGTTCCGTCTAAAGACTATTATATGTAAAAGAAGTTTTCCCGCCTTGGTTTAGCCCGGACCGTTGAGGCGAAAAGCGGGCCACGAAGTGGTGGATTGCTGAATTGGCAGCCCGGCAGAATCTGGCGTTTCCTTATCGCTTACAGTATCTTCTATGAAGGCTGCGGCCATGATGGGAATATCCGAGGCGATAGAGCAATTCGCATAGCCGTTGCCGCTCGCTTTTGGCAACACGGCTACGCGCCAGTATGAATTTTTATTGATCTGTTTGATTCCGACATCACGCGCATCCAGGCGGGCGTTATCCCCACAGTCCACCCGTATTCGGGCGGGCTGTGTAATGGACGGATTGAAAATTGAAAGCGTCAGGCTGCGTTTGGCGTTGCGATAGCCGGTGACTTGAATGCGCCCATTACGTTTTTCCTGAATTTGTTGGGTGTACATATTCCCGATGCGGATCGGGTGCACGCGCCAGCGCGAGCCGGAATCTGGCGGCGCTATATCTGATAATGTCGTGACTGCCTGAGATTGCGTCGGTGCGGCCGTTTGCGTGTTGGAGGGAATTGGTATTGGCAACTTGATCGGCGGTAGCTTGCTTGGCGCCTGCGCCAGCAAGGGTGCGGCAATGAGGCTGAAAATGGAGGCCAGTACAGTGATACGCATGATGCTTCTCCCCGATATGAATTCGGAACGGGTCAGGCTAACACAAGACTAGCTGTAGGTTAAGCTCACCGCACCAGCGTCAGTCGTTTGGCGGCGCGGGTGACGCCGGTGTATAGCCAGCGTGCGCTGTGTTCACGGAACATATAGCTTTCATCGAACAGAACGACGTCGTCCCATTGCGAGCCTTGCGCTTTGTGGACGGTGAGGGCGTAGCCATAGTCAAACTCGTCCGCGCCTTTGCGTTGCTCCCACGGGACATTCTCTGGACCGTCGAGAAAAAACGCCCGCGGCACTGATACGCTGACGGCTTTGCCGCCTTCTTCCGGGCGCACCGAAAACCGCACCCGTCCGCCGCGCGGCGACATCCTCCGGTCAACCGTCCAGATGCCGCCGTTCAACATCGCTTTCTTTTTATTGTTACGCAGGCACACTAGCTTCTCGCCGGCTTCCGGCGTCAGATCGGTATGGCCGTGCAGCTCGCGCAATCGGTCATTATAACGCTTGCGGGTGCGGTTGGCGCCCACCAGGATTTGGTCGGCGGCGATAATCTCGTCGGTGGAGATATCGCGTTTGCTGATAATCCGGCATTCATCGGACAGTTCGTCAAACTCGCCGCCCTCGCGGATCGCCATCGACAAGCGGATGATGGGATTGTCCGCCGCCTGGCGGTGAATTTCCGTCAGCATGAAATCCGGCTCGGCCGCAGTGAAAAATCCACCGCCTTTCACCGGCGGCAGTTGCGCTGGATCGCCTAGCACCAACACCTTCTTGCCAAAAGATAGCAGATCGCGGCCAAGCTCCTCGTCGACCATGGAGCATTCATCGATGATGATGAGGTCGGCTGTCGACGCCGGCGCATCATGGCGAATGGTGAACATCGGCTCGTCTTCGTCCTCGCCGCCGGCCGGGCGGTAGATCAGCGCATGGATGGTGGAGGCGCCGGCGCAGCCTTTTTGGCGCATGACATGCGCGGCTTTGCCTGTGAAGGCGGCGAAGGCAACATCACCGCCGGCATGTTCGGCGAGATGGCGGGCCAGCGTCGTCTTGCCGGCGCCGGCATAGCCGAACAGGCGGAAGACTTGCGTGCTGCCGTCTTTCAGCCAGCTGTCAACACTAAGCAGGGCGGCGTCCTGTTCCGGGGACCAGTTCACTTCGAATGTGTTCTTCCAATTGCTAGAGCGTGTTTGTCTCGTCTATATGCCGGCGCCGGTCTGTCAAGTCGCGGGCTTTTTTGGGCGCAGCGCTTGCTTTTTGTCGGCGGCGCTCCAATATACCAATCGTTCGGTACAGTGGAGCCCATACAATGCCAGCCATAAAATCGTCCCGCGCTGAAGCCGTTGAGGCGATCATGCGGGAATTTCGCAATTCCGGATATGACGCCGCCAGCCTCGCCCGTCTGTCGGCGGCGACCGGCCTCGGCAAGTCGAGCCTTTATCATTATTTCCCAAACGGCAAAGAAGATATGGCTAAAGCTGCAGCTGCGCGGGCTGTTGAACTTGTCGTGGAAGCGGTGTTTGAGCCTTTGACCGGCGCGGGCAATCTTAAGGCGCGCCTGCAAAAGACGGCAGCAGGTCTCTCTAAGTTTTACAATGGCGGCAAGGCGAGCTGCCTTGTCGATCTGTTCACGATTGGCGAGGCGGAAGCGGCGACGCCTGGACTGGCCAAAGCGATGGCCGAGGCATTGTTGCGCGCCTTTGCCGGCGCCGCCGAAGAAGCGGGACACCCGAAAAAGCAAGCCAAAGATATCGCCGAGCGCGCCGTCATCGAGATTGAAGGCGCGCTGGTGCTCTCCCGAGCGCTTAGGTCAACGCGCCCGTTCCAGCACATGTTGGCGCGGCTGCCGGCCTTGTTGCTGACGGGCGCCTAAATAGAAGCACGGCTACTGATTCATGGTAGAACACAGCCTTTTGGCCATATGAGGGGTGAACTTATGAAAGCCGCAGTGCGCACGCGCTACGGATCGCCGGATGTCCTCGATGTCCGGGACGCACCCACGCCTGCCGCGCAGGAAAATGAGGTGCTGGTCAAGGTTCATGCAGCAACGGTTAACCGGACCGATTGCGGCATGCTCCGCGGTCGCCCGCTTTTCGCTCGGCTTTTCTTTGGGTTTCCAAAGCCGAAACAACATATCCTGGGTCTGGATTTCGCTGGCGAAATTGAGGCTGTCGGCGCAGGCGTGACGTCGTTCAAATCCGGTGAGCGCGTGTTCGGCATGTCTCCGTCGCGTTATGGCGCCCATGCGGAGTATCTGTGCGTTCCAGAAAGTGGAACGATTACAACTCTGCCAGAAAATACGCCTTATCAAGAGGCGGTGCTGTGCGAGGGGGCATGGTATGCGGGTGGAATCTTGAGGGGATTTGGTGTCAAATCCGGCGATAAAATCTTAATTTACGGCGCCTCCGGCGCCATCGGCATCGCCGCGTTGCAGCTAGCGAAAGCGGAGGGCGCCGAGGTGACGGCGGTTGTCGCGCTGCGGCACATAGAGCTCGTCAAATCGCTCGGGGCCGATCACGTCATCGACTACACCGCTCAGGACTTTACGCAAATTGACCAGACCTTCAATTTTGTGCTCGACGCTGTCGGGAAGACCACATATTTCAAGTGTAGGAAACTACTGAAACCCGGCGGAACCTTTAGCGCGACCGATCTTGGCCCCTGGGGGCAGAACGCATGGCTCGCTATCTGGTCGTCCATCACGCGGCGCAAGCGGGTGATATTTCCGCTGCCGGCACTCAGCAAAACGTTTATGAGCTCTGTGAAAACGCTCATGGAAGCGGGACTATTCCGCGCGGTTATCGACCGCAGCTATCCGCTGGATGAGATCGCAAACGCTTATCGCTACGTGGAGACAGAACAAAAGACCGGAATCGTTGTGATAAGTGTTATACCTGATGACAGGAATGATTCCGCCTAAATTTTTCTGGCGACGATGAAACGGCTTGGGGGAGAGGCCGGGTAATCGCCGGTTTCGATAATTTCAAAGCCTTCACTTGCGACGATGCCTTCAAGCTCATCGGTGGTCAGGAGCTTGACATAGGGGGCGAGCCGGAGAAATTGCATAATCGGTAAAACGATCGGCCAAACCCAACTTTGCCCCGCCATGCATACTGTTTTTGAGATGAACAAGCCGCCCGGTTTCAACAGCGCGTTCACTGTGCGGATGGTTGTCGGCATGTCTTCCAGCAGATGCAGAAGATTATACGCCATGACCACGTTGAAAGATTGCTCGCCCAGCCCATCATCGATTACGGAGCCTTTGGTGAAGGTCGTGTTCCCGATTTGCTGATCTTTCGCTTTGGCGTTGGCAATGTCGATCATAGCGCCGGATGTGTCGCGCGCGGTGATGTGCTGCACGCTGCCCGCCAACAACAATGCGGTTGATCCGGTCCCGCAGCCGATCTCCAAAACATTGTCACCCTTTGAAAGATGGGCTTTGGTTCGGTCCATGGCCTTGTTGTAGGACTGCATGTCCTTGATGGGCTGCTTGGCATATTTTTCTGCGCGTTTGTCCCAGAAATTTCCTGATTTGGGCATGGGTTCCTCAACTGGCTGTGCGTGACAGATCTGTATTAGATTTTTCAGGATGGCTTGTTGTCTTGTGTGCTCAGCGCCTTACAAAGTAATGAGCAAGCTCCGACAGGTGGAAAGAAAACTGTGTATGCAAGATAAAGTATCGCCTGCAATATTCAACCAGGAATGTGCTTCTTCCTACGACAAACAAAGAGCCAAATTGGCGCCCATGAAAGATGCGCTGCATTTGCTGATCCGCATGGTGCTTGGCGAGCTTCCCGCCAACGCCCGAATTTTATGTGTCGGCGTTGGAACAGGCTCGGAATTGATCTATTTGGCGAAGGCATTTCCACAGTGGCGGTTTACGGCTGTAGAGCCGGCGGCGGCGATGCTGGATGTCTGCCGGCGACGCACGCAAGAAGAGGGGGTCGCGGAGCGGTGCACTTTCCA
>JAJFFZ010000054.1 GCA_021776395.1 Hyphococcus sp. | reverse complement strand
CGAACTCTTCGCGCAACGGCTCTGCGAATTCATCGAACGACTGACCGTTCTCGCCAAAGCGAACAAACACAAACCCGCCACACTCGCCAAGCGCCAAAGGTCTTAGCCCATATTTCTTTTTGTCAAACGACTCATATCAATCCTGTCCCGGCACGCCAACTAGCCGCCCCCCCAGGTCATAGGTCCAGGCATGATAGGGGCACACGATGCGCGAGGAACATTGTCCGAACGGGTCGTCCAGAAGCCGCGCCGCGCGATGGCGGCAGACATTTTGAAATGCGCGAATGACGCCGTCGTCGCCGCGGATAACAAACGCAAGCGCACCGAGAAAGTTTAGCGTCGCATAGGCGCCGCGCTTGGCGATGTCGCTTTCATGGCAGACAATCTGCCAGCTTGAGGCAAACAGTTTGGCGCGCTCAAGCGCGAAAAAATCGGGGTCCGTATACGCCCATGCCGGCAGGCCGGTTTCAATCTCTGTTTGCGCCGCCATATCGCTCCGCCCTAATCAACGCCTAGATTGCTTAGTCCAATAAAATACCGGAAGCCCGGCGGCAAGCAATAACACGCCCCATAACAAGGGCTTGAGCCCGGCGCCGGCCATGGCGACAAGGGCGTAGACCAAAGCGACGATGGCGATCACCGCCCAGGCGCGCGCCGCCTTGATTGAATGGCGCAATTCCGCAAGCGCCGACACCGCATAAGGCATCAGTGTCGCCAGCGTCGACATTGAAATCAGGAAGGTAAACGCAGAGACCAGCCCGTCGCTGTAGTTGAAAATCAATAGCAAGGTCGCCAGCGTCGATGACACAACCAGTGCGACAATCGGCGCATGGCCGGTGTTTTTCTTCGCCAATATTTTCGGCGCCAATCCGTCGCGCGCCACCGCCATGGGCATTTGCCCGCTGAGAAGGATGTTGCCGTTGAGCGACCCGGCGGTGGAGACCAGTGCGCCAATCGCGATTAACGGCCCGCCAAAGGCGCCGAGTGCGCGCGCGGCGTCTGCGAACGGCGCTTCAGAAACGCTAAGCGTTTCCACCGGCACCAACATCATCACCGCGGCGGTGGCGGCAAGATAAAGCGCGGCGACTGAAAGCGTTCCGGCAATAATCGCGCGCGGAATTGTCCGCTTGGCGTCGATGACGTCGGCGGCGGGAACCACCCCGGCCTCAATGCCGATAAACGCCCACATGGTCAGCAGCGCCGTAGTCGCCAGCGCCTCGCCAACCGGCAAGGCTTGTGGATTGAACGGGGGAATATTGTCCGGCGTCCCGGCGAAGAGCCCAAGCGCGATGATCACCAGGAGCGGGATGATTTTTAAAATCGTCATCACCAGTTGCACCGAAGCCGCTTCCGAGACGCCTTTGATATTAATGCCCGTCAGTATCCAGATAATGGATGTTGCGACCAGCGCCTGGGTGATCGTATTGGCGCCGAGCGCCGGGATAACCGCGCCGGCATAACCGGCAAAGGCGACGCTGATGGCGGCGACGGCGAACAGGATGCTGAGCCAATAGCTCCAGCCGACAATGAAGCCTGCCAGATCGCCGAATGCATCGCGGGTATAGACGTAAAACCCGCCGCTGCGGGTGGTGCGCCCCGCCAGACGGCCAAGAACGAGAGCGATCAAAATCGCGCCGACGCTGGTGACAATCCAGCCGAGAAAACTGATCGACCCGTAAGGCGCCAGCACAGCAGGAAGCAGGAACACGCCGGAGCCAATCATCACACCCACCGACAGCGACCAGCATTTCCAGAACCCAAAGCCTGCGACAGGCCCGGTGTCGAGGCTGGCGTCGCTCAATTGCTCAGCAGGCTGATTCATGGCCAGACCCTCATGCGCCTCGGCGGCGGCGTCAACTGAAAAAACTTTTTGAAAAACTCACTGCTGTGCGCGCCGCCACCGCAGAGACATGCAAGACAGGCCGGCGTCGATTTTGCCGATCTGTGTGGTCTTGAGCGGCACGACAGTGTATCCGCGCTTGTCGAGCGTTTCGATAGTGCGCGGAAAATCAGCGCCGACCATCACCACGTCGTTGACGCGCAACGCATTGGCCGCCGCCTCCTCGCCTTCCGGCGTCAGAACAACATCAAAGCCGCCAAAGACGCCCGAGCGCGCCAGCCGCGCCGTTGACAGAACGGTTTCCTCATCAAGCAGGGAGCAATCGGTCTTGAAGTGCAAAACATCGGCCGGCGTCTCGACGATTTCGCTGGCGCGGCCGAACTCGGCAAGCAGCTTTTGCAATGCGCTGGCGCCAGGAACATCGGTTCGGCTCGACAGGCCGATCATAACTTTTTTTGGCGTGGTCAATATATCGCCGCCCTCGACATGGCCGCCCTCCGGCAATGCCAGCACGGTGGTAAATTGCTCGCGCAGAGCGCCGGCAATCTCTAAGACTTCACCGGCGCGGGATTTGGCGCCCGGACGCAGCAATATCGCACCCTCGGGGTAAACCAACGCCGGGTCCTCGACAAACACCGCGTCGGGATAGGCCTCAAGCGCGCCAAGGGTGGTCACCATAACGCCAGCCTCGCCCAGCGCCGCGATATAGGCGTCGTGCTCTGCGCGCACGCCCGCATAGTCAGGATCGCCCCCGTCGCCGGCGCGCAAACCGCCGGTCACGGATTTTGACGGCAAGCGCACAATGGCCGCATCAAATGCGAAGACAGGCGCCGCTGGCAGCGTATTTACGGGGTTCATCATATTCTGGTAACAGTGTTGCGCAACCAGCGCCGCAGTCAAGCCAACTTTGCACATAAATTAGAGTACGCCCTACAAAGTTGACCCTCCGCAGGCGAATTTATTTTGAAAAATTGCTCACCCGCCAAAGCGGTTCCAGCAGATCAAAGATCCATTAAAGTGCAGCCATCGCCTCAACAATTCGATTGGACTCTTCAATCGGCGGCAAGGCGTTCAGGGCATCCTGAAAATATTTGCGAGCGACGCCTTTTTCATCCGCCTGCACCGCAATCAGCGCCCGGCCGACCAGCGCCTCATAATTATCAGGCGTATATTCCAGCAGGCGCGCCAGCATCGCGTCCGCTTCGACAACATCGCCACGCGCCGCCGCGCACAAGCCTGTATCCACCATTGCGTCAAGCGCCCATGCATCAGCCTGAAGGGTTGCTTCCGCAGTTGTACAATGGATCGGCGTCAGTTCTTTTCTGAGAATGACGGCGACACGTCCGTTGAAATCAAACGGTGCAGGAGCAAGCGGCGCCTCTGTCTCGGCAGCAGGGGTCCGGACGGTGGGCTTTCGAATTTCAATCATTTTTTCGATGGGCTGAACCTTCGCTAGAATCGCCCCCCTCGGCGGCGCCAGCCGCTCCGGCGGGGTCAATCGCGCAAATACCGCCATACGCTCCGGCGCGCCTTCGCGCAGGGCCGGTCGGGGGGTGGCTGATATTTTGGCGATGGCGGGCTTTGGCGCCACGCTGTCTTTTAATCGCGGGGCCCGCAAACGCGGAGCCCGAGCCACTTTTTTGACCGGCGTCTTGATGGCCGCAACAGGAGGAGGAACCGATGAATCGAAAAAGAGATCGATACACGCCGCCACACGATCGCCGAT
>JAJFFZ010000053.1 GCA_021776395.1 Hyphococcus sp. | reverse complement strand
GCCCGCGCCAGCGACATCGCGCCGATGGTCAACCTGCCGGTGTCGCGACCGTTCAGCGCGTTCAGCTCAGCACGTCCAAGTTCGATTTCGGAAAAAGCAAGCTTTGCCGCACGCACCAGAATGCGCGCCGTCACGGTCGGGCGAATACCGGAGCGGTCCTTTTCAAACAACGTCACGCCCGACAATGATTCAAGATCGCGGGCGCGGCGATGAATGGACGGTTGCGACACACCGGTCTGGCGCGCGGCGAGGCTGAAATTTCCGGTTTCGACAACGGCAATCAGCGCATTTAACTGCGCGGCGGTCATCAACCGATGGAAATTTTCAAAGCCGCGCTCCTTTTCCTTCTGCGCAATCTTCAAGGTTTCGCGCGCGCCAGTTTCAATATAATCGAGCGCACGCTTCACCCGGTGCAGGAAAATTTCCCCGGCCTCGGTGACAAACATCCCCGAGCTGCGCCGTATAAAGAGCGTTGCGCCAAGCTCGACTTCCAGCTTGGCGATCGCCTGGGTGATGGCCGGTTGCGACAGATGCACATGAGGTGAGGCGGCGTTAATGCTGTTGCGCTGCGCAACTTCGCGAAAGCAATAAAAATGGCGAAGATTGATGCGCATGGTCGCGGCCCGATTCTGATCTAAATAGAGTGTATAACAAATTCTTATACCTTTTAAAATCGCCTGACCATAGGTATGGCTGAGAATCGTTAAACCATAAGCAATAATGCCAAGCATGAATTCTATTTGAGCAACTCTGCCATTCCCCGATAATATCATCTATGATAGAAATGAATATTCACGCGAAGAGGAAAATCCCCATGCCAGACCTCACCATCAATCGGCGGGCGCTGTTGACCAAGCTCGGCGGCGCATCCGCCATCGCTGTTCTGCCCGCTGAAGCGCTTGCCGATGCGCTGGAACATGAGCTGATGGATCAGGCGACCTACGGCCCGGAATGTTCTGAAATCGACATCATCAAAGTCGGCCGCGATGTGCGCCGGGGCGCGGGCCAGCTGTTCGACAAAACCATTGTCCCTGAGCTTTATAAAATGCCCGAGCGCCCAACGCTGATCGATTTTTTCAAGCTGCGTTTTTCTGAGCCAACCGTTTCTCATTGCCTTAAAAGCGCGGCGCATGCGTTGAACCAGGGTCAGCCCGAGCGCAACATTATGGCGTCGCTGGTCCATGATATCGTTATCAACCTGATCAAGACCGATCACGCATGGTGGGGCGCGGACCTCATCGCGCCTTATGTCGATGAGCGCATCACATGGGGCGTTCGCCACCATCAGGCATTGCGGTTTTATGCCGACGCTGAGACCGGCTATGAATATCCCGAACTGTACCGTTGCGTCTTCGGCAAAGACTTTGCGCCCGAAGCCTATATTCAAAACGCCTATAGCCAGGCCCGCGGCCATCGCTGGTATATGGAAGCGCGGATGATCACGCTTAACGACACCTACGGATTTACGCCCGGTCCGGCGCCGGATATCGACCAGTTCACCGACATTATCGCCCGCAACTGGCGCCAGCCCGAGGAGGGCCTCGGCTTTGACAATAGCCCCTCAGCGCATATGTGGCGCACCCTCCTCAATCCCGAGCGGCCACTCTGAGCTGCGCCGCCGGTAGGGAAATATCGCTCTATTTATTGTTGCATCCGCAACTGAAACTGCCTACACTCTCCTCTTAATGGGGTAGTTTTATTTCAATTTTCCCCATTGTGAGTTTCGAGCATCAGTTGCTGATGCATCTAAGTGCCTTGACTGTCTCCCGGTGGCGGGGCGCCATATCGTGGGGACGGTTCAAGCAACGTAATGTCGAGGAGCAGTGAACCATGACCGGTGCGGACCTGATCGCAATCTTTGCGGCGCTGATATTTGCAGCCGCCATTCTACCAGGCACGCTCGGCGTGTTGTTGATGACGTCTAAAATCGCCGCAAAAGACTGGGGCGCGCGGTTAATCTACCAAAAGGCGATGTGGATCGCCGGCGCGGCGGCCGCGCTGATGGCGCTTGGCTGGGGGCTTGCGCTTTCCGCCGGCAATATCTCGCTATTGCTGCTCGGCGCATCGGCGCTGTTTGGCGGCGTCGCGGTGTTTGGCTTCTTCATGCACACCAAGTTTTTGTTCAAACCCGTAACCAAGCCGCTTTACATGAGCGTGGATGAGGCGATCGAAAAATTTGGCCCCGATGAAGAAGTCGTCGGCGTCATCGATGATAACGGCGTTGCATGGGCCTATGTCGCACGCCTTGCGCGGCGCCCGCATATTGTCGAACAGCGCCAGGGCGACAGCCCGTTCATGATGACCCACTGCATTCTTGCGCACAGCTCAATGGCGTTTGCGCTCGAAAACCAGTTTGCCGCACCGAACATCACCATCACATCCGCGCTCGCCAACAACCTCGTCTTCTATGAGAAAAACACCAAATGCTCGATTGTGCAGGCTCATAATGGCTCGCCCGATGGCGGTGCGACGTTACGCATGGTGCCGACGATTGCGGTTAGCTTGCGAACCTGGAAAGCGGCCTTTGGCGATACCAAAGTCTGGTATCGCAACAAGGAATGGCGCGATGAATTCTACCTCAAGCTTCTTGCCCGCGCTGATGTTATCGACCCCAACAGTCCAGTGATGGTCTATCCGTTAAAGCATGGCCTTAATGACCGCCTACCGATGAAATCGATGGTCACCGGCGTTGAAATCAACGGGCAATCGCGCACTTACACGCTCGATCATTCGCGCGACAACCGGCTTATTCACGACCAGATCGCCGGCGTCGACATTCTCGTTGCATCCGGATTTGACATGGACCTCATCCAGGTTTTCGACCGCAATGTGGATGGCAAGGCGCTCACCTTTACGGCGGACGGGGCAAACTATTTCATTGACAACCAGACCCGCTCAAAGTGGAACCTGCTTGGCGCCTGCATCGAAGGCGAGATGAAAGGGAAAAAGCTGGCGCTTATCCCCCATTACAATAAAATGTTCTGGTATGTTTGGGCCGACTATCATCCGAATACCGAGATCTATAATCCAGCAAAGCAAGCCGCCGCCGCTGCTTGAACAAGGTTCTAAAATGTCGCCTGAAGGAAATACGCAACCCGGAACGACACCCAAGCCGCGGCGGATACAAAACTTTATTGACGGCGCGTATGTTGAAAGCGCCGGCGCCAAAACTTTCGAAAGCCGCTGTCCGGCCGACAACGCTATTGTCGCCATTATCGATGAAGCCTCGCGCGCCGATGTTGACCGCGCGGTATCTTCTGCGCGCGCAGCGCTCGACGGTCCATGGGGCAAGATCAGTCTTGATGAGCGCGCCGCCATCCTTCACCGTGTCGCCGACCTTATTGACGAACGCGCGGCGGACTTTGCCGATGCAGAAATCAGCGACACCGGCAAACTGATCGGCCCGACCCTTAAGGGCGAAATCCCCCGCGGCGCGATGCAGTTCCGCGTGTTTGCCGACATCGCAAAAGACGGGTTTGCAATGGCGTCGATGGCCTCGCAAACGCCCATGGGCAAGGCCACCAACTTTCCTGAACGTGCGCCGAAAGGCGTTATCGCCGCGATTTGTCCGTGGAACCTGCCTTTCGTGTTGTCGACTTGGAAAATTGCGCCAGCGCTCGCTTGCGGCAATACGCTGGTTGTCAAACCGTCGGAAGAAACGCCGATGACGGCGACGCTGCTTGGCCAGGTGATGAACGATGCGGGCGTGCCGCCCGGCGTTTATAATGTCGTCAATGGTTTTGGCGCCGCCTCAACGGGAGAATTTCTCAGCACCCATCCCGGCGTCAACGCCATTACTTTCACCGGAGAAACCCGCACCGGTGCGGCGATTATGGCCGGCGCTGCTGACGGCATAAAAGATATCTCGCTGGAGCTGGGCGGCAAAAACCCCGGCATAATTTTCGCCGATTGCGACTTTGACAAGGCGGTCGCCGGGACAGCCGCCTCGGTGTTTCACAATTGCGGGCAGGTATGTCTGTGTACTGAACGACTATATGTCGAACGGGCAATCTTTGACAAATTCGTCGCCGCGCTAAAGGCCAAAGCCGAAGCGCTCAAACCCGGAGATCCGCGCGACACGGCAACGACGCTGCCGCCCTTAATCAGCCTCGGCCATCGTGAAAAAGTCCTTTCCTATTTCGAAGCGGCGCGCGCAGACGGCGCAACGGTAGTCGCCGGCGGCGGAATTGCGAAAACAGCCGGGCCATGGGCCGAGGGCGCGTGGATTGAGCCGACCATCTGGACCGGGCTTTCGGAGACCTCCCGCGTCGTTAAAGAGGAAGTGTTCGGGCCGGTCTGCCATATTCAGCCCTTTGACTCAGAAGATGAGGCCGTCGCCTACGCCAATGACAGCGATTATGGGCTGGCCGCAACGGTGTGGTCCGGCGACAAGGCGCGCGCGCGCCGCGTCGCCTCGCGCATTGAGGCCGGCGTCGTCTGGGTCAATGGCTGGATGATCCGCGAGCTGCGCTCGCCCTTTGGCGGCTTCAACAAGTCGGGCATTGGCCGCGAGGGCGGCGCGTTTTCACTTGATTTCTATACGGAGATTCGCAACGTTTGCGTT
>JAJFFZ010000052.1 GCA_021776395.1 Hyphococcus sp. | reverse complement strand
GCAAAGTTCACCGCCTTGGCCTGTCCGGCCGAGCAACACCGGCCAAACCGCAACGCGGCTGCGCGCCGTCGCTGGAACGCCGCGAGACGAGCGCGGCGCCGAAAGTGCGCCGCCCGGAAGTGAAATCAGTTATTCCCGAGCCTGAATTTATCGCGCCGCTGGTGCTCGACACGGGCGACAGAACCACCGTCACCACCATCAAAAACAATATGTGCAAATGGCCGCTCGGCGATCCGGCGCGCGAAGACTTTCATTTCTGCGGACAGTCTACGCTGTCGGGCAAATCCTATTGCGCCTATCACGCGCATCTGGCCTTTCAACCGCCGCAACGCCGCGAAGCCCGCCGCGAGCCGCGACGCGTGCTTGCCGCGCCGCAAAAGCGCCGCGCCACCGCGTAATCATCGGATATGTATTGAGAATAAAAGGCCCGCCTTTGGCGGGTCTTTTTTGTTTAGCCATCGGGCGATAAATTTGAGCCACGCACCAACATTCCGCTCATCCCCGCGAAAGCGGGGATCCAGAATAATGCGCGCCGGATGTGGCTCTGGATCCCCGCGAAAGCGGGGATGAGCGGAGGTGGGGTTTGACTTGAATCTAAATAATCGCCCGAAGTTTAGCGCGCAGCGTCCAGCACATAACCGGCTGAGCGCACGGTGCGCACGGGATCGCCCTGGCCGAATTTGTTGAGCGCTTTGCGCAGCCGGCCGATATGCACGTCCACGGTGCGCACCTCAACGAACACATCCGTTCCCCAAACCGCATTCAGCAATTGCTCGCGCGAGAACACGCGCCCCGGATGCTGCATCAAATGATCAAGCAGCCGGAACTCGGTCGGGCCGAGATGAATTTCCTGCTCGCCGCGCATCACCCGGTGCGAGACCCGGTCAACGATAATGTCGCCAACCTCAACCTTATCCTCCACAAGTCCCGGACGGATGCGCCGCAACACTGCGCGCACGCGGGCGATAAGCTCGTTGGTGGAAAACGGTTTGGTGAGATAATCGTCAGCGCCGGTGTCCAGCCCGCGGATGCGGTCGTCTTCTTCGGCCCGCGCCGTCACCATGATGATCGGCAGGTTGCGGGTCTCTGGCCTCGCGCGAATGCGCCGGCAAACCTCAATGCCGGAAACCTTGGGCAACAGCCAATCGAGAATAACCAGATCCGGCGGGCTTTCTTCGATCCGCAACAGCGCATCCTCGCCATCCGCCGACAGCGAAACGTCAAAGCCTTCCTTCTTGAGATTATACTCAAGCAGGGTCGCCAGCGCGGCCTCGTCTTCAACAATCAATATCTGGGTCGCAGCCATTTTTGTCCCCGGTCAATTCATGCCGAATGCGCCGCCCGACTGCCTCGGCGGCGCGGCCGCGCCTGTCGCGACTTCATCGCTCTTTTGCGGTGATTCCACAAACGGCGATCCGGTCTCCAGAAAATAGATCGCCTCAGCAATATTGGTGGCGTGATCGCCGACACGCTCAAAATTTTTCGCAATGAATGCAAGATGGGTGCAGGCGTTGACCTTCGATGAATCGGCGATCATCGCGAGGGTGATTTCCTGAAACACCGAATTATATAACTCGTCAACTTCGTCGTCGCCGCCCCACACCGCCTTTGCTGCATCGAGGTTGCGGGTCGCATAAGCGTCAAGGATATCGGAAAACTGCCGCAGACTGGCGCGGCCCATGCGGGCGACACCCATGGCCGGACGCGACGGCGCCTCGCGGCTGACGACAAGCGTCCGCTTGGCGATGTTTTTTGCAAGATCGCCAACCCGCTCCAGTTCGCCGGTGAGTTTCATGATGGTCATCACTTCGCGCAACAATTCTTCCGGCAATAACTCAGCCGCCAGCAACGCCATCACGCGGGTTTCAATATCGCGGTCAAATTCGTTGACGCGGGCGTCGTTGGGGATGAGGTTTTCGGCAGCGGCAACATCGCGCCGCTCAAAGGCGGTAATCGCGCCCTGCAATTGGCTCTCCACCAGCGCCGCCATGCGCGACAGCTCAACTTCAAGCTGCCGGCGCGCCGAAAAGGTAGAATGTGCAGGCTGCAACGCCATAAATTCGCCAATACTAAAAAGGGCGCAAGAAGCTTCGCTAAGAAACAACCGCGCCAAGCGGCCCCTAAATGCCGGTTTTTTGTGACAATTTCTTGTCGGGCCGGTTTTGATAGCGCATTTTGTGCGCTAACGCCAATTTAGCGCGATGCAAGGCTACTACGCCGCCAGGAAATGACACGAAAACGCGGTGCCGCCACCGGACCGGCTTTCGATTTGAAAACCGCCCTGATGCCGGTTGGCGATGTGCTTAACGATAGCAAGGCCTAGCCCGGTGCCGCCGCTTTTGCGGCTTCGCTCCAGATCGACGCGATAAAAACGCTCCGTCAGCCGCGGCAGGTCAGCGCGCTCAATGCCGGGTCCGAAATCACGGATTTGAATATAGACCAGATCATCGACAGGAACATTCAGCCGCGCCGCAGTTTGCGCCGCCGCGTCGCCGGCCCGGTGCACCGGTTCGCCATCGCCGCCCAAGGACGGCGCGGCGCCGCGCCCGACCCGGACTTTTATCATCGCCGGGTCGCCGCCATATTTCACCGCATTGTCGAGCAGGTTTTGCACCGCTTGAAATAACTCGTCGCGATCGCCGCGAATTTTTGTCGGTTCATCTGTATCGTTTAAAAAGTCGACAATCGCGCCAGCGCGCTCCAGCAGCGGCGCCAGACTGTCGATGACATCGCCCGCCAGATCGGCAAGCTCGACATTGCCTTTTGGCGGCACATGTTCGTTCAGTTCAATACGCGACAACGACATCAAATCCGAGACCAGGCGCTGCATGCGCTCAGCCTGGGACTGCATAATCCCTAAAAATTTCTCGCGCGCTTCCGGGTCGTCTTTTGCGTGGCCGCGCATGGTCTCGATAAAGCCGAGCAGCGAGGCGATGGGCGTGCGCAGCTCGTGGCTGGCGCTGGCGATAAAATCAGCGCGCATACGCTCCACCCGGCGCTCGCTGGTGAGGTCATGGACAAAAATCAGCGCCCGCGTCAGCCCGTCGCCGGATTTGGCGCCAAGCGGGGCAACCAGCGCGCGGCACGAGCGCTCGACCGATCCGGTGGTGACAAAATCCACCGTCTGCGGCTCTTGCGTCTTGATGACCGCTTCAGCGGCCTCAAACACATCCGGCGCGCGCAACGCCGCTGCAAAGTGTCGATCTTCTATATTGTCCGAGCCGACCAGTTCTTTCGCCGCCGGATTTGCGTATTCAACAATACCGTCCGTATCGAGAATAAATAACGGATCGGGCAGCGCTTCGGGAACGTCACGGGCGATGCGCAAATCAGCCAGTCCCTCACGCCTCACCGCAAGCTGCTTGTCGACAATGTCGATAACCGGCTCGGCGTAACCGCGCACCGGCGACACCTGGTTGCGAATAAAAAGCGCGCCACCAAGCGCCAGCCATGCGCCCGCAACAACGCGCCAGTCGGCAAAGCCGGCGATAATCAGCCCCGCGCCGATCAGCGCTGCAAAGCCCATCGCCCAGAAGAGGTCATGGGTGCGGATAGCGTTAACCGTTTTGGCGATCTGTGATGAGAGCTTTGTATTCATAAATATATTCAGCCCGCGCCTCGTGATTGCGTCATGCTTAGCGCCGGGGGCGCAGCCATTCAAACACCGCCCCGCCAGCCGCGCCGGCCAACATCTGCAAGCCAACACCCAGCGCATCGCGCGCGCCACCAATCGCCCCGACGCCGCCGCCGGCGACAAAAGTCTCAATCGCCCAGATCAACGTCCACATTGCCGCCGCGCCGGCGAGCGGATAAGCGATCGGCGCCAGAGGAACGACAACGCGTTTAACGCCCGCCGCCACGACAAACCCGGCCAGAAGCGCAATCGCCACCATCAGCCCATAGGCCGGCGCCAGGCCGATAAAATTTTCGAAATAAGTCTGCGCCTGCTGCGAGGGCGTATAGATAGCGCCAATCTCAGCCTGTTTGGCCAACACCTGTTGGGTGTAAAGCCCCGCCGCCGCTGTATAGGCTGCGATAACTGCTGCGATACACGCTACTGCAAGCTTGATGATCCGCATGTTTACCAGCCTTCCGCCCATTTGCCCATCGTCGGCGAGGGTTTTGTCACATCATCACCGTTGACGTCGAGCCCCCAGCGCGCATACGCCTGTTGCCTGATCAGCCATTTTTGTCCTTCTTTTGTCCCCATGGAGCCCGAAATGACTTTAACCCTCCGCCAAACCATCCTCGCAGGTTGCGCCGCCCTTTTCATCGCCGGCTGCTCTGACAGTAACGATGCTGTCGCATCGGCCGGCGCGGGCCTGCCGCCTGGCGGCGGCGGCGGTGATTCATCTTTGCAGAAAAAACTCGCGCCCGACGCCCCGGAAGGCCAATTGGCGCTCAGCGTCGAAACGCTGGCCGACGGCCTCGTCAATCCGTGGTCGATTTCCTTTTTTCCGGACGGAACCATTTTAGTCACCGAACGGCCGGGGCGCATCCGCGCGGTTCGCAATGGGGCTCTGGAAGCCGAGCCAATTGCCGGCGCGCCCGAAGTGTTCGCTGAAGGCCAGGGCGGGTTGTTTGACATTCTTCCGCACCCTGATTATGCGCAAAACAATGTCATCTTCATGTCCTACGCCTATGGCTCTGAAGACGCCAATCATCTGCGCGTTGCGCGGGCGATCTTTGACGGCGAGGCGATCTCTAACCTTGAAGTCATTTATGACGCCAAGCCGCCAAAGGAAGCCGGCTATCATTTTGGCGGCCGTCTCGTCTGGGGGCCTGACGACAAGCTGTATTTCACGGTTGGCGAGGGCTCGCGCTATAAGGAAAAAGCCCAGGACATGACCACCAGCTATGGCGCGGTGATCCGCCTTAATGAGGATGGCTCGGTTCCTGACGACAATCCTGATTTCGGTCCCGGCGCGCTGCCCGAGCTCTATTCCAAAGGCCACCGCAACCCACAAGGCCTTGCCTATGACGGCGCCCGCGATATTTTATGGGAGCATGAACATGGCGCCATGGGCGGCGATGAAATCAACATCATCAAGCCGGGCGCCAATTATGGCTGGCCGATCTCCACTTACGGCATCGATTATAATGGCGCACGGATTACACCGTTCACGGAATATGAAGGCACCGAGCAACCGTTCAAATACTGGACGCCGTCCATCGCCCCTTCCGGCCTGGCGGTTTATCGCGGCGATCTGTTTGGCGATTGGCAGGGCGACCTTCTGGTCGGCGCGCTGGCGAGAACCGCGCTTCACCGCGTCATCATGGAGGGCGACAAGGAAGCCGGCGAGGAGCGCTATCTCATCGGCGAGCGCGTCCGCGATGTTCGGGTCGGGCCGGACGGGGCGATTTATGTAACAACGGAAGATCGCGGCGGCGCGCCTGTCGGCAAGCTGTTGCGTCTGACGCCGCAATAAGGCGGGTCATTCAGCGCAAGCGCGCCGCGCCGCCTGGCGGGCAAACCGCAACGTCACCGCCTTGCGCCGCGCCGCGACCATCACCCGCTCTTGCGCGGGCCGGTTCACCATCGCGCCATAGGCGTCAGCGAGGATCAGCCCTTCTGACGCCGGCAACAGCGCCAACGGAAAGCCCGGATCGACGGCAAAATAAAAATAATCGCAAAACCCCAGATAATCGGTCCATTTGCCGTCGCACTCAAAATCTGCACGGCACGACTTCACCTCCGCCACGGTCAGCCGGCCCTTGCTGTCCAGCCCGGCGACATCCACGCGGCGGCCATTGGCGAGTTTAAATTCAAGCAGCGGCGACAGCCCCAGCTCAATGAACAGGCGGACAACCCCGCGAGTGAGGATTGTGGTCTGGTCCGGGCGCGTAAGCGCCTCGCCCTCGTGCATTATACCAAAGTGCAAAATGAATGACTCATTTTGCCCTTTGGCAAGGCCAACTGGCCGCCGCGCCTTATGGCGCGAAAGCCTGCGTGGCGCTTGAACGTACAACGGTCATCCTTTTTGACCGTTGGTGTTATTGGCGCTTCATTGTTCTGCATTTGTTCATGAAACGACACCCGAAGGCGGTCGTCAAGGGCGGTTTCGCTTCAGCCCTGGAATTCTGGCAAGCGGACAATCAGCCCGTCCAGCGCATCGCTGACCTTGAGCTGGCAGGACAGGCGCGAGCTTTCTTTCGGCTCGGCGGCGAAATCCAGCATGGATTCTTCCATCGCTTCGGGCTTGCCGGTCTTTTCGCGCCAGCTGTCATCGATATAAACATGGCAGGTGGCGCAAGCGCAGGCGCCGCCGCAATCAGCGTCGATCCCCGGCACCATATTGCGCACCGCCGCCTCCATCACCGAAACGCCGTTCTCGACCTCAACCACATGCTCGGTTCCGTTGTGCTCAATATAGGTAATCTTCGCCATCGCTTGGTCTCTTCCCGATCGCCGGCTTGGCCGGCCTTACGCAAAGTCTTGAAGGGCGTCATTTAAGGCGTCTGGCGCGCACGGCAAGCCCCAAACGTCGCCGCGCGACATTATCTACAGCGCCAACAAGGCTTGCATCGGTGAAAATTCCCGCCGATATGGCTGGCTATGAGGCTCAGCTCCATAGTTCTGTCAGATGAAGACGCAACCGCCAGGCTCGGCGCGCAGCTCGCCCCCGGCCTGCAAACCGGCGATATTATCTGCCTGGAAGGCCCGCTCGGCGCCGGCAAGACCACTTGCGCACGCGGGCTTATCAAAGCGTTTTGTGGCGCGCGCGAGGTTCCGAGCCCGACTTTTACGCTGGTTGAAACCTACCAAAGTGACAACGCCGCGCTCTGGCATTTCGACCTCTACCGGCTGGAACGCCCGCGCGATGTCTATGAGCTTGGCTTTGAGGACGCGCTTGGCGACGGCATTTGCCTGATCGAATGGCCGCAGCGCATTGAGGGCTTGCTGCCGCCGGAGCGATTGCGGCTGGTTTTCCACATCCCGCAAGGAGGCGGCCGCCGGATTGATATTGAGGGGCCGGAAATCTGGCGCCAACGCTTAGCGGCGACGGGATTAATTTGAAGAATCGCGTATGGTCCCGGCGATGAACGCCACACACACACAAGACGCTTGCGCGCAATTCCTGGAGCGCGCCGGATGGGGCGGCGCAAAATTGCGCCCGCTCGCCGGCGACGCCTCCACCCGCAGCTATATGCGCGCCGAACATAATCGCCGCCACGCGGTGTTGATGATCGCGCCGCCGAAAGCGGAAAGCGCGCCCTGTCCGCCGGAGGCCAGCGACGCAGAACGCCGCGCGCTTGGCTATAATGCCATGGCGCGCCTGGCCGGGCCCAACCTCAACGCCTTCATCGCCATCGCCGAAGCTTTGCGCAGCGCCGGACTGTCGGCGCCGGAAGTCTTCGCCGCCGACGCAACTGAGGGCTTTGCGCTTATAGAAGACCTTGGCGACGATCTCTATGCGCGCGCCGCAAACGCCACAAATGAGGCCGAGCTTTACCGCAGCGCCCTCGACGCGCTGGCGATGCTGCGGCAAAACCCGCCGCCGCGCCCGGCCCACGCCAATTACGCCATGGCGAGCTATGACGCGATGGCGCTTTGCACCGAGGCCAACCTTCTCATCGAGTGGTATTGGCCGTTAAAAAAATCCGCCCCCGCGCCGGAAAGTCTGCAAGCAGAATATCGCGAGATTTTCCAAAACCTCGCCAACGCCCTGTCGCCGCCGCACCAGATTGTGCTGCGCGATTATCATGCGGAAAACCTGTTGTGGCTGCCGCAACGTGACGCGGCGGCGCGCACCGGCGTTATCGATTTTCAGGACGGGCTTTACGGCCACGCCGCCTATGATGTGGTCTCGCTGCTGGAAGACGCCCGCCGCGATGTTTCGCCGGCGCTGGCCGGGGCGGTGATAGACCATTACGCGCACGCCGCCGATATCGACCAGGCGGCGTTCATCAACGACTACGCAATCCTAGCCGCGCAGCGCAATGCAAAAATCCTCGGGATTTTTGCGCGCCTGGCGCGGCGCGATAACAAACCGCATTATCTCGATTTCCTGCCCCGGGTCGAAGCGCATTTCCGCAATGATTTGAAGCGCGAGGGGATGGCGCCATTGCGCGATTTCATAACCGCGCATTTGCCGGAGCTTGCGCCATGACCGACGCGTCCCCAACTACCGCCCCAACCACAGCAATGGTGCTCGCCGCCGGGCTTGGCACGCGGATACGTCCGCTTGCGGAAGATACCCCCAAGCCGCTCATCAAAGTCGCCGGCAAGGCGTTGATCGACTATGCACTGGACCGCTTTGCCGCCGCCGGCGTCACAAAAGCGGTGGTCAATGTGCACTACCTCGCTGACGCGATGGAGCAACATTTGCGCGCCCGCGCCGCGCCTGAGGTGATTATCTCCGATGAGCGCGGCTTGCTGCTTGAGACCGGCGGCGGGCTTAAAAAAGCCCGCCCGCATTTTGGCGCCCAGGCGATTTTCTGCACCAATACCGACGCCATCCTGATTGACGCCGATGGCGCGGAGGCGTGTGCGACGCTGGCGCGCCATTGGGACGGCGAACACATGGATGCGCTGTTGCTGCTTGTACCGATAGACAAGACCAGCGGCTATGACGGTAAGGGCGATTTTGATCAGAGTGCGGATGGGCGCATCGCCCTGCGCCAGGGTGAGCGCGCGCCGTTTGTGTTCACCGGCCTGCAAATGATGTCACCGGCGCTGATCGACGAAGGGCCCGACGGCGCCTTTTCAACCAAGCTCCTGTGGGACCGCGCCAAGGCGCGCGGCCGGCTGTTCGGCGCCGTGCATCAAGGCGCGTGGATGCATGTTGGCGACCCGGCCGGACACGCCGCCGCCGAGGCGCGGCTTGCCGGCGCGCGCCTCAAAGCGAGCGCCGGGTGAGCGCGCGCCAGCCTTCAACGATATTTTCGAGCGCCACGCCCCGGCTCTTCACAATTGACGCCGGGCGCGCGTTTCTGGTCGATCTGGCGTCTGTGTTGCGCACGTCGATTGACGCCGCCGCAGACACAGAGCTTGCCGATGCGCTTATCTATCTGCCCACAAGACGCGCGGTTCGCGCACTGGCCGACACTTTCATCGCTGCCGCGCCGGGCGGGCGCGCAAGCCTCCTGCCGCGCATCCGCGCGCTTGGCGATATTGATGAAGATGAGTTCGTGGTGTTTGAAGGCGCGGGGGCCGATGAGCTCGACCTGCCGCCGGCGATATCAGCGATTGAGCGCCGCCTGACGCTGGCGCAAATGGTCGCCGCCAAAGACCGCGCCTTTGACGGACAGGAACGCTGGGCCGGCGCGCTCAGCGCCGCTGACGCGCTGGGCCGGCTGCTTGATTCTTTCTACACGGAAGAAGTCTCGCCTGATGCGCTGGAAACGCTGGCGCCGCAAGAGCTGGCGGCGCATTGGCGCGCGTCGCTGGAATTCCTCACCATCATCACCGAGATTTGGCCGGCCTATCTCACCGAACGCGGGCTGATGGACCCGGCTGACCGGCGCGTCAAACTGATCGACCGGCAAACCGCGCATTGGCGGGCCTCGCCGCCCAACCATCCGGTGATTATCGCCGGCACCACCGGCTCAGCCCCGGCCGTCGCGCGGATGATGAAACAAGTTGCGCTGCTGCCAATGGGCGCGGTGGTCCTGCCGGGGCTTGATCTCGCCTCTGACGACCATTTCTGGGACAGCGTTGACGACCCGCACCCGCAAGCCGGGTTGAAACAATTGCTGAACGAGCTTGGCGCCGACAGGCCGTCCGTCGCGCCATGGCCCCATGCGACGACAACCAGCCCGGCCGCAATAACCGCGCGGCGGGAGGTTTTCTCCGTGGCGCTGCGCCCGGCGGCAACCTCCGACAGCTGGCGCGACTGGGCGGCGGCGATAAAAGCTGACCGCCCGGCGCTCGACGCCGCGCTCGCCAAAGTGGTGCTGGCTGAAGCCGCCGACGAAGAGCGCGAGGCCGATGCGGCGGCGCTCAAAATCCGCGAGAGCCTCGGGACGCCAGGCAAAACCGTCTTCCTGGTAACGCCGGACCGGGATCTGTCGCGGCGCGTGGCCATGAAACTGCGGCGCTGGGATATTAGCGTTGACGATTCCGCCGGCGTTCCCTTCGCCAATAGTCCGTGCGGAACCTATCTGCGCCTGGTCGCGCGATGGCTCTTGGAGCCGTCAGACGCCGTCGCGTTGATGGCGATGGCGCGTCACTCATTATTCGGCGGCGGCCTCAACGGCGCGGCGCGCGCCCGCGCGGTTAACGCCATGGACAGCGCCTTGCGGGGTTTGCGCCCGACAGGCGCGGATGGGTTGGCCCGGAAAATCAACGCCGACAAGCGCAACGGCCCCGCCGCTGCGCCCTTGCTTGATGAACTCCTCGGCGGTCTCAAACATTGGCCACCATCTGATGCACCTTTTGCCGAACGCCTGATGGCGCATCTTCGCATCGCCGAGCAGTTTGCGAGCTTTGATGGCGAGGGTGGCGCCGCACGCTTATGGCGCGGCGATGATGGCGAGGCCGGCGCCATCGGGCTCGCGCCGTTGCAAGGCGCCGTCGCCGCTATCACCCATGACGCGCCGGAAGATTACGCCGGCATATTCGATCAGCTGATTGCAAAAATCACCGTGCGCCGGCGCAACGACGCCCATCCGCGCATCGCCATCCTCGGGCCGCTGGAAGCGCGGCTGCAACACGCCGATGTTATCATTCTTGGCGGCCTTAATGAGGGCGCCTGGCCGCGCGATGCGGCGATTGACCCGTTCCTGTCGCGCCCGATGCGCCATGACCTCGGCCTGCCATCGCCCGAACAGCGCATCGGCCTTGCCGCCCACGACTTCGCACAGCTCACCGCGGCGCCGGAAATCATGTTGACCCGCTCAACCCGCGCGGGCGGAAAACCAACCAAACCATCGCGCTGGATTGTCCGCCTGAAGAATATTTTAAAAGGCGCGGAGGCTTTAGAACCAATCGAACAGTCTGAGCGCTATAACGCTCTGGCCCAGCGCCTCGACGCTGCCAGTGAGGTGCAAACCATCGCCGCGCCGACGCCGCGCCCGCCGATAGATGCGCGCCCGCGCGATTTTTATGTCACCCGGATTGAGAAACTCCTGCGCGATCCTTATGCGATTTATGCGCGCTATATTTTACGGCTGAAAAAACTTGACGCGCTCAACGAGCCGTTTGGCTCGCGCGATATCGGCAATCTGTTCCATGAGATTTTTAAAAGCTTTGTCGCCGAAGGCGCGCCTAGCGATGCGCCGGCGCGACTGGAGCGCCTCAATGCGCTTTACACTGACTATGCGCCGCAATTTGGGCTGACCGAAACCCACGCGCCGTTCTGGCGTGACCGCGCAAGCGAGGCCTTGCGCTGGTTTTCTGACTGGGACGCTGCGCGCGCCGCCATCGGCAAGCCCGTCGTGGTCGAGGAGAAAGGCGCATGGGCGTTTGAGCTGGACGGCCTCGCTTTTTCGCTGAACGCAAAAGCCGACCGCATCGACCGGCTGGGTGACGGCAGCGCCTATATTATCGATTACAAGACCGGCACAGCGCCAACCCTTAGCCAGACAAAAAAGTTCAGCCCGCAATTGCCCCTGACCGGCCTGATTACCGTCAAAGGCGGTTTTGAAAGCCTTGGAGCTGCGGCGGTCGCGGGATTTGAATATGTTCGCGTCGTCGGCCGCAAAGGCGTGAAGGCTGATGATGTCGGCGCCACGGGCGAGAAGGCTGCACAGCATATAGCCGACGCCGAAGAAGGCCTTTACGCATTGCTGCAAAGCTTTAATAATCCGGACACGGCCTATCTGTCGCAACCGCGCCCGCAATATATGGACGACTATGGCGACTATGACCATCTCGCCCGGCGGCGCGAGCGCAACGCAGCCGGCGCCGATAGCGACGGGGGCGATGAATGACCCCGCTGGAGCAGGCAAGCCTCAACCAACTCCTCGCCGCCGAACCGGCGCGCTCGGCCTTTGTGATGGCCAATGCCGGCTCGGGCAAAACCCGGGTTTTAACCAACCGTGTGGCGCGCTTGTTGTTAGCCAATACCTCGCCCGGCAAAATCCTCTGCATCACCTTCACGAAAGCTGCCGCCGCAGAAATGGCCGAACGCTTGTTCGAGGTGCTGGGCGCATGGGCGCTCGCCGATGATGAGGCGCTCATCGAAGCCTTGAACGAACTTGAAGGCGATGCCGCCCAGAAACGCGACGCTGACGCGCTTAACAAAGTCCGCCGGTTGTTTGTGCGCGCGCTGGAAACGCCGGGCGGGCTTAAAATCCAGACCATTCACGCATTTTGTGAGCAAGTGTTGCGGCGCTTTCCGCTGGAAGCGGGCGCGCCGCCGGGATTTGCGATCATAGAAGATAGCCAGGCGCGACAATTGCGCGATGCGGCGCTGGATGGCGTCGCCTTGCGCGCTGGCGATGATGCAGCCATCGCCAGCGCTTTCACGCGGCTCGCCCGCGGCTATAATGAAACAAGCTTGCGCGAATTGCTCCACAATGGCGCCATGAAGCGGCTTGGTTTTGACGCCGCGCTTAACCGCTTTGGCGGGCTTGACGGCGTCCTTCGCGCATGCGCCGCAGAACTTGATATCGACCCTCAGGCAACGGAAGAAGTACTGCAAGCGGAATTTCTCGGCCAGCTCGACAAGCGCGAGCTTGAACGCGCTTATACAGCACTGGAAGCTAGCGGCGGAAAACCGAAGACCTATGCTGCACCGCCAATAAAGGTATATCTCGCGGCCTCCTCCCTTGACCAGCAATGGGCGGCGATGTTCAGCCTGTTCTTGACCGCAGATGGTGTAAAACTGCGCAAACACCTTGCGACAAACGCCACCGATAAAATTGATGCCTGGGTAAAGCCCTATCTCCTCGACCTACAGCAAAGATTTGCAACCCAACTCGCGCAGCTAAAAGCGCTCACCATCTATCACGACACCGCCGCCTATCTGCGCCTCCTCTCGGCGCTGATTGATGCTTATGCCGAAATGAAATCTGCGCGCGCCGCGCTCGATTTCGACGACCTGATAAAACGCACGCAACATTTACTGGAGACTGCCGACGGCGCCTGGGTGATGTATAAGCTCGATCAGGGCATCGATCATATCCTCGTCGACGAAGCGCAAGACACTTCGCCGGCGCAATGGGCGATTATCGAAGCGCTGCTCAACGAGATTAAAAGCGGCGGCGGCGCGGGGAGCGCAGCGCGGAGTTTTTTCGCGGTCGGCGATATGAAGCAGTCGATCTATTCGTTTCAGGGCGCGGATGCGGAACTGTTTGAAGAAAAAGAAGCAAGCCTTGGCAAGGCGTTGGAAGCTGTTGGCGCCTATGGCAATTTCGATTTGCAAGTCTCGTTTCGCTCAACCGCGCCGGTGCTCGAATTTGTTGATGCGTTGTTTGCCGCCGATGGCGCGGCTGATGGTCTCGGCCAGCGCGGCGTCCCGGCGCATGGGTTGAAGCGCGCGGGCGAGGCCGGCCTGGTTGAGCTATGGCCGTTAACGCCGCGACCGGATACGCCAAAACCCAACCCGTGGGATGCGCCGGTTGATACGCCGGCGGCGAGCGCGCCGGTCAAAGTGCTGAGCCGCAAAATCGCAACCACCATCAAAGACTGGCTCGGCGCCGAGCCGCTGGAATCGCAAGCCCGCAAGATTGCGCCGGGCGATATCATGATCCTTGTGCAAAGCCGCGGCCCCTTGTTTGAAGAGGTAATCCGCCAGCTGGCGCAAGCCGGCGTCCGCGTCGCTGGCGCTGACCGCCTGAAGCTTGTTGAAGACCCGGCGGTGGAAGACCTGTTGTCGTTTGCAAAATTTGCGCTGCTGTCGTCCGACGATCTCTCGCTTGCGGAGGTTTTAAAATCGCCGCTTTACGGCTTTGATGATGACGCCGATCTGTTCCCCCTCGCGCATCCGCGCGGGCCGTCGCAAAGCCTGTGGTCGGCGCTGAAAGAGCGGGCGGGCGAACGGGCGAAGTGGCGCGAAGCTGCTGATGAGATCGGCGCTGCACGCGCGCGAGGTTTGCGCGAAGGGCCTTATGCGTTCTTCACGCATATTCTGGACGCCGCAACGCCGTCCGGCCGGCGCCGGTTCTATACCCGCCTCAGCGAAGCCTCGCGCGACGCTATCGACGAGCTGTTGCGCCAGGCGCTGAATTATGAAAACGCCCATCCGCGTTCACTGCAAGGCTTTGTTGATTGGTTTACGGACAATGCCGGCGAGATTAAACGCGAGATGGAACGCTCAAACGATGCTGTGCGGGTGATGACGGTGCATGGCGCCAAGGGGTTGCAGTCAAAAATCGTGTTTTTGCTGGACGCTCATCGCGGCCCGAACATTCGCCGCATCGGCCCTGTGCTTGACCTCGCCCGCGACAGCGCCAACGCGCCCGCCCGCGAGCGCCTGTCGCTGCTTGTGCCGAACAAGGCTGGCGACGTTGCAACGACCGAGGAAGCCCGCGCAGAGATTAAACGCAAAGCTTATGAAGAATATCGCCGCCAGCTTTATGTGGCGGCGACACGCGCGGAAGACCGGCTTTATATTTGCGGCGTTGAACAGGGCAATCAGAAATCGCCCGGCGACAAGCCGGTGATGGAAAAATCCTGGCACGCTTTGGCCCAAGACGCCTTCGACCGGCTTGGCAATGCGGTCCATGAGGCTGGCGAGCCGTTCTGGCCGGATGGCGAGGACGCGTTGCGGCGCTATGCCTGTGCCCAGACGGCGGCAATCAAAAAACCGGACCATGCAGCGGCGCCGCCCGACATCGCCTCGCCTTCATGGCTGTTTGCGCCGGCAAAAACCGAGACCGCGGCCTTAAGCCTTGCGCCCTCGCGCCTTGCCGATGAAGAAGAGGCGGCTGCCGATGGGGTTGACGCTCCGGCCGTTTCAACACCGGCCCAGTCACCAACTGCCAGCGACCGATACTTCCGTGGACGGACGCTTCACCGCCTGCTCGAATTGTTGCCCGATGTCGAGGTTGGCGAGCGCAGCGCCGCCGCCGACCGGCTGCTGGCGCGCATCGCGCCGCAAATTGACGCCAATGAGCGCGCGCGCTGGCGCGATGAAATTTTGACGATCTTAACCGACCCGCAATTCGCCGCCGTCTTTGGCCCCGGTTCGCGCGCTGAAGTCTCCATCGCCGGCGCGCCCAAAGGCGCCAGGCCAGGCCTGATGATATCGGGACAAATTGACCGGCTGGTTGTCGGCGCCGATGAAATTCTTGTTATCGATTATAAAACCAACCGCCCGCCGCCCAAAGACGTCGCCGACGCATCGCCCGCCTATGTCGCGCAAATGGCCGCCTATCGTGCGCTGCTTCAGGAAATCTATCCGGCCCATAAGATCAAATCAGCTTTGCTGTGGACCTTTGAGGCGCGGCTTATGGCGCTTCCCGACGCGATGCTCGATCACGCTTTCGCGCGCAGCCTTGCGGCGGGTTGATCTTCGCCGCGGCTAGCCTATCTTTCGCCTCTAGTTACCGATCCACTGCGTTTCCGCGCCGCCAATCAGGAGTTCAAACCCATGGCCACAAAACCCGTAACCGACGCCAGTTTTCCGAGCGACGTTTTAGAAGCCGACAAGCCAGTGCTTGTCGATTTCTGGGCGGAATGGTGTGGGCCATGCAAGCAGATTGGCCCGGCGCTGGAGGAAATTTCCGGTGAATATGCCGACAAGCTGACGATTGCAAAAATCAATATTGATGACAATCCGGAAGTACCCGGAAAATACGGCGTACGCGGAATACCGACGCTGATGATTTTCCACAAAGGCGAGCTGGTCTCAACCGAGGTTTGCGCCAAGCCAAAGGGACAACTCACCGCATGGATTGACGGCGTGCTGAAAGACGCAGCGGTTTAATTACCAAACTGCATTGATGAATGCCTATATTTGCCAGGCATAATTCCCTTTTTTTCCTAAGGTTGGGGCTATCGCATTCGCGCATCCCCTTTTGTCACTTAAACAAGCTGAAACATCAGAGCATGCCGATCCATAGCAAGGCCCCCACCGCAAG
>JAJFFZ010000051.1 GCA_021776395.1 Hyphococcus sp. | reverse complement strand
GTGTCCCAGCGCGCCTTGATTTTTGAGTGCAGCGTCACGGCGCCGGCTTCGAGCGCATGCTCGATTTCCGCCATTGTGCCGAGGATTTTGCCCTCGCCCGGCTCGCCTTCTTTTTCCATGGTGATGTAGTAAAGCCCAAGGATAATGTCTTGTGACGGCACGATAATCGGCTTGCCGTTGGCGGGCGACAAGATGTTGTTGGTCGACATCATCAACACCCGCGCCTCAAGCTGGGCTTCCAGCGACAAGGGGATGTGCACGGCCATTTGGTCGCCGTCAAAGTCGGCGTTAAAGGCGGTGCAGACCAGCGGGTGAAGCTGGATGGCTTTGCCCTCAATCAGTTTCGGTTCGAAAGCCTGAATGCCGAGGCGGTGAAGCGTTGGCGCCCGGTTGAGCATGACGGGGTGTTCGCGAATAACTTCGTCAAGAATATCCCAAACCTCGGGGCGTTCTTTCTCGACCAGTTTTTTGGCTTGCTTGACCGTCGCCGAAAGGCCTTTCGCGTCGAGCCGCGAATAGATGAACGGCTTAAACAGCTCAAGCGCCATTTTCTTTGGCAGCCCGCATTCATGCAGTTTCAGTTCGGGGCCAACAACGATCACCGAGCGGCCGGAATAGTCGACGCGTTTGCCGAGCAGGTTTTGGCGGAAGCGCCCCTGCTTGCCTTTGAGCATATCGGAAAGCGATTTCAGCGGGCGCTTATTGGTGCCGGTGATAACCCGGCCGCGCCGGCCATTATCGAACAGCGCATCGACTGATTCCTGCAGCATCCGTTTTTCGTTACGGACGATAATGTCCGGCGCGCGCAACTCGATTAGGCGCTTCAGGCGGTTGTTGCGGTTGATGACGCGGCGATAGAGATCGTTGAGGTCAGAGGTCGCAAACCGGCCGCCATCGAGCGGCACGAGCGGGCGCAATTCCGGCGGGATCACCGGAACGATGGTCATAATCATCCATTCCGGGCGGTTGCCGGAATCGATAAACGCATTGATCAGCTTAAGTCGCTTTGCATATTTCTTGCTTTTTAGCTCGCTGGTGGATTCAGCAATGTCGGCGCGCAGCTTGACGGTCTCGGTTTCAAGATCGAGCGCCGCCAGAATCTCGCGGATAGCTTCCGCGCCGATGCCGGCGGTGAAGCTGTCTTCGCCATATTCTTCCTGGGCCTGGAGATATTCTTCTTCCGTCAACATCTCATTCGGCGCCATCGGCGTCAGGCCCGGCTCAATGACGATATATTGTTCAAAATAGAGAACACGCTCGACATCTTTCAGCGTCATATCAAGCATTAGCGAGATGCGCGACGGCAGTGATTTCAAAAACCAGATATGCGCAACGGGCGCTGCCAGTTCGATATGGCCCATACGGTCGCGGCGCACCTTGGTGAGCGTCACTTCAACGCCGCATTTCTCGCAGGTAATGCCTTTATATTTCATGCGTTTGTATTTGCCGCACAAGCATTCATAGTCCTTCACCGGCCCGAAGATACGCGCACAGAACAACCCATCACGCTCCGGCTTGAAGGTCCGGTAGTTGATCGTTTCCGGCTTTTTGATTTCGCCAAACGACCAGGAGAGAATTTTCTCCGGCGACGCCAGCGAAATACGGATCTGATTGAACGTCTGCGCAGGCGCAGTCGGGTTAAATACGTTCAGCAGTTCCTGGGACATGGGCAGCCTCTCAATCGGTTGCGGATGATCAGTCCGCGAATAATCAATTAACAACAAATGGACTTAAGCGGCGCGCCGCTTAAGTCGTTTGTAATTCTACATTCAGGCCAAGCGAGCGCATTTCCTTGACCAGCACGTTGAAGCTTTCTGGAATGCCCGCCTCAAAGCTGTCATCGCCGCGCACGATGGCTTCATAAACTTTGGTGCGGCCGGCGACGTCATCGGACTTCACAGTCAGCATTTCCTGCAACGTGTAGGCGGCGCCATAGGCTTCGAGCGCCCAGACTTCCATCTCGCCAAAGCGCTGGCCGCCAAACTGGGCCTTGCCGCCGAGCGGTTGTTGGGTGACCAGCGAATAAGGCCCGATCGAACGCGCGTGAATTTTATCATCGACCAGGTGGTGCAGTTTGAGCAGATATTTGTAGCCAACCGTCACCTGACGCTTGAATGTCTCGCCGGTGCGCCCGTCAAACAGCGTCACCTGACCGGATTCTTCGAGCCCGGCCTTTTTCAGCATTTCGACAATGTCGACCTCATGGGCGCCGTCAAACACCGGCGTCGCAATCGGCACGCCGCGCACCAGATTGCCGGCCAATTCTTTCACTTCTTCATTGGACCGCGGCAGCACCTGCTCCTCGCCGTAAACGTCCTTGAACTTGACGATCAGATCATCGCGCGTGGCGGCGCCAGCTTCCCATTGCTCAAGAATATCGCCGATCTGACGGCCGAGGCCGCGACAGGCCCAGCCAAGATGGGTTTCGAGAATCTGACCCACATTCATCCGGCTCGGCACGCCAAGCGGGTTCAGGACGATATCGACCGGCGTTCCGTCTGCCAGGAACGGCATGTCTTCCATCGGTGCGATTTTGGAAATCACACCCTTGTTGCCGTGACGGCCAGCCATCTTGTCGCCCGGCTGCAATTTGCGTTTCACCGCGACGAAGACTTTGACCATCTTCATGACGCCCGGCGGCAACTCGTCGCCGCGTTTCAGCTTGTCGACCTTGTCGTCAAAGCGCGCTTCAAGGCGGGCTTTAGAGCCGTCATATTGCTTCTTGAGAGCTTCGATTTCGCTCATCACCGCATCATCGGCGATAGCGACTTTCCACCATTGGCCCCGGGAAAGTTGCTGCTCGAGCACTTCTTCCGTGACTGCACCGCTTTCAAAACCCTTCGGTCCGGAAACGGCTTTTTTGTTGAGAATCAATGGTTTCAAGCGGCCAAAAATATTGCGCTCAAGGATTGCGAGTTCATCGTCGCGGTCTTTGGCGAGCCGTTCGATTTCTTCACGTTCAATCGCAATCGCGCGCTCGTCTTTGTCGACGCCGTGACGATTAAACACCCGTACTTCAACCACCGTGCCGGCAACGCCAGGCGGCAACTTCAGGGACGTGTCGCGCACATCAGCGGCTTTCTCGCCAAAGATCGCGCGCAGGAGTTTTTCCTCCGGCGTCATTGGCGATTCGCCCTTCGGCGTGATCTTGCCGACCAGGATATCGCCGGGATGGACTTCCGCGCCAATCGCGACAATGCCCGCCTCGTCAAGATTGCGCAGCGCTTCTTCCGACACGTTGGGAATATCACGGGTAATGTCTTCCGGGCCGAGCTTGGTGTCGCGCGCCATCACTTCGAATTCTTCGATATGGATGGACGTGAAGACATCATCGCGCACGATGCGTTCGGAAATCAGGATAGAATCCTCAAAGTTGTAGCCATTCCACGGCATGAACGCGACCAGCACATTCTTGCCGAGCGCCAGCTCGCCAAGGTCCGTGGACGGACCATCAGCGATAATATCACCCTCACGCACGATGTCGCCAATTTTGACGAGCGGGCGTTGATTGATGCAGGTGTTCTGGTTGGAGCGCTGGAACTTGCGCAGATTAAAAATATCAACGCCGGGTTTGGTCGGGTCGGTTTCTTCCGTCGCCCGCACAACAATCCGCTGCGCATCAACCTGCTCAACCACGCCCGGACGGCGCGCCGCCACCGCGGCGCCGGAATCGCGCGCCACAATCGCTTCCATGCCGGTGCCGACAAACGGCGCCTCGGCCTGAAGCAGCGGCACGGCCTGGCGTTGCATGTTCGAGCCCATCAGTGCGCGGTTGGCGTCGTCATTTTCCAGGAACGGAATAAGCGCGGCGGCGACAGAGACCAGCTGTTTCGGCGAAACGTCGATATAGGCGACGTCCTCGCGCGCCACCAGTGTCGCCTCGCCGCCAACGCGGCAGTTGACATATTCGTTCATCAACGCGCCATTATCGTCAACTTCGGCGTTCGCTTGCGCAATCGCAAAGCGCTGCTCTTCCATGGCGGAAAGGTAGACCACCGCATCGGTGACCTTGCCGTCCGCAACCTTGCGGTAGGGGCTTTCAATGAAGCCGTATTTGTTCACTTGCGCATGCGTCGCCAGCGAATTGATCAGACCGATATTCGGTCCCTCCGGCGTTTCAATTGGGCAGATCCGGCCGTAATGGGTCGGGTGCACGTCGCGCACTTCAAAGCCGGCGCGCTCGCGCGTCAGACCGCCCGGGCCAAGCGCGGACAGGCGGCGCTTATGGGTGATTTCAGACAGAGGATTGGTCTGGTCCATGAACTGCGACAATTGCGAAGAACCAAAGAACTCACGCACCGCCGCGGCCGCTGGTTTGGCGTTGATCAGATCATGCGGCATCAGCGTATCGAGTTCGGCTGACGACATCCGCTCTTTGATCGCGCGCTCCATGCGAAGCAGACCAATGCGGTACTGATTTTCCATCAGCTCGCCAACCGAGCGCACCCGGCGATTGCCGAGATTGTCGATATCGTCGATATCGCCGCGACCGTCGCGCAGGTTCACCAGCGTATCGAGCACGCCGAGAATATCTTCCTTGCGCAGCGTGCGCATGGAATCATCGACATCAAAGTCGAGGCGGATATTCATCTTCACCCGGCCGACCGACGACAGGTCATAGCGCTCAGGGTCAAAGAACAGTGAATAGAACAAGCCTTCGGCTGTCTCCAGCGTTGGCGGTTCACCCGGGCGCATCACCCGGTAGATGTCAATCAGCGCCAAATCGCGGTTGGTGTTTTTGTCCGCATTCAGCGTGTTGCGCATATAAGCGCCGATATTGATGTGATCGACGTCAATCGTATCGAAACTGTTGATGCCGATTTCGGCGAATAATTCGAGGTGCTCGGCGGTGATTTCCACACCCGCCTCGCCGAAAATTTCGCCATTGTCAAAATTCACCAGGTCGGACGCAAAATACCGGCCGATCATTTCTTCTTCGGACAGCAGCAATTCCTTCACGCCGTCTTCAGCGATTTTCTTGGCGCCGCGTGCAGTCATCTTCTTGCCGGCTTCAGCCACCACTTCGCCGTCCTTGGCGTTGATGAGGTCGCGCTCAAGCTTCAAGCCTTTCCAGCGCTCCGGCTTAAACGGCATCGTCCAGCCTTCTTTGGTGCGTTTGTGGCCAACGCGATCAAAGAATTCATTGAGGATTTCTTCCTGATCCATGCCAAGCGCATAAAGCAGCGTCGTCGCCGGCAATTTGCGGCGCCGGTCGATGCGGACATTGACGATGTCTTTGACGTCAAATTCAAAATCCAGCCATGAGCCGCGATAGGGAATGATGCGCGCGGCAAACAAGAGCTTGCCCGAGGAATGAGACTTGCCTTTGTCGTGGTCGAAAAACACGCCCGGCGAGCGGTGCATTTGCGAGACGATAACCCGCTCGGTGCCGTTGACCACAAAAGTGCCGTTGTCGGTCATGAGCGGCATGTCGCCCATATAGACTTCTTGTTCTTTAATGTCCTTGACCGACTTGGCGCCGCTGTCTTCGTCCACCTCAAATACGATCAGCCGCAGCGTCACTTTCAGCGGCGCGGCGTAGGTCATGTCGCGTTGCTGACATTCTTCTACATCGTATTTTGGATCTTCGAATTCATAGGAAACGTATTCCAGCGTCGCCTGTTCGGTGAAATCCGAGATCGGGAACACCGACCGGAACACCGCTTCCAGACCATCAACCTCGCGGTCGGCCGGTTTTATGAACCGTTGCAGGAATTGCTCATAGGAGTCTTTTTGAACCTGGATCAGGTTCGGCATAGGCGCCGCATCGCCAATGCGGCCAAAACTTTTACGAATGCGTTTCTTCTCAACGAAGGATTGCGCCATCTTTTCCTCACGAACGGAAGTT
>JAJFFZ010000006.1 GCA_021776395.1 Hyphococcus sp. | reverse complement strand
GTTGACGAGTGCAATGAACTCCGCCTTGCCGAGATTGTAAGAGCCCTGAAACATCATGTGTTCGAACAAGTGCGCAAAACCGGTACGGTCGCGCGGCTCAATACGGAAACCGATGCCGTAATAGACCGCGACCGTGGTTGTCGGTACGGTGTGGTCTTTCGACAAAACGACTTTCAGGCCGTTTTCAAGCGTATGATATTCAACAGGAACCTCATAGTCAGCCGCAAAGGCGCTGAAGGCTCCAAAGGCGGCGACCATGGCCACAGCGGGTGCGGTGAGGAGGCCGCGCAAGCGCGCTATTACAATCATCGATTTTCCCCTTCGACTGGTATAGATTTACCTTCATAGCGTATTTGCACCGAACCCCTAAGGCCGCGTGTTCAAATCCTGAAAAAATGCGATGAACCGATTGCCGCATGCCTTTGGCGGAAACCGTTTTTTGATGCTTGCGCCCTTTCCACCTTTCCTTTATAGACCGCCGCTCATTCTGGAATTTCGAGCCGCCGCGAGGGCCGGAAAGCCCGCCGCTGCGGCTATTTTGCGTGAGGACGCTGCGAACCATGGCCGATATCGACATTTTCCAATGTGAAACCCGTGACCGTACGGGCACTGGCGGCGCTCGGGCGACTCGTCGCGAGGGCTGGGTGCCGGCCGTGCTTTATGGCGGCGGTGAGGCTCCGGTTGCGATTCGCCTGCGCCAAAAAGAGGTTACGAAGGCCTACCTCGCTGGCCGGATGAAAGCACATCTGGCGAAAATCGACGTCGCCGGTGAAGATGGTCAACAATCCGTCATCGCTCGTGCGATTCAGATCCACCCGGTGAAAGACACGCCTGTCCATGTAGACCTTATGCGCGTAAACGAAAAAACTCGCATTGATGTCGAAATCCCGGTTCGCTTCTTGAACGAAGAGTTATCCCCAGGCCTCAAAAAGGGCGGCGTTCTCAACGTGGTCCGCCATGCAGTCGACGTCTACGCCCCAGCGACGGCTATTCCTGAGATCTTCGAAATCGATGTCACCGGCCTTGACGTTGGCGATACGATCCATGTGTCGGCGATCAAACTGCCTGATGGCGTTAAATTGGTTACCACCGATCGCGATTATACGATCGCAACGATCGCCGCCCCGTCGGCCCTACGGTCTTCTGATGACACTGCTGAGGACGAAACCGAAGAGGCGGCAGACGGTGAAGAGGCGGCGGAAGCTGATGCGGCTGACGAGGGCGCCAAGGAAGACTAACTTCTTGCTCTTGGCCAATAGCCCGCCTTTCACGGGAGCGCGACATGATCGTTTTTGTCGGCCTCGGCAATCCGGGTGAGAAATACGCCCGCCATCGCCACAATGTCGGCTTCATGGCCGCTGACGCACTTGCAGAAGCGCATGGCTTTGGCCCGGCGCGGGAAAAATTTCAGGCGGAAATTCGAGAAGGCTTTTTGAACGGTCCTAATGGCCGCGAAAAAGCGCTGGTTTTAAAACCCCTCACTTTTATGAACGAGTCTGGCCGCGCCGTGCAGCAGGCCGCTCAATTCTACAAACTCAAACCACACGATTTCATCGTCTTCTATGATGAACTCGACCTTGCGCCCGGCAAACTGAAGATCAAAACCGGCGGCGGCGCGGCGGGGCACAATGGTATCCGTTCCATCGACGCCCATATTGGCAATGGCTTCCGGCGGGTGCGTATCGGTATTGGCCATCCGGGCGATAAGTCCAGAGTCACCAATCATGTGCTCGGTAATTTTGCCAAATCCGATCAGGACTGGCTGGCCCCAATGCTCGACGCTATCGCCGCTGCAGCACCTTTCCTTACGGCCGGCGATGACAACCGTTTCGCGACCGCCGTAGCGCAGCGCCTGGCGCCGGAACGGAAAGCAAAAAATGATATCCCGGCGGAAACATCCAAGCCCGCCTCCCCTGAACCCGTCGCCCCTCAAAAGGCTCAACCGCATGAGGAGCAACCGAAATCGAGCAATCCTTTCACTACGCTCGGCAAGCTCTTTAATCGCGACCGGGACTGACGCGAAAAACCAGACATCACCCAAGCGTTCCCCTCGCGGGACAACGCAAGGCAATGACTTCGCTCACGCACGGTTTACCACCCATCCATTCTGGGCTAGGCCCACGTTCTGTTGAGAAAGAGCGGGCGCATATGGGCTTCAAATGTGGGATTGTCGGGCTGCCGAATGTCGGTAAATCGACCCTTTTTAACGCGTTGACCAAGACGGCGGCGGCGCAGGCGGCAAACTATCCGTTTTGCACCATTGAGCCCAATGTGGGGGATGTGGCTGTACCGGAGCCACGCCTGAAAAAGCTTGCTGAAATAGCTGGTTCGGCGGAGATCCTGCCCGCACGCATGCAATTCGTCGATATTGCCGGCCTGGTCAAAGGCGCCTCCAAAGGCGAAGGGCTTGGCAATCAGTTTCTCGCGAACATTCGCGAAGTTGACGCAATCGCATACGTGCTAAGATGCTTTGACGACGATGACATCACCCACGTCTCCGGCAAAGTTGACCCGATCGCAGATTTTGAAGTCGTCGAAACCGAGCTGATGCTGGCAGATTTGGAAAGCTTGGAAAAACGCCACACCAATCTCGAAAAGAAAGCCCGGGGCCAGGATAAGGAAGCCAAGGCGGCCCTTGTTCTCGTCGATAAAGCGCTCGAGGTTTTACGCGAAGGACGCCCCGCCCGCACCGTCGACATCACCGAGGATGAAACGAAAGACTGGCAAGGGCTGCAACTTCTAACATCGAAGCCCGTCCTTTTCGTTGCTAATGTCGATGAAGACGCCGCCGAACATGGGAATGCCTATTCCACCGAGGCTGAACAATGCGCCGGTGAAGAAAACGCCGCCGCCGTCGTCATTTCTGCAAAAATTGAATCAGAATTGGCGCAGCTTTCTAACGAAGAGCAAGTGGAATATCTTG
>JAJFFZ010000050.1 GCA_021776395.1 Hyphococcus sp. | reverse complement strand
GTATTGACCGTCGGTTTTCCAAGGATTGGAGCGCGCCCTATGGCGCGAAGGCGTTCCGGCGCGCGGATTCGCAGATTCGCTCGTTTGGCGGCGAAACCATCTTTGAAATGCGCGATATTGAGGTTCCCAAGGCGTGGAGCCAGACCGCGGTCGATATTCTCGCCCAGAAATATCTCCGCAAGGCCGGCGTCCCGGCGGCGACCAAACGCGTGCGCGAAAAAGGCGTGCCGGCGTTTTTACAACGCTCCATGCCGGATGTGGCGGCGCTGGCGAAACTGCCCGCCGAGAAACGGTTCGGCCAGGAGACTTCCGCCAGGCAAGTGTTCGACCGCATGGCCGGCGCCTGGGCCTATTGGGGCTGGAAGGGCGGCTACTTCGAAGACCGGGGGGCCGCCGACGAAGACACCGCCAAAGCCTATCTCGACGAAATGCGCGCCATGCTCGCCGCACAGATTGGCGCGCCAAATTCACCGCAATGGTTCAACACCGGGCTGCATTGGGCCTATGGCATCGACGGCGCCGGACAGGGGCACTATTTTGTCGACCATGCTTCCGGTGCGCTCACCCAATCTGACAGCGCCTATGAACACCCGCAACCGCATGCCTGTTTCATCCAGTCGGTTGACGACAATCTCGCCGGCGATGGCGGGGTGATGGATTTGTGGAAGCGCGAGGCGTTGTTGTTCAAATACGGCTCGGGCACTGGCACCAACTTTTCCAACATTCGCGCCGCCGGCGAGCCGCTTTCCAGCGGCGGCAAAAGCTCCGGCTTGATGAGTTTTTTAAAAGTCGGTGACGCCGCCGCCGGCGCGGTCAAATCCGGCGGCACAACACGGCGCGCCGCCAAGATGGTGATTGTTGACGCCGACCATCCCGATATTGAAGAGTTCATCCGCTGGAAAGCGCGTGAGGAAGAAAAAGTCGCCGCGCTGGTCGCCGGCTCGCGCGCGATGGCGAAATATCTGCCGCCGGTTTTGGATGCCTGCTGGACAAATGAGCCGGACGATGATGACGCAAAACGCTTCGACCCCAAACACAACAGCGCCCTGAAGCAGGCCGTGCGCGCAGCGAAAAAAGCGTTCATTCCTGACGCCTCAATCAAACGCGTGATTGACTATGGCCGCCAGGGCTATCGGGCGATTGAAATCGATGTCTACGACCTCGACTGGGATGGACCCGGCTACCGCACAGTTTCCGGTCAGAACTCCAACAATTCCGTCCGCATCACCGACGACTTTCTAAAAGCGGTCTCTGACAATGCCGACTGGGCGCTGAAGAGCCGGGTCGATGGCGCGACGGAGAAAACCGTCAAGGCGCGCGACTTGTGGCAGGAGATTTGCGCCACTGCCTGGGCCTGCGCTGACCCCGGTATTCAGTTCCACGACACCATCAACGCCTGGCACACCTGTCCGCAAGGCGGCGACATCCGCGCCTCCAATCCGTGTTCGGAATATATGTTCCTCGCCGACACCGCCTGCAACCTTGCCTCGCTGAAACTGATCAAGTTCAAAACCGAAAATGGCTTTGACGCCGACGGCTTTGACCATGCCTGCCGTTTGTGGACGCTGACGCTCGAAATCTCGGTGATGATGGCGCAATATCCGTCGGCGAAAATTGCCCAGCAATCTTATGACTACCGCACCCTCGGGCTCGGCTTCGCCAATCTCGGCGGATTGTTGATGTCATCCGGAATTGCCTATGACAGCGATGAAGGCCGCGCCATCGCCGCCGGCGTCAGCGCGTTGATGACGGGCGCCGCCTATCGCGCCTCGGCGGAAATTGCCGGCGCGGTCGGGCCTTTCGCCAAGTTTAAAGACAATCGTGAGCCGCTGTTGCGCGTGCTGCGCAACCACCGCCGCGCGGCAGTGGGCACAGCGCTGGGCGGAGAGTTTGAAGGGCTGGGCGCGGCGCCCGCGCAATTCGATGCAACGGGGTGTCCGTGGACAGACCTCGCCGAGCGCGCACAAACAGTGTGGAACGAGGCCTATGAGCTCGCCGCCATCAACGGCCTGCGCAATGCGCAAGTCTCGGTCGTTGCGCCGACCGGCACGATTGGCCTGGTCATGGATTGCGACACGACCGGCGTTGAGCCTGACTATGCTCTGGTCAAATTTAAAAAGCTCGCCGGCGGCGGCAATCTTAAAATCATCAATCAGTGCGTGCCCGCGGCATTGGCCGCGCTCGGTTATGCACCGAGCAAAATTGACGACATTATCGCCTATGCGCTGGGGCGCGGCACCTTGGCGGATGCGCCGGGCGTCAACCTTGCGGAACTGCGCAATGAAGGGTTTGAAGACCGCCACATCAAGGCGCTGGAGGAGCGGCTGAAGACCTCCTTCGACATGACTTATGCATTTACGCCGCAGGCCTTGGGCGAGGATTTCTGCATCAATATTCTCGGCATGCATGAGAGCCAGCTAGGCGCTACCGGCTATGAAGTATTGCGCGATCTCGGCTTTGCCGATGAGGAAATTCACCAGGCGAATTTATATTGCTGCGGGGCGATGACGGTTGAGGGCGCGCCGCATCTGAAGGAAGACGACTACGCGGTGTTTGATTGCGCCAATCCTTGCGGGCGGATTGGCGAGCGCTCGCTCAGCGTCGATGCGCATCTGACGATGATGGCCGCGGTGCAACCCTTCATCTCCGGCGCGATTTCCAAAACCGTCAACCTGCCGGCAAGCGCGGCTATCAACGATTGCGCGCGCGCCTATATGCTCGCCTGGCAGCTTGGGCTTAAATCGATCGCGCTTTACCGCGACGGCTCTAAACTTTCCCAACCCTTAGCGTCGATGCTGCTCGCCGCTGATGGCGAGGAGGAGGATGAAGATTTCGCCGAGACCGTCGCCGCGGCGCCAGCCACAGAAAAACCGCGCATCGTCGCGGAAAAAATCGTCGAGCGCATCATTGAACGCACGCCCGGACGAAGGCGACTGCCGGACCGGCGCAAGGGCTATATCCAAAAGGCCATTGTCGGCGGGCACAAAGTTTATCTCCATACCGGTGAATTCGACGACGGTGAAATCGGCGAAATCTTCATCGACATGCATAAGGAAGGCGCGGCGTTTCGCAGCCTGATGAATAATTTCGCCATCGCCATCTCGCTCGGGCTGCAATATGGCGTGCCGCTGGATGAATATGTCGATGCTTATGTCTTCACCCGGTTCGATCCGTCCGGGCCGGTCAAGGGCAATGACCAGCTCAAACATGCAACATCAATCCTCGATTATATTTTCCGCGAGCTGGCGATTTCCTATCTCGGCCGCGGCGACCTGGCGCATGTTAATCCCGACGATTCCGCCATCGATGCGATTGGCCACGGGGTTAGCGAAGAAAAAACCCAGGAAGACGCCGCCCGGCTAATTTCTAAAGGCTTCAGCCGCTCGACCGTGACTGACAATCTGGTGATCTTGCGCGGCGGCGAGTTTGATCGGCTGCGCGTGAAAGCCAGTCAAGGTGGAAGTGGGCAGGGTGGAAGGGAGCAAAGTCGGGACCGGCAAGAAATCGAGACCGAGGAAGTTGAAACCGTCGCAGAAGAGCGCGTGACAAGCCCGCCGGAAATCGAAGAGCAAGTCGCAAGGCTTGCCGATGCGGTCAACCAAAAGGCGCCGCGCGGCGTCCTGGCGACGCCCGGCCGCGCCGTTGAGGAGGCGCGCATCAAAGGCTATGAGGGCGACGCCTGTCCCGATTGCGGACAGTTCACGCTGGTGCGCAACGGCGCCTGTCTTAAATGCGAAAGCTGCGGCGCCTCAACCGGCTGCTCTTAATCATCCGTTAACGGTGTTTTTGTTTTCCAGCAGGCGATTGCGTTGCATGACAGACAAATTTTTCAACCATCCTTAATCGATCCTTGACGTCCCCGGGCGACACTAATCGACGAAAACTAGAGCGCCGGGAAAAAAGTGGAAACCGGTTTTTCGCACTCTGACCGCGAAGGCGGTCAAATCATAATCAGCGCCCTTTGGGCGCGGGCCGGCGCGTAACAAAGAATCTAGAGTATCTGGCGATTCCTATTAATCGCCCGTGGCTCTAGGCGGGAGAGCCTCGGCAATGAAATTTGTCGCACTCATTATTGTTTTTATGGTCATGGTCTTGTCCTTGGTTACGAGCATCGTTCCGGGGTCGCGCAGTTATGGAAACAAAAATCCGGTTGCGATACTTGGCGAGGAACTCGCCAAACCGCTCAGCAACGTCGACAAGATCGTTCCTGAGATCAGCAATGCGCTCGACCGGGTCGATGTTAAACTACCGTCTCTTCCCGGCAGCAAGAAACCACAGGCCGGCGAGGATAAATCGCTCGGCGATCATTCCGGTGTGGACTTTTCCAACAAGGACTTGCCGGGCGCTAATTTTGCGGGCTCGTTTTTCTCCGCA
>JAJFFZ010000049.1 GCA_021776395.1 Hyphococcus sp. | reverse complement strand
CCGTTAGGACAACATTCCCCGGGGCCTTATCTCTTCTATCGGGAGCTGCCTCTGGTCTGGACCCTGGTCCTAATTATGCGGCGCCCACCTGTACCTTAGGGTCCAGGGCGAACAAAAGTCCGACGGCCGGGGCGGCGTTTTCTGTTTTATTACGAGCACGCCCATGCTGCCGCCAATTGCGATGATGCCCAGCCCGAAACAGATCCTGCGTGAGCGCATGAAAGGCGAGCGCTGTATCGCTGCGCGCGCGCGGCCCGATGCGGCAGAGACAGCCGCCCGCCATGCGGCGCGTAATTTTCTGAGCGCAGTCGATATTCCCGATGGCGCCATTGTTTCGCTCTATTATCCGATCAAGGACGAGCTTGATACCGAGCCGCTCGCCGCGGCGCTCACCGAACGTGGGACCACGATTGCGCTGCCGGTTGTCGGCGCTAAAAACCGACCGCTCATTTTCCGCGCCTATCAGCCGGGTGACGAACTGATCGCCGGCGCCTATGGCGAGCAGGTTCCGACCGAGGACGCCAGGCAAGTGCGCCCGACCATCATCGTCGCGCCGCTATTGGCCTTCACCCGCGCCGGCGGGCGGCTCGGCTATGGCGGCGGCTATTACGACCGCACGCTGGAGGCTTTGCGCGCCAACGCCCAATCCGAGGGCGATATCCTCGCGGTCGGGTTTGCCTATGGCGTCCAGGAAGTTGACGCGCTGCCCCTGGAGCCTTTAGACCAGCCGCTGGACTGGGTCGCCACCGAACGCGAAGCGTTCAAAACTTAATGAAACGCGCGGCGATCCGCGCTCGGACTTAATTAGAAAGCGGGCCGGTTTTGCGTATTGGAGTTTTCGGCGACATTGTCGGGCGCAGCGGCCGTATGGCGTTTATTGAGCGCCTCGCCGGACTGCGCCGCCGCTTCGCGCTCGATTTTGTGACCGTCAATGCGGAAAACGCTGCCGGCGGTTTCGGCGTCACGCCGCGCATTTGCGAGCAATTGTTTGACGCCGGGGCGGATGTTTTGACCACCGGCAATCACGCCTTCGACCAGCGCTCCGATATTGATATTTTTAACACCGAGCCCCGGCTGTTGCGGCCGGCGAATTTCCCGCCCTCCAATCCGGGGCGCGGCAGCGGTATGTATCAGGACCGCGAGGGCCGCAATGTTTTGATTATTAATATTCAGGGCCAGCACGGCATGGCGGCGATTGACGACCCCTTCGCCGAGATCGATCGCCAGCTTGAGGGCGTGAAGCTGGGGCGCGAGGCCGATGCGGTGATTGTTGATTTTCACGCCGAGGCGACGTCTGAGAAAAACGGCATGGGCCATCATCTTGACGGTCGCGTCAGCCTGGTTGTCGGCACCCATACTCATATTCCGACAGCGGACGATCAAATCCTGTCGGGCGGCACGGCCTATATCACCGATCTTGGCATGTGCGGTGATTATGACAGCGTCATCGGCATGGAAAAATCAGAGCCGCTCCGGCGTTTCGTCACCAAGCTATCTGAAGGCCGGTTCAACCCGGCTGCCGGCCCGGCGACGGTTTGCGGCGTCATCGTCGAGACCGATCCGGCAAGCGGGCTTGCGATCAATGTCCATCCCTTACGCGTCGGCGGGCGCCTGCGTGAACAAACGCCCGCAGACACTTAAGCCCGGTTATCGAGCTGTGCGCGCACCGCACGCCGCCCTTTTTGCGTCGCGCGATAAGGCCCGCCGTTTGATGACGCCACCAGACGCCGGGTTTTCAGTTTTTTAAAAACGCCAAGGCTGCAATCGGCCAGCGTCCAGCCCTCTCGGCTGACGCAATTGACCGCAATAATCTTACCCTTGTCGTCTTTTTCAGTCACAATCGCCCCGCCACGCGTAAGTACATGGAGCGTACGTTGCTCCGTCTTCGAAATATTCATTGGAAATGTCCGTATGCATTCGTAAAACCGGGCGCGCAAAAGCCGTCAGGCCGGCGCGCCTGCTAAATCGGTTTAGCGAATGACAATCTCAGACATAAATCTCTCTTCGAAGCGTTCCTAACCGAACGCCCGGACGTCGCCTAGGACATATAGGTCACAGTCTATAGTTGAATTACCGCACATAGGACGCGCCGTTGATGTCGAAGGTGGCGCCGGTTGCTGATGGGCTGGCGCCGGATAATAAAAACACAATCATCGCGCCAACCTCTTCCGGTTTGGCGACGCGGCCGAGAGGGATTTCCGCCTCCGCCGCCTTGCGGTCGGCAATATCCTGCGGCGCCATGCGGGTCTCGACCCAGCCGGGCGCGATCGCATAAAGCAGGATGTTTTCACGCGCCAGCCCCCGCGCCCAGGTCTTGGTCATCGCCAGAACCGCGCCTTTCGAGGCTGCATAGGCGGCGTTTTCAACCCCGTCGCCGCGATGGCCGGCGCGGCTGGCGAGATTGACGATGGTTCCGCCTTCATTGCGGTCGCGAAAATGCGTGATCGCGGCGCGGCAAATATCGGCCGGCGCCTGAACATTGACGGCCAGCGTTTGCGCCCAGCCGTCCGTCCACGCCTCCATGGCGCCGCTCAACGGCGAGGGGGTGAACATACCTGCATTATTAATCACGCCGTCAATACGGTGAGCGCGGCGCAGCACCGTTTCAAAAAGCTTAAAACCGGCGCCGGGCTGCAACAGGTCTTGGTAGATAAAATCATCCGCTGACTGACCAACCGCCTGGGCGGCTTGCCCGGAGGCGTCTGATTTCCGGCCCGCATGCAGCAGCACATCTGCGCCCGCCTCATGACAAAGCCGCGCGGTCGCCGCGCCAATACCGCGCGCTGCGCCGGTGACTAAAATCGTTTTATCTTTCAGGAGCATTTGGGCGTCATCCTCAGCTGTTTAAATAAATTGGCGTAAAAGGTTTTGGCGTGGATGCTGGCGCATTTTCTCCGCGAATTCGTCGCAACAGCGTGTAATGATCCGGCAGCTTGGCCATTAAAGCCTTAGTCTTTTGCCGGCGCATGTCGAGATATTGCCGCCAGTTCGCCTCGGAAAAAACCGACGCAGCGGCATATTCGCGGCCCTTGTAAAACTGTTTGCCCATCAATGCCGAGCGGTAAGAGGACGGTGAGAAAAAGGTCATCGTCCGCAGATCGAGATCGCCCGGCATGTTCGCACGCCACAACTCCAGGTTTTCTGCAAGCCGCGGCGGAATTTCCATATCATGACGCACCGCACGCCAATAGGGCGTATCCTCGCGGTTGCTGATGCAAAATAACAGCGCGATGAAATCGACAATCTCGTCGTAAAAACTGTTGATCAACCCATTATAGCGCTTGATGACCGCCGGGTTGAAATCGCTGTCAGGGAAATATCCGAACAGCCATTGCAACTGGACCTGAACCGAATAAATCGCCGTCGCCTCTAAGGGTTCAACGAACCCGCTGGACAGCCCCAGCGCCAGGCAGTTCTTAACCCATGCCCGGCGCACCTTTCCGATACGCATACGGATGACACGCGGCTCTATCTCCTGCCCGACATCACCGATATGCGCTTTAAACTCAGAAATCGCCTCATCATCGGAAATGAATTTGCTGGAATAAATATAACCAGACCCCACCCGATTAAACAGCGGCACCCTGAAAGCCCACCCCGCATTCATGCCGGTGGCGCGCGATGTTGGCTCAATCCGGGTCGGGTCTTTATATGGTATTTGCGCAACCGCGGCGCGATCATTCAACAGATATTTGTCATAAGGCTCGAACGGTTCTTTCAGCGTCTTGCCGATGATGATGCTGGCAAAGCCGGTTGCATCAATCACAAATTCAATCGGGTAGGCGCCGTTCTTGCGCAATATCAGTTCTGAAACAAAGCCGCGATCATCAAGATGCACCTCGTTCACATGATCGATAATTTGCTTAACGCCGAGCTCTTTGCCGCGCTCCATCAGCATTTTAGCAAGCTCGATGGCGTCCATATGATACGAATACGGAATTTCGGACTTGTAATCGCCGTCGCCAAGAAGGCGCGGACCTTTATGGGCGCGAATAATGTCCGGGCATACCGACATCGCGTCGGTAAAACCTTCGTCAATCGGTCCGCCGCCGCGATGCATGCCGTAGCTGGCAAAAAGCGATGCGGGATTGAGGCCGTGAATATCGGATTGCGAGAAAAACGGATTGACCCATGAAACCGGCTTGCCGGCCTCGTCGATATCCCAATTGGCGAACCACCCGCTCAGTTTGAACGTCGCATTACAGCGCTTGATAAATTCGGCCTCATTAATGCCGATCAGCCGCAACAGATCGCTCATCGGCCGGGCAGTCGATTCACCGACGCCGATAATGCCAATATCGGGGCTTTCAATCACGGTAATCGAAAGCGCGCCCGCCTTCACGCGGTTTTCAAATAGCCGCGCCAGATATGTTGCGGCGAGCCATCCTGACGTACCACCGCCGACGACTGTAATATTGCTGATGGGTTTGGCCATAACCACCCTCTCCCCGAATGCTATCCGATGAAGAAAATGCCCCAATAGCGCCGCTGACGCCAGCCGGGCTCTGCAATTTTGTCGGGTGAGGAGAATTTATCAAAACCAGGGCTCTTGCCTCGCGCGGCTCGTCCGCGCTAAACGCGCCATTGCGATCAATGAAGCGACGATACAGAGCAGCGCAGACAGATTTTGCGCCAACCGATAAAATTGAGGGCGCTGATGGCCGGACATAGTAAATGGGCGAATATACAACACCGCAAGGGCCGTCAGGACGCCAAGCGCTCGAAAATGTTCTCCAAGTTGTCGAAGGAGATCACCATCGCCGCCAAAATGGGCGCGCCGGACCCGGAATTTAATCCGCGCCTGCGCCTGGCTATTCAGGCCGCCAAAGGCCAGTCGATGCCGAAGGACAATATTGAACGGGCGATCAAGAAATCGGCCCTAGCGGACGAAGCCAGTTTTGAAGAAATCCGCTATGAAGGTTTTGGCCCCGCCGGCGTCGGCGTCATCGTCGAGGCGTTGACCGACAACCGCAACCGCGCGGCGAGCGAAGTGCGCTCAACCTTCTCCAAAAACGGCGGCACTCTCGGCGAGACCGGTTCGGTCTCGTTTATGTTTGACCTTGTCGGCTATATTGAATTTGCCGCAGATGCGGGCTCGGAAGACGACATGCTTGACGCGGCGATCGACGCCGGCGCTGATGATGTTGTCTCATCTGACGACATGCACGAAATCTATTGCGCATTTGACCAGCTAGCGGAGGTCGCCGCAGCGCTGGAAAAACGCTTTGGCGAACCGCAGTCGGCCAAGCCGGTATGGAAGCCGCAAAATACGATTGCCGTCGAAGGCGACAAAGCCGCGACGCTCATCAAGCTGATTACCGCGCTTGATGATTGCGATGACGTTCAAAACGTCTATGCAAATTTTGAAATTTCCGACGAAGAAATGGACCGGCTCGCAGTCTAAGCGCGCGCGCGCGTTTGTTCCTCAGTCTTACCTGTCCAACGCTCAATCACCTGGTCGAGTTTTTCCTTGCTGATGGGCTTGGAAAGATAATCGTCCATGCCAGCCTCACGGCTACGGTCGACATCGGCGGCCATCACATGGGCGGTAAGGCAAACGATTGGCATTGCCGCGCGTTGGGCGCCATTTTCAAGCGCGCGGATCGCCCGCGTCGCCTCATGTCCGTCCATCTCTGGCATCGAGACATCCATCAAAATGATGTCAAACCCGCTCGGATCGGCCTCATATAGGCGCAAAGCTTCAAGGCCGTTATCGGCGATCACCAGATCGTAGAGATTGGCGTCGAGCATATGTTTGACGACGAGCTGGTTCACCTCATTGTCTTCGGCAAGAAGAATTTTGACCTTATCGGCTTCATTGACGCGCTCATCCACATCGCTTGCTTCAACGCTGATATCATCGTCATCTTCTTCGAAACTGATTTCGGCGTCGCTGGTTTGCAAAATACCGGCGATGGTTTCAAAAATCATCGCCGCGCGCGCAGGTTTAACGAGGTATCCGTCAACGCCAAGCTCGCGGAAACGCCGCGCGTCGCCCTTGTGATCAACCGAGGTCAGCACAATCAAGGCCACCTTGTTAATGGCGGCGTCATTTTTGATCCGCTGGACCAGTTCCTCGCCATCCATTTCCGGCATAAAGAAATCGAGAATGGCGATCGCATAAGGCTCGTTCTTGACCGCCGCCGTGCGCATCATAATCAGCGCCTCTTCACCGCTTGAGGCTGCATCTGACGAAAAACCCCATGCGGCGAGCTGTTCGGTGACGATCTGGCGATTGACGTCGATGTCGTCGACCACAAGCACGCGCTGGCCATCCGGCTCGAACGCCGCCTGCCAGATAATTTCCTCATCGTCCCGCGTCGGCAAGGCGAGCTCAATCCAGAAGGTCGACCCCTCGCCAACTTTTGACGTTACGCCGATCTTGCCGCCCATCGCTTCAACCAGACGCTTTGAAATTGACAGACCAAGACCGGTGCCGCCGAATTTTCTCGTGGTCGAAGAATCCGCCTGCTGGAACGGGTTGAAAATCTGACCTGCGACAACCGCGTCAATGCCGATGCCCGTGTCCGTGACTTCGATGCGGATCGATGCTTGCTCTTCGGTATAATCGCCGGAAACATTGATTAACACATAGCCGGATTCGGTGAACTTAACCGCGTTGCCAACAAGATTGGTGATCACCTGACGAAGACGCCCGCCGTCGCCCAGCAGATTGACCGGCAGATCCGGCTGGCAACGAACAATAAGCTCGATTTGTTTTTCCTGCGCACGCGTCGCTACAAGCGCCGCCACATCCTCAACCGAAGCGCGCAAATCAAACGATGCGGTTTCAAGCTCTAGTTTTCCGGCTTCGATTTTTGAGAAATCAAGAATATCATTGATGATCGTCAAAAGCGCGGCGCCGGATTTGTGGATTGTGTCGGCAAAGACCTGCTGCCGGTTGTCGAGGTTTGTGGCGGCGAGAAGTTCCGCCATCCCCAATACCCCGTTCATTGGGGTACGGATTTCATGGCTCATATTGGCGAGGAACATGGATTTGGCCTCTGACGCCTTTTCCGCCGCGACCCGTGCGCTTTCAAGCTCCTCAATCAGCGCGCTACGCTCGCGGTCGGCGCGATTGAGCTGCCGCTGCGACATGTAGCCAAACATCAAAACATAATACATGCTCGCTATCAGCAATGGGGCGGCGGCGAGCATCGGCACGAACATGTTCGTGCCGAAGAAAGTCACAGCGCATACAAAATAGGCTACAATATAGGGCGATGTAACGATGAGCGCATTTGTCGGGGTCGAACGAAATTGTGAGATCGCGAGCATGATGCCATTGACGATCAGGAACATCGCCGCCGCAAGGCCAAAGGGGTGTCCGGATAGAACGGCGAGAACCGGCGAGGCGGCCCAGAATGCGCATGAGCCCATCGCCACGAATGCATATTTGCGATGGTGAGGATCGGCTGTTTGCGATTGTCCGTCGCGCATCCTCTTTTCGATATGCGATCGGGCCAAGCCAGCAGCCATGGTTAACACATACCAGATCATGACCGTCGTAAAATCGACAATCGTTAACAACATTAACGCCCATGATGAAATGTGGAGATAGCGCGAAGCCTGCGTGGTCAGGATAATCTTCAAAGATGCGGCGATCCCATCATCTTCCTGATAGCCGCCGCCGCGGTCTTTTTTCTCAGCAAGCTCGTTCACGACCGCTCCCCTCGGGAATAATGTCCCCGTCGCTGGAAAGATAACGGCTCGGTATTAAATCATTGTTGATTGCAGCTTGCTCGACGTCAAAATCCGGAACCCCTTACAATCAGGCGATTGCAGAAATTTCTCTATATATACAACAGCTTGTGTGTGTTTTTATTGAACGGGGGAACGGTTGAGCTGAAATACCCGTCCGTTCACCGCAAATCCGCAGCAGAATCTTACCAGCTTCTGCATGCTGTGTAATATGTAGCAGCAACACTCTTTCAAGCCGCGACAGGTGCATTCAGCGGCGTTTATGGGGGCAGGAATCGATGCGAATTGTGTGGTTGGCGTGTCTCGTGGCTTTTCCGGCGCCGGTAAGCGCATCAACGCAGCAAAGCCCTGCGATTGTCGCCGACACTTCCGCGGCAGCGCCGGCGCGCAATTTTGATACCTACACGCCGCAGATTTCAGCCGCGCGCATATCTCGACAGGACGCACCAGTCATCGATGGTGATTTGTCCGATCCCGCCTGGAGCAATGCGGCGATGATTGATGAATTCTATCAAGTCGAGCCGGTCGAGGGCGTTGCGCCCAGCCAACCGACGCGCGCATACATCATGTATGACAGCAAAAATCTTTACGTCGCCGTTTATGCCTATGACACAGAGCCCGACCAGATACGCCGCTCACAATTGCAGCGCGATCCAGCTTTGCAGGATGATGACGGCATCAGAATATTGATCGATAGCTTTGGCAGCTTTCGTGATAGTTACTTTTTCGGCGTCAACCCCAACGGCGCTAGAAACGATGCGCTCACCGAAAATAACGGCGCCTTCAACGATCAATGGAATACGATCTGGCGCGCCAAGGCCAAAGTTGTGGATGATGGCTGGATCGCCGAATTCGCCATTCCGTTTCAGTCCATTTCATTCGACCCGGCGCTGGATGAATGGAACCTGCAAATCATCCGCACGATCCGCCGTGACAATGAAGAAATCCGCTGGTCTAACATCGACCAGTCGAGAAACCGCATCGATATGACCAACCCCGGACGATTGTCCGGCATTAGCGACATCGATAACGGCATCGGACTTGAGGTGCAGGCTTTTGTAACCGGCGCGGTATCGCGCGACTGGGTGCTTGATGAAACGGATGTCGAACTCAATCCCAGCGGAAATGTGTTTTACAAAATCACCCCTTCCCTCACCGGTTCACTCACCTTCAACACCGATTTCTCCAACACCGCACTCGACAGCCGCAGGGTAAACACCGGCCGCTTCTCATTGTTCTTTCCCGAAACCCGCGATTTCTTCTTGCAGGATGCCGCCGTTTTCGAATTTGGCGGAAATATCTTTACAAGAGGTCCATCCAATGGCCTGCCGTTTTTTTCCCGCAATATCGGCATCGTCAACGGCCAGCCGGTCGATATCATCGCCGGTGCAAAACTCAGCGGCAAGATCGGCCCCGCCAATGTCGGGGTGATATCGACGCGCACCGGCGGCGTTGAGGCTACGAACATTGACGGCCAATATTTATCTTCAGCACGCGTATCTGTTCCGGTCTTATCGGAATCCAAAATCGGGCTGGTTCTTACCAATGGCGACCCAACCGGCGATAGCAACAACACCGTCGGCGGCGTCGATTTCCAATACAAAAAATCTAATCTTTTCGGTCAGGGAACGCTGACGGCGGACTTTGCACATATCCGCAGCTATGACAAAGGCGTAAACGACGCAATGACGGCCAGCCATATCGCCTATAGAAGTCAGACTTGGAATGGTAATTTTCGTTTGCGCGACGTCGGCGACGACTACGCGCCAAAACTCGGCTTTATAAACCGCCCTGGCATCAAGCGGCTTAACGGCAATATGTGGCGCGCCTACCGGCCCAATAAAGAACTATTGCGGTATGCCGAAACCGGCGCCTTTGGCGGCGTTGTCGTCGATCAATCCGGGCAACGCCAAGACGAACTTCTCGGCGGTTGGGTGTTCTTACAAAATGATCCTGGCGATTCTATCAATGCGCAGTATCAGCATCGTGTCGTGCGTATAAATCAAACATTCAACATTGCCGGCGAGGTTCCCGTGAACCCTGACGACTATCATTGGGATCGCTATGAGCTCAGCCTTAGCTCGTCACGCGCGCGCCGTCTCGGGGTTGATTTCAACGTCGCATGGGGCAGCATATATGACGGCGACCTTTTGGAACTCCGTACAAAAATGGATTTTCGTCCGTCGAAACATTTCGAGCTTTCGACCAGTTACAATCTCCTACAATTTGAGCTCCCGACCGGGGATGTCTCCATTCATATCGCATCGATCAACTCCACCATCGCCTTTACGCCCGACATGACCATTAAAACTGAAGTTCAATATGATAATATTTCCCAGAGCTTCACCTATTTTAGCCGCTTTACATGGGAGCCCGTGCCGGAACGCGAGATATTTCTCTCCTTCGGTCATACGGCTCTGATTAACCGGGAAAATTTTCCGCGCGACTTCACCTCCCTCGGCTCCAGCCTGGCGCTGCGCCTAGGCCACAAGTTTCGGTTGTAGCGCCGCCTCCGCCTTGTCAGTTTGCGCCCGTCCTGCTAAAGCGCCGGGCCACCACAGCACAAAGGCGTATAATGAAAATCAACGGCAACGAAATCCGGCCCGGCAATATTGTTCAGCATCAAGACAGCTTGTGGGTGGCGGTCAAAACCCATGCGGTAAAGCCCGGCAAAGGCCCGGCCTATAATCAGGTTGAGTTGAAAAACCTCATCAACGGGTCAAAGCTGAATGAACGCTTTCGCTCTTCAGAAACCGTTGAGCGGGTGCGCCTTGAACAAAAAGATCACACCTATCTCTATGCCGAGGGCGACCTCTTGGTGTTTATGGATGGTGAGACCTATGAGCAAATCCATATCGCCAAGCACCTGATCGGCGAGCGGGTTGCATTTTTACAGGACGGCATGCAAGTCGTCGTCGAAAGCCACGAAGGCCGCGCGATCGGCGTTCAGATGCCCGAACACGCAACCCTTGCGATCACCGAAACCGAACCAACAGTCAAAGGCCAGACCGCATCGTCTTCTTTCAAGCCAGCGATAATTGAAAACGGCCTGCGGGTGTTGGTTCCGCCCTATATCAGCGTCGGTGAAACAATCGTCGTCAACACGACGACGCTGGAATATGTAAAACGCGCGGAGTAAGTGACGGCCCCGCCGGGACGGCGACGATCACCCTAAAGAGTATCGATAAGTTCTGACGGCTTGGCCAGGGACTCCAGGTCTTTGATGTTCTGAAGATCGATCTTTGGGCCATCAACCTTTACGCCATAGGGCTTGAGCGTGGAAAACGCGCGCGAAAGATTTTCAGGCGTTATGCCGAGCATTGACGCCAGGGTTCGCTTTTCAACTGGCAAGGTGAGGGTGTCGCCGCCTTGCCGGCGATGCTGAACAAGGAGATAATTCGCCAGCCGCTCAACACCGGTGCGCAGCTTGATATTTTTATAGGCGCGCACAACGCCATGGTAACACGACGCCAGTTCAAGCACCGCTTTATGCGCAAAATCGCGATCTGCAAGCATAGCGACACGAATATTTTCCGCCGGAATCATCAAAATCTGGGACGATGTTAGAGTGCGCGCCGACATCTGATAGGCGCCGTCGACGAGTGCGGATGCCAGAACAAAGGTCGCAACCGGCTTGATCAGCGTCATCGTGCCTTCACGATTATTGGCGCTGGCGAAAAGCTCAACTTGGCCATCGACCAGAATATGCAAAAAATCAGTCAGGTCGGATTCAGAAAACAATACCACAGTGGCCGGAAAACGCTGTAAAAAGCTGCCCGCCAGCATCGCCTCAAAATTCGCCTCGAGCATGCCGGAAAACAGCGGCAAGGCTCGAACGATCTGCTTTTCTGAATCGCGCATTGAAGTCCTGCCGTCAGGGCGTTAGTACATCGCATATCGACGGATCGCTTGATAATTGTCAAGCCTGTGATTGTCAGCCGACAATCACGTTGGCGGTTCAAAACTTCCGTGTTATTTCTTCTGTTTACAGACGAATTTCATGCGCAAACCCGTTGCCGCAAAGCGCTCCACCCGTGGAAATCACGAATAAGGCGCGGGCCTTCCTCCCTGGACTTGTGCCGCGGTGGCCACCGAGCGAATTGACGCACCGCAGGATTTATTGCCGAACATCACCGCCAGCGCCAATGGACAATGCGCGCCTGTCGGCGGGGTAAAGACTATCAACGGAGCAACGTGCGGCATTGCGCGCCTTGGCCGTACGCACCCGCCAGCCTCTTGCGCTCGAAAACGCCGTATTTCCACCCATTGCAGGCATTCGGCTGGGCAAAACGCACTTGAAGAAATGTCGCAGCCCTTCAAACAACACCGTATCACGGTTGATTAAACGCAAAGATGGCGGCAGAAATTTAAACAATCAAAAAATATTGCGCTAGGATGAAAAAGTATTGGGCCTTTGGTTGCGGCGCACCGTAAGCTTCATGACGCAGTCAACCCGGGCGAAATGCGAGGGAAAATGAACCAAAATCCATCGGCCGCTAATCGAACAGGCGCGGATGTAATGATCATTGCAGTGGTGCTTGGCGTGGGGGCGTTGCTCTCACTTTTTGTCGCGGCGCGCACTGTCGACCCGTTGATGGAAGTTCACGCGTGGACTTTTCTCACCGCTTTCATTCTCGGCGCCTTTGCTCTTGCCTCGCACATATCCTCCCCACCGCGCGGCGAACCGGACGCATACGAACTTGGCGTCGTGAAGGCGGGGGTTTTCGCCTCGGTCTTTTGGGGTATTGCCGGATTTACCGCAGGCCTTGTGATCGCCTCGCAATTGGCGTTTCCCGACCTGTTCTATTTTGAAAATGCGCCTTGGTCGAATTTTGGCCGGCTGCGGCCGTTACACACCTCCGCCGTGATATTCGCCTTTGGCGGTAATGTGCTCATTGCAACATCATTCTATGTCGTTCAACGCACCAGCCGCGCCCGGCTGGCCGGCGGCCTGGCGCCGTGGTTCGTGTTCTGGGGGTATAATCTTTTTATCGTTATCGCCGCTACGGGCTACCTCATGGGCGTCACCCAATCTAGGGAATATGCCGAACCGGAATGGTACGCCGATCTGTGGCTGACGCTTGTTTGGGTGACCTATCTGTTGGTCTTTCTCGGCACCATATGGCGGCGCAAGGAGCCGCATATCTATGTCGCAAACTGGTTCTACCTGTCGTTTATCGTCACTGTCGCGATGCTGCACATCGTCAACAATCTGGCGGTTCCGGTATCGCTCACGGGCTCGAAAAGCTACTCGCTTTTCGCTGGCGTGCAGGATGCGCTGACCCAATGGTGGTACGGCCATAATGCCGTCGGCTTCTTCCTGACAACCGGCTTCCTGGGGATTATGTATTACTTTATTCCCAAGCGCGCAGAACGGCCGATTTATTCTTACCGCCTCTCAATCGTGCATTTTTGGTCGTTGATTTTCATCTATATCTGGGCCGGACCGCACCATCTCCATTATACCGCGCTGCCGGAATGGGCGCAGACCCTCGGCATGACATTTTCGATTATGTTGTGGATGCCGAGCTGGGGCGGCATGATCAACGGGTTGATGACGCTGTCGGGCGCGTGGGACAAGCTGAGAACCGATCCGGTATTGCGGATGATGGTGGTCTCGGTTGCGTTTTACGGGATGTCGACTTTTGAAGGCCCGCTGATGGCGATCCGCTCGGTCAATGCGCTTTCTCACTATACGGACTGGACCATCGGCCATGTCCATTCCGGTGCGCTGGGTTGGGTTGGTTATATTTCCTTTGGCGCGCTTTATTGCCTGGTGCCGTGGTTATGGAAGCGCAAGACGCTCTATTCCAATACGCTGGTTGAGTGGCATTTCTGGATTTCAACCATCGGCATCGTGCTCTATATCACTTCAATGTGGGTGTCGGGCATCATGCAAGGGCTGATGTGGCGCGCCTATAATGAATTCGGGTTTCTACAATTTTCTTTTGTCGAAACCGTCGAAGCGATGCACCCTTACTATATCATTCGGGCGACGGGCGGTGCGTTGTTCCTGACGGGCGCGCTGATCATGGCCTATAATCTCTGGCGCACGGCACGCGGCGACATCCGCAGCGGCGAACAAAACCTGACGCCGGCGCCGTCAACCCCGTCGGCGCAGCCGATAGCAGCGCAATAGGGAGGCGGTGATGCTTGAAAAACATAAATTTCTCGAACGCCATGGGCTGATCTTAACAATCGCCATTCTGGTTACGGTCTCGATCGGCGGCATGGTTGAAATCGCGCCATTGTTTTACCTTGAAAGCACAATCGAAGAAGTCGACGGCATGCGGCCATATTCGCCGTTGGAGCTTGCCGGCCGCGATGTCTATGTGCGTGAGGGCTGTTATCTCTGCCACAGCCAGCAAATCCGGCCGCTGCGCGATGAGGTGGAGCGTTATGGCCATTACTCGCTCGCCGCCGAAAGCATGTATGATCACCCGTTTCAATGGGGGTCAAAACGCACCGGGCCGGATCTTGCCCGCGTCGGCGGAAAATATTCTGACGAGTGGCATCGCCAACACCTCGCCGACCCGCGCGCACTGGTTCCAGAATCGGTCATGCCGCCATACGCATTCCTGCAAAGCCGCGCCCTCGATTATTACCAGGCCGCTGCGCGGCTGAAAGCCAATCGTGCGGTTGGCGTTCCTTATACAGATGAGATGATTGAAAACGCAGAATCTGACCTTCGCGCCCAGGTCGATCCGCTTTCCGATCAATATGAGGCTTTTCTCGCCCGTTATCCTAACGCGCAAGTCCGAAATTTCGATGGCGATGCGCACCAACTCTCAGAGATGGACGCACTGATCGCCTATATGCAAATCCTTGGCGCGATGGTTGATTTTGAAACCTATAACGCTGAAGAAAATTACCGGTGAGGTATTTTGATGTATGAAGCACTCTCATCTTTCGCGCAGACCGGCGGTCTTATTCTGTTTGTTCTGGCTTTTTTACTGGTGTTGATCTACGCGCTGGCCCCTGGCAACAGAGCCAAGTTTAATGCCGCGCGGCGCATTCCGCTCGACGATGATGCTGGAGAGGAGGAGGCCGGGCATGGCTGACAACGAAACTGATGGCGGCGAAATAGAAATTGACGATCACTCCGGCGTTGAAACCACCGGCCATGAGTGGGACGGCATTAAAGAGCTGAACAACCCGCTGCCGCGCTGGTGGCTGATCGTTTTTTACATTTGCGTGATCTGGGCGGTCGGCTACTGGGTAATGATGCCCGCATGGCCAGGCATTACCGGTTACACAAAAGGGCTCCGCAACCATTCCGAACGTCAAAATGTCGCCGCCCAAATCACCCAGCTTGAAGAGGCCCGCGCTGAAGCGACGCAACAGTTGGTCGCCGCACCCTCTATGGAGGCGATTGAGAGCGACCCGGCGCTGAACCAGTTTGCATTGGCGGCGGGCGCATCACTGTTCGGCGACAATTGCGCCACTTGCCATGGCGCCGGCGGTCAGGGTTTTAAGGGCTATCCAAACCTCAATGACGATGCATGGATTTGGGGCGGCGCACTTGAGGACATCAACAAAACTATCACCGTTGGACGGCGCTCCACCCATCCAGAGACGACCAACACCATGATGTTGGCCTATGGCCGCCAAGGGATTTTATCGCGCAAGCAAATCAACGACCTGACGGAATATGTCCTCAGCCTTTCCGGCCAGACACATGATGCAGCCGCGGCAATTCGGGGAGCGCAGGAATTTGCCGCCCAATGCACCGCTTGCCATGGCGCTGACGGGACCGGCAACCACGCCTTGGGCGCACCCAATCTTAGCGATGCGATCTGGCTTTACGGCGGCGATCGCGCAACTATCCATGAGACCTTATGGGACGGCCGCGGCGGGGTTATGCCGAGCTGGGAGGCGCGTCTTTCAGAAGCGGAAATCGTTGCGCTTTCAGTCTATGTGCATTCGCTCGGCGGCGGCGAGTAGGCGATGGCGCCTGCATCGCCCACGACTGTCGGCGGCGGAACTGGCGAGGCCAGTGTTGAGCGTATTGATGTCGAGGCGGTCAATAGTCCGGCAAAGCGCACCCTCTATAAAGCCCGCGAACCGATCCATCCCAAACGCGTTCACGGAAAATACCGCCGCCTAAAATGGGCCATTATGGCGCTGACGCTTGGCGTATATTACGCGCTGCCATGGCTGCGTTGGCCGCGCGGCGTGAACGAACCCAACCAGGCCATCCTCATCGATTTCGCCGGCTCGCGGTTCTATTTCTTTTCCATCGAGATATGGCCGGATGAGCTTTATTATGTCACCGGCCTGTTAATCCTCGCCGCGCTTGGGTTGTTTCTCGCAACCGCTCTGTTCGGGCGGATATGGTGCGGGTATACATGTCCGCAAACGGTCTGGACCGACCTCTACATTGCGGTTGAGCGATGGGTGGAGGGCGACCGCAACAAGCGCATTAAGCTGGCGAGCCAGCCATGGACAACCGACAAGGTTATCAAGAAAATATCCAAGCACACGCTATGGATATTGATCGGCATGGCGACCGGCGGCGCGTGGATTTTCTATTTCCATGACGCGCCGACCATTGCAGCACAGTTCTTTAAGGGACAGGCGCCATTTTCAGCCTATTTCTATTTCGCCCTGCTGACCGCCACGACCTATGTCTTCGCCGGCTCCATGCGCGAACAGATATGCACTTATATTTGCCCGTGGCCGCGCATTCAGGCCGCCCTCACCGACGCCGACACGCTTGAGGTGACCTATAAGAGCGACCGCGGTGAGCCGCGCGGCGCACACAAAAAAGGCGACAGCTGGGAAGGGAGGGGCGATTGCGTTTCCTGCCGCGCATGCGTCGCCGCCTGCCCTATGGGCATTGATATCCGCGACGGCGCACAGCTTGAATGTATAAATTGCGCGCTCTGCATTGACGCCTGCGACGACATCATGGCCCGGGTCGGCCGTCCGGCAAGCCTCATCGGTTATGACACCGACGTGAATATGGTGCGACGCAAAGCCGGCATGGCGCAAAAATATAACTTCATCCGTTCACGCACAATTCTTTATAGCGTAGCGTTCGTACTGGTCGCCGCGATCATGTCTTGGGCTCTGATAACCCGCGCTACTGTCAACCTGCACGTCATTCGCGACCGTACGCCGCCCTATGTCATGCTCTCAGACGGTTCGGTCAGAAACGCCTTCACGGTTAAAATTATCAATCGCGGCAATATTGAGCGGCATTTTCAACTTGATGTCGATGGTCCGGATGAAACCGGTGTTTCGGTAGTCGGAGAAAGCGTCGATGGGCGCTCGCTCGAGCTAGCCGTCGCCGATGACGCAATCCGCTCGATCCGTCTTTTTGTAACGCTGCCGCGCGAGGCAATTAGCGCGCCATCAATTCCCATCACGATTAAAGTGCGCGATATCCGGACCGGCGAGGAAGCGGCCACGTCGACGGTTTTCCTGTCGCAGGGGCGCTAATGGCTCATTCCACACCCATCACCGGCAAACATGTTCTGTTCGCGATTGTGGTTTTCTTTGCGATAATTTTTGCCGCCAACGCAGTTTTCATCACCCTCGCATTGCAAAGCTTTCCCGGCGAAACGGAAAAACACGCCTATGTGCAGGGGCTGCGCTATAATGAGGTCCTGGCTGAGCGCGAGGCGCAAGCGGCGCTGGGTTGGCGGGCGGAGGTCTCGCGCGTCGAACGCGCCGGCGATGGCGCGATTATCGAATTGCGGCTTTACGACGCCGCCGGGCAGGTATTGTCAGGCCTGCGCATTGAAGGCGCGTTACGCCGCCCGGTGCAAGACCACGAAGATACGGCGCTGGTCTTCACATCAACGCCTGGCGGCGCTTATCGGGCGGCGGCGGCGTTAACGCCCGGCGTATGGGACCTGACCGCAGAGGCGGCAAGTGAAAACGGCGCGAAATTGAATATCGCCGCAAGGATAATCGTCGAATGACAACAGCTGAAGGCATGATTGGCGCGCCCGGTTGTCCCAGCAATCTTGAACCGGCAATCGACGCGGCGATTGTTGATCCCTCTCCCTTTGTCCGCCGCCATGCGGGCCTATCGCGGCTTGAACTCTCCGTACACGGCGCCCGGTGCGGCGGCTGTATCGCCAAAATAGAAGGCGGTTTGAAAGCGTTGCCAGGCGTTCAGGAGGCGCGGCTCAACCTTTCTACCGGCAAGCTCACTATCGCCTGGCGCGGCGACGGGCTGGCGCCGATCACGGTTACAAAAAAGCTCGCCGCGCTCGGCTATCGCGCGGCGGCGTTCGACCCGAATGCCGCCGCCAACGAAAAGGATATCGAGGGACGTTTTCTGCTCCGCTGCCTGGCGGTGGCGGGCTTTGCCGCCGCCAATATTATGCTTCTGTCCGTCGCTGTCTGGGCCGGGCAGGACGGTGAAATGGGGCCGGCGACGCGCACGATGATGCATTGGGTGTCCGCAGCGATTGCTCTGCCCGCCGCTGCTTTCGCCGGGCGTCCATTTTTCCGCTCCGCGCTTGGCGCCCTCAAAGCCGGCCACGCCAATATGGACGTGCCGATTTCGCTGGCGGTAATCCTCGCCCTATCGCTGAGCGTTTATGAAACACTGAACAACGGGCCCGACGCCTATTTTGACGCCGCCGTCATGCTGCTGTTTTTCTTACTGATCGGACGCTATCTGGACCACCGTCTGCGCGCGAAGTCGCACGCCGCCGCGCAGGAATTGCTGGCGCTGCAAGCAACGACGGCGAGCCGCATCACCGCTGGAGGATCGCTTGAGGCTGTATCGGCGCGCGACATTGCGCCGGGCGACGCCATTTTATTATCACCCGGCGACCGCGCGCCCGTCGATGGCGTGGTGATTGACGGCGCCTCTGATGTCGATATGTCGCTGGTCACCGGCGAAAGCGCGCCGGCGCCCAAATGCGACGGCGACAAGCTGTTTGCCGGCGTGCTCAACCTCTCCTCTCGCCTGGTCATGCGCGCAGAGGCGATGGCCGACGACTCGCTGATCGCCAACTTGACCCGGCTGATCGAAGCCGGAGAGCAAACCAAAAGCACCTATGTCCGCCTCGCCGACCGCGCCGCCGCGCTTTATGTACCGCTGGTGCATAGCCTGGCGCTGGCGACATTTCTTGGCTGGCTCGTTGTCGGGGATGCGGGGTTGCGCATGGCGGTGATGAACGGCGTCGCCGTCCTCATCATCACCTGCCCTTGCGCACTTGGCCTGGCGGCGCCGGCGGTCCAGGTGGTTGCAACCGGGCGGCTCTTCAAAGCCGGCATATTGGTGAAATCCGGCGATGCGCTGGAGCGTTTGGCGAAGGTTGATACGTTTGTGTTCGACAAGACCGGCACCTTAACCCATGGCGCGCTAACGCTGATCAATGCGGCAGCGCTTGGCGACGGCGTCCTTGCTCAGGCTGCACAACTGGCGCGGGCGAGCCGGCACCCATTGTCGCGCGCGCTCGTGCAGGCCGCCGGCGCCGGCCCACTGGCGAACGACATTGTGGAAACGCCCGGCTGCGGTATTGAAGGCGTCATTGACGGACAACACGCACGGTTTGGCCGCGCCGCTTGGGTCGGCGATGAAGCTGATGCGCAAGGTGATGCAACCAGCAGCGCGTGGTTTCGTCTCGGCGCCGATGCGCCGGTGCAGTTTATTTTCGAAGACGCCATCCGCAGCGACGCCGCACAGACAATAACCGCACTGAAAGCGCGCGGCGCCAGCATTGAAATGCTTTCCGGCGACCGTACAGCGCCCGCGCGCAACATCGCGGACGCCGCCGGGATTGAACATTGGCGCGCAAATCTTTCCCCCGCTGATAAAATTTCCCGCCTCAAAGAATTATCGCATAGCGGCGTTAAAGCGGCGATGATCGGCGACGGCCTCAATGATGCGCCGGCGCTCGCCGCCGCGCACGCCTCGCTGTCTCCGGGCACAGCGGCAGACGCCAGCCAGGCCGCTGCTGATTTCATCTTCCAGGGTGACGGGTTGGCGCCCATTGTCACCGCTTATGATGTCGCCAAACAGGCGCGTGGACGGGTGCTTGAAAATTTCTCTTTCGCCGCGCTCTATAATATTTGCGCCATCCCGCTTGCCGCCTTTGGCTTTGTTACGCCGTTGATCGCAGCGCTGGCAATGTCCGGCTCGTCGATTATCGTCACGCTCAATGCTTTGCGTGTGAACGCGGGCGCTAAAACCGGGGCGTTACAATGACGGCGCTCATGTTTCTCATCCCGGCGGCGCTGGCGTTGGGCGGGCTTGGCTTGGCTGCGTTTTTCTGGACCGTAAAATCCGGCCAGTATGACGACCCAGACGGCGACGCCGCGCGCATCCTTATCGATGATGATGAAGAAGGCCCCGCGCCCGATCAGTGATCAGGCCGGGTGACAATGAAGGATGCAACCCCCGCCATAGAGGCCAGCGCCAGCGCCTTGATTATCGCCGGCGCGCCGGACAGGATAAAAACCACGGCGGAAATCGTCATCATACTGACGGCCATAAACTTCGCCTTCACGGAAATCGCCCGACGTTCACGCCAGGCGATAATCCCGGGGCCGAGAACCGGATGCGTCACCAACCAATGCTCGAGCCGCGGAGAAGACCGCGCAAAACACGCAGCTGCAAGAATTAACAACGGCACACCAGGCAAGAGCGGCAAAACAATCCCGGCAAAGCCGATCACAACCAGGGCCGCGCCCACAAGGTTGAGCACAAGACGCATCTGCGGCGACAAGGGGCGCGAGGGTTTTGGGCTTTGGGTTTCGGCGTTCATTTGCGTAAACCTTCGTCACTGTCGATGAGTCCAACGAGTTTAGCTGACTGAAATGCTTAGTTATTGGTAAGGATTAGTCCACGGCCACAGGGGCGGCGACATTTTTAGATACCAGACACCCTTTTTCTTGACCATATAGACACTCAGAGTCTTCTCCGCTCCCTGGCGCACAAGCGGGAAGGTCACCTCAGCCACAGATGTGTTCCCATCTATTTTTTTGATCTCTATGTTCGTGGCGGAGGCAAGGTAATAAAAACTGGTCTCCTTTAACTTGACCCATTTACGCGTGACAACATTGTTCTCATTTTTTTCAACGATCCGGGCGTCTTGTTGAAGGCGCATTGCTGCAACAAAGGCATGCTCCAAATCCGCCCCCCGAGGAAGCGTAATCTCTCCCGGCGTGCGCTGGTCATCTTCATCGAGATTAAGATCACGCGCAAACTCATCCAGTGTTTTTGTGAGCCCCTCACTTGGAAATGTTCTCGACATCATCAACAAAGGCATCATGGCGAGAGAAACCCCTTGAGTAACAAAGTCTTTACGATCAGCCGGCGGAATAAGCTTCAGGAAGCTGGCATAGTCATCCTCCACGACTGACTTTACGGCCATATCCATAAGCTCTTGCGGGCTACTAGCGCCTCCCGTTCCCGACGCCGAACATCCTGCAAGTAGAAGAATAATGAATGCAGTGATTGAGTTTCTTGCGAGCTGCCTGATGAAAACAACACCCTGAACCATGGAATCCCCCCCTTTATTGTTAACCCACCATAATAGGCAGAATACTAAAGCGATTGAGCCCCAAGACAAGCAAACAGTTAACAGTCGCTCTTGGTTTAGCCATCTATCTTCAACGCCTTGATAAACGCCTCTTGCGGGATTTCGACGCGGCCGAACTGGCGCATCTTTTTCTTGCCGGCTTTTTGTTTGTCGAGCAGCTTGCGTTTGCGCGTGGCGTCGCCGCCATAGCATTTTGCGGTGACGTCCTTGCGCATGGCTGAAATGGTCTCGCGCGCAATCACGCGCCCGCCAAGCGCCGCCTGGATCGGGATTTTGAACATGTGGCGCGGGATCAGATCTTTGAGCTTTTCGCACATCGCCCGCCCGCGGCTTTGCGCCTTGTCACGGTGAACAATGATGGACAGCGCATCGACCGGTTCGTCATTGACGAGGATTTGCATCTTCACCAGCTCGCCGACGCGATGATCGGTGAGCTGATAGTCAAAACTGGCATAGCCTTTCGAGACAGATTTTAGCCGGTCGTAGAAATCAAACACCACCTCATTGAGCGGCAATTCATAAACCACCATGGCGCGCGCGCCGGCATAGGTAAGGTCCTTCTGGATGCCGCGGCGGTCCTCGCACAGCTTCAAAATGCCGCCGAGATATTCATCCGGCGCCATGATGGTCGCCTTAATCCATGGCTCTTCAATATGGTCGATGCGCACCGGGTCAGGCATATCCGCCGGATTGTGGAGTTCGGTTATCGAGCCATCAGTGAGGTGAATATCATAGACCACGCTGGGCGCGGTCGTAATCAGGTCGAGATTAAACTCACGTTCTAACCGTTCACGGATAATCTCCAGATGCAACAGCCCCAAAAACCCGCAGCGAAACCCGAAGCCAAGCGCGGCCGATGTTTCCATCTCAAATTCAAAACTTGCATCGTTCAGGCGCAGCCGGCCCATCGCCTCGCGCAAGTCTTCAAAATCATTGGCGTCGACCGGGAAAATGCCGCAAAACACCACCGGAACGGAGGGCTTAAATCCGGTGAGCGCCGCATCGGTCGGGCGCCGATCATCGGTGATGGTGTCGCCAACGCGGGTGTCTGCAACCTCTTTAATTGATGCGGTGAGATAGCCGATCTCCCCCGGGCCCAACGCATCGACCGGGGTTTTCTTTGGCGTCGAAACGCCCACCTGATCGACGCCATAGACCGCGTCCGCGCCCATCATCCGGATGCGCATGCCTTTTTTGAGCACGCCGTCAATAATCCGTACCAGGACGACAACGCCGAGATAGGAGTCATACCAGCTATCCACCAAAAGCGCCTTTAACGGCGCATCTGCATCGCCCGCGGGCGCCGGCAGGCGCGTGACAATGGCTTCGAGCACATCGGGCACACCAACGCCGGTCTTGGCGGAAATTTCAATCGCGTCGGACGCATCAATGCCTATCACATCTTCAATCTGGGATTTGATGCGATCCGGCTCCGCCGCCGGCAGATCGATTTTGTTGAGCACCGGGACAATTTCGAGGTCGAGGTCTATCGCCTGATAGACATTGGCGAGCGTTTGCGCCTCAACCCCTTGGCTTGCATCCACCACCAGCAGCGCGCCCTCGCAGGCCGATAACGAACGCGAGACTTCATAGGTGAAATCCACATGGCCGGGCGTGTCGATGAGATTGAGGCAATAGGTCTCGCCATCCCTGGCCTTATAGTCGAGGCGCACGGTCTGGGCTTTGATGGTGATGCCACGCTCGCGCTCCAGATCCATGGAATCGAGCACCTGGTCTTTCATCTCACGGCTGGTCAACCCGCCAGTGACCTGAATAAGCCGGTCGGCGAGCGTCGATTTGCCATGGTCGATATGCGCGACAATCGAGAAATTACGGATATTTTTTAGCGGCGTCATGAAACGGGCAATCTGGCTACAAGCGAGGCGTATAGCCGTCGCACGCGCTGACGACAACAGCATCAGCGCCGCAATCGGAAAAGGCCCGGCCTGGCGAACCAGGACCGGGCCCATACTCACTGGGGTGGGGTCGTTAGTTTACGCGCGCGCTTTCAACGCATCGCGAATCTCTTCGAGCAGCACCTCTGAGCGCGGCGGCGCCGGCGGCTCGGCGGGGGCTGCTTCTTCTTTTTTCTTGAGCGTATTCATCGCCTTCACCAGCATGAACACCGCCCAGGCGACAATCAGGAAGGAAATGACATTGTTGATGAAAAGACCGTAATTCAACGTCACCGCTTCTGCATCAGCCGTCGCGGCTTTCAACGTCAGGGCTAGACTGGAAAAGTCGAGACCGCCCATCAACACGCCAATCGGCGGCATGATGATGTCGCTGACCAGCGACTTAACGATGGTGCCAAAGGCGCCGCCGATGATGATGCCGACCGCCATATCGACAACATTGCCCTTAACGGCAAAGTCCTGAAACTCTTTGAGCATGCCCATAAACTTGTCCCTCCTCAGGAACGCGCCGCCCCCAACGCTCGCTTGCGGATTTGCGAATCACATTCGCAGCGGACGCTAGTCTGATTTGCCGAGGCGGCAAACAGGGAAAATCCTTCAGCAGGGAAAACAGCGCTTAATAAACCGTGAGGATATCTTTCAGCGGTTTTTTGATCAGCGCGTGATGGGTGATTTCAGCGTCGGCGGCGGGCTTGCCGGTGACAATCAGCAAATAGGGTTTTTCCGTAGCCGGACGGCCTAGCGCCTCATTAAGGAAAGTCATCGGCTTGGGTGTATGGGTTAAGGTCGCCAGCCCCGCATGATGCAGCGCCGCCAGCAAAAATCCGCAAGCAATGCCGACGCTTTCATTGATGTAATAATTCTTCTTGTCCATGCCGGCTTCCTCGCCGCCGCGGCGTTGCGCGAACACCGCAATCAGCCAGGGCGCGATTTCCAAAAACGGCTTGTCGGCGTCGGTGCCCAAGGGGTCCAGCGCATCAAGCCATTCCTCACCGGCGCGGCCTTCATAAAAGGCGCGTTCTTCTTCCTCGGCGGCGGCGCGGATTTTGGACTTCATCGCAGCATCGCCAACCAGACAAAAGTGCCATGGCTGATGATTGGCGCCGGAGGGTGCACGGCCAGCAGCGGCGATGCAATGTTCGATAATGTCTTGCGGAACCGGGTCGGCGACAAAGTCGCGCACCGTATGGCGGCGCTTGATCTCATCAAAAAACGCCGCCGCGCGCTGGGTCATATCGTCATCGGCGCGGTCGGTATAATCGCCGAGCTCGGAGAGCGGTGTGAAATTTTCGGTGGTCATGATCATCCGCCTACATTACTGCATAAATTAGAGAAACACCCGCCGCTAACGAAATTGGCGCCGCAAGTCTCACCATCGTGGGGTTAAGTTTCTTTGACCACCAGACCGAGTAGGCCGCATGCCACTTTCTTGGAACCAGGAACAAGACCACCGCCGTGACGGCGAGGAAAAGCCCGATAATATTCAACGCTTCCGGCGCTTTGGAAAATTCAGAATAACGCCAAAGCGCGGCGCCGGCGATCAGACGCAGGGTGAGTTCTGAATAGTTGATAAGGTCCGTACTCGCCATTTTACCTAGATAGCCAAGCGCCGTTTGCGGCTTAAAGACCATAAAAATACTAATGGCGACCAACCAGGCGCCGGACGCCAGCACCAGCCATTGCGCAATCGTATTTATCATCGTCGCCCGAACAATCGCTCAATATCGGCGAGCTTTAGCTCCACATAGGTCGGGCGGCCATGGTTGCATTGGCCGGAATGCGGCGTTGCCTCCATCTGGCGCAACAGCGCATTCATCTCGTCGCCATTGAGCCGCCGGCCGGCGCGCACCGACCCGTGGCACGCCATTGATGAGCACACATCTTCAAGCCGTTCCTTCAGCGCAAGACCGTCGCCAAACTCGGCGATATCCTCAACCAGCGCGCGCACCAGCCCTTTGATATCCACCTCGCCCAGCATCGCCGGGGTCTCGCGCACCATCACCGCATCCTCGCCGAAGCGCTCCATAACCAGGCCGAGCGCAGCAAATTCTTCAAACCGCGGCGCCAGGCGATCAACCTCGCCAATCTCCATTTCAACAATTTCCGGGATCAGCAATCCCTGACGCGCGACGCCGCCCTCCGCCAGCGCCTGCTTCATGCGCTCATAAACCAGACGCTCATGGGCCGCATGCTGATCAACGATCATGTGGCCGTCGGCAGTTTGCGTGACAATATAGGTTTCATGGAGTTGCGCGCGCGCGGCACCCAACGGGTGATCGCCGGACGGAGCGACATCATCTGGCAAGGATTCAGCGCGTGCGCTCGGCGCGCTAACATTTTCAAACCCTGATTGGCGTTCAGCGAGACCGCCATCGGAGACATGCCCTTCCGGCGCATAAATATCGCGGGCGTAAGGGTTTGCTGTTTGCGGCCGGTAGCCGGCCTGGAACGGCCCCGCCCCGCCGGGGCTGGCCTTGCCGAGCGCATAGGCGCTGGTGGTTGTCGAGGCGCGATGGCCGGCTTCCGCCAGCGCATGGCGCAACGCCCCGATCAACAGCCCGCGCACGCTGCCGGCGTCGCGAAAACGCACTTCAGTTTTCGCCGGATGGACGTTGATGTCGACCAGCGCCGGCGGAATTTCCAGGAACAGCGCCACCGCCGGGTGGCGCCCGCGCGCCAGAAAGTCCGCATAAGCGCCGCGCACAGCGCCGACAATCAGCTTGTCGCGCACAGGCCGTCCGTTCACGAACAAATATTGCTTGTCCGGCAGGCCGCGATTATAGGTCGGCAATCCGGCAAAACCGGTAACCCGCACGCCGTCGCGGGTGGCGTCAATCGCCAATGCGTTATCGGAAAAATCCTTGCCCATAATCGCCGCCAGGCGGCGCAACCGCCCGGCCTCGCCTTTTGTCTCCGCCGCGAGATTTAGAGAACGCCGCCCGCCCGACGTCAGCGTGAACGCAATATCCTCGCGCCCCATCGCAAGGCGGCGCAACACATCACCGATTGCCGTTGCTTCGGCTTGATCCGATTTTAAAAATTTCAGCCGCGCCGGCGTTGCATAAAATAAATCGCGCACCTCAACCCGGGCGCCAGACCCGCCAAAACCGGCCGGGCGCGGCTCGGACACATCGCCGCCCTCGACGCGAAGCTCCCACGCATCGGCGGCGGGGTCCGATTTCACCCGTGAGGTGAGAGACAACCGCGCCACCGCGCCGATTGACGGCAGCGCTTCGCCGCGAAACCCCATCGTCGCGATGTTCATGAGATCATAGTCACCGCCGGCGCCGGGCGTCAGCTTCGAGGTTGCATGGCGCTCAACCGCCAGCACCAAATCCTCCGCGCTCATGCCGCAGCCATCGTCAGTCACAACAAGGCGGGTCTTGCCGCCATGGTCGATTTCAACATCGATGCGCAAAGCCCCCGCATCAATCGCGTTTTCAACCAGCTCTTTAACGGCAGAGGCGGGACGCTCAACCACTTCGCCCGCGGCAATGCGATTGACGGCGCCCGGCGGCAGAAGCCGGATCAAACTGGCGCCCGCTTGCAGCGCCGGGCTTGAGGAAGATGGGTCTGCGCGATGAGCCATAAATGATTATGCCGCCGACAGAGGTCGCAAGGAACCCGGAAAAGGAAATCTTAAACCCGGGCTTTAAAAAACCCCGGGCAGGTTCAGCGTTTTGGATTTCTTGATCACAACCTCACCGTCCTCGCCGAGGACATCGACAATGCGTTCATCGCGCTTGGCGAGCCACGCTGCGGCGTCATCCACCCGCAGCGGCGCGGCTTTGTCATCGACATTGCCGTCAAGGAATTTCCAGAAAATAAGCTGATTGGCGATGCTGCGGTCTTTGTCGCCGCGCCCGCCATTTTCTGCATTCAAGAGGTTGCGGATATTGGGGTCAGCGCCAAAGGCGCCGGCTTTTTGCAGCAGCGCCTGCTCGCCAAGGGTCGGCGGCGCGGCCGAGGTATCTCCGAGCAGCACTTGTTGCGCGCGTTCTGACGGCGACAATTCCTGCGGCCGCGACTCGCCCGGACGCGGCGGGCGCAGCGCATAATCCGGCGGCACCACTAAGGGCGCCTTGGTCGCCACGGCAAATTCATCCGGCGCCTGCTTGCCGCCGCCAAGGGCTTTACCGATACCACAGCCGCCGGTCGTTAACGCCAGGCCAGCGACGACAAGCGCCGCGCGCAGGGAAGTCTTTTTAATCATTGATCTTTCACTCCACACCGTTCGAGCGCCCCGCCCAAATCCGGTCTCGGCCGGCACTATATCGGCCTCTTTGCCCGGGCGCAAAGGCGCCACGCTAATTTATTCAGCTTTGCCCTCATTGCGGGTTAGCCAGGCGTCGAGAAGGAGGAAGGCGACGCCGATATTGATCGCCATATCGGCGATATTGAACACCCAGGGAAACATCAGCCCTGAAAAATCAAAGAAATCGACCACATAGCCATAAGCGAGGCGATCATAGAGATTGCCCAGCGCCCCACCGATAATCGATACAACGCCAGCGACCGCCGCCGGCCGCTTGAGCCGGCCCAGCCACACCATCAGGCCGATGGCGACGCCGGTTGAGATCACCGACAAGATAATGCGCGAGACGAGACCGCCGGACAGCAAACCAAAACTGGCGCCGTAATTTTGCACATAGGTGAGATCGAAAATGCTCGAGAGTTCGATTTTTCCGCGCGCCGGCAGGCGGACGATTTCAACGATCCAGTATTTTGTCAGCCGGTCGAGCGCGGTGATAATGAAAGCAGCGGCGAGGCCATAGCGAAAATAGGGGTTGGCGCGCGCTTCCGCCCACCAGTCGCGTGCGCGCGCCATCACGTTTGTCTTTGTTGCGCTCATCGCTCAACCTTTGTCATGAACGGCCACCGCATCGCTGCAACGCCCACACAAACCGGCTTCGTTGTCGGCGACCTCCGGCAGGATGCGCCAGCAGCGGCGGCATTTTGCGCCCTCGGCAGCGCCCGGCGCAACCGCGACATCGCTCGCCTCGCCGTCAAGCCGGAAGGCGCCGGCAGGCGCTACACTTTCGCTCAGAATCGCGCCCGAGGTGATAAACAACTCCGCCGCATCAAGCCCTTCATAGGCGCCAAGCAAGTCCGGCGCGCTAATATATACCGTTGGTGCGGCTTCAAGACTGGCGCCAATGCGCTTGTCTCGGCGCACCACTTCCAGCGCGCCGGTGACAACCCGGCGAACCTCGCGCACTTTTTTCCATTTCTGCGCCAATGCGTCATCGCGCCATGTCGCCGGCGTTTCCGGAAACTGCGTCAGATGGATCGATCCGTCCTCAGACGGGCGGCGCTCCTGCCACGCCTCTTCTGACGTGAAGACGCAAATTGGCGCGAGCCACGCGATCAGCCGGTCAAACACCAGATCCATCACCGTGCGCGCGGCGCGGCGGCGCATGTCATCGGGCCGGTCGCAATATAGGCTGTCTTTGCGGATATCGAGATAGAACGCCGACAGATCGAGCGATGCAAAATCGAGGCATTTGCGCCACACGGTTTTGAAGTCATACCGCTCATAGGCGCCGCGCACATCTTCGTCGAGGACCGCCAGCCGGTGCAGGATATAGCGCTCAAGCTCGGGCATTTGCGCCGGCTCAACCCGCTCAGTATCGCTAAAGCCGGCGACCGCGCCGATCAGATAGCGCAGCGTGTTGCGCAGCTTGCGATAGGCGTCGACCGCCGAGCCGATGATCTCCTTCGAGATCCGTGTATCTTCGGTATAGTCCGAACTTGCGACCCAGATGCGGATAATTTCGGCGCCATATTGTTTGATCACCTCTTCCGGCGCCGTCACATTGCCGAGCGACTTCGACATTTTGCGGCCCTCGGCGTCGCCGACAAAGCCGTTGGTGATGACGTGTTTATAGGGCGCGCGCCCACGCGTGCCGCACGCCTCCAGCAGCGACGACTGGAACCAGCCGCGATGCTGGTCCGAGCCCTCGCAATAAACATCCGCTGGCCAGACCAGGTCGTCGCGGTTCTCCAGCACGAAAGCGTGGGTGCAGCCGGAATCAAACCAGACATCGAGAATATCGGTGATTTTTTCATAATCGTCGGGGTTATGCTCCGCCCCCAGAAGGTCGGCGGTCGCGGCTTCAAACCAGGCGTCGGCGCCGCCGGCCTCAATCGCCTTAATGATGCGCGCATCAACGCCCGGGTCTTGCAAAATCTCGCCGCTCTCTTTGTGGACGAAGATGGTCAACGGCACGCCCCAGGCGCGCTGGCGCGAGACCAGCCAGTCCGGCCGGCCTTCAACCATGGTGCGGATGCGGTTACGCCCTTGCGGCGGGGTGAAGCCGGTCTCGTCGATGGCTTTGAGCGCTTTGGCGCGCAACGTCTCGCCATCTGCCATCTTTTTATCGAGGGCGATAAACCATTGCGGCGTATTGCGGAAAATCACCGGCGCTTTGGAGCGCCATGAATGTGGGTAAGAGTGGGTAAGCCGCCCGCGGGCGAGCAGCGCGCCGTGCTCGATCAGCGCTTCAATAACCTTCTTGTTGGCGTCGCCGTCCTTGCCCTTTTTCTTGCCTTCCGTGACGAGGACTTTGGCGCCTGTAAAGCCCGGGGCTTCCTCGGTAAAGGCGCCGAATTCATCAACCGTGTGCGGAATTTCCGCCTTCGTTCCGAAAGCGGAGACCCAGGCGATATAGTCCTCTTGCCCGTGGCCCGGCGCGGTGTGGACAAAGCCGGTTCCGGCCTCGTCGGTGACATGATCGCCAGCGAGGAGGGGAACTTCGAATTCGTATCCACCGCCAAGGCCTTTGAGCGGGTGGCAACAGCGGACTTTTTGCAACATTTCGGCTGGAACGTCTGCCACACGCATCCATTCACCAATCAAACCCGCCTCTCGCACGCTCTCGGCCAGAGCATCGGACAGAACCAACCTGTCACCCGGCTTCGACCATGGCTCAAAGTCGAGATCGTCTTTCATCGCGATGACTTCGTATAGCCCATAGGAAAGCTT
>JAJFFZ010000048.1 GCA_021776395.1 Hyphococcus sp. | reverse complement strand
CTGTACCCCACAATACCAACAAGACGACGCCTGTTGGGAAGAACACGTAGAGCTTGACCCAATCTGCGAAGAATGACCCATCGTGCAGGGCTTCAATAATGTCTGATCGTCGATAGGCGACCTGCAATACTTCCCCCGATGACGTATCGATCTGGGCTTCCCAGTAGTTTTTGGAGACGAATTTAGCGACACCTTTGCCGGGTTTGAAATCAACCCGGGAAAGCTCTCGCCAGTGCGTCAATTCGAGCTCTTCGACGCCTTTTGCCGCATCAAAAAGGTCTTCCATCGTTTGTGCGGGCGTATTCGACGTGTCATCGCCCTTGATCGTTGGCGGTTGCACCCAATCGATTTCTTTTTTTAATAACAATAATAGTCCGGCGCTGATGACGAGCCCCATCTGCACCATGACAAATAGCGACCCCCAATGGTGGATCTGGCGCAAGAGCACTTGAGTTTTCATATGCGCTCGCCTGTCTTAGTGTTCGCTTGAAGGTTTAGTTCCATATTTATCGTCTAATATCCGATCGCGAGGCCGTCTTTGCGCATCTCTGTTGCGCCGGTGTAAACGCCGGTTTCAGGGTTGCGGTAAATCGCCTGATAGCCACCAAACATCACACCATCTGACACGACTTCTACATGATGCCCTTTCGCGCGCAGGGCTTCGATTGTCTCCGTCGAAATGCCGGGTTCTACGTAAAGGACGCCAAGAAGGTCTATCGAACTATCGGATGCATCTTTGGGAGTGAGGGGGTCTGTCGGTTGGCGCCCGCCGATATGATTTAGCCTGGCGGCGTCTCCCGCTTCCTGCAGATTCATGCCATAGTCGACAATATTGATCAGCACCTGAACATGCCCCTGGGGTTGCATGCCGCCGCCCATCAGACCGAAGCTGATCAGGGGAGCGCCGTCCTTCATTACAAAAGCCGGTATGATCGTATGAAAGGGGCGCTTTCCGGGCGCATAGACATTCGGATGATCAGGGTCGAGAGAATATAACTCTCCGCGATCTTGCAACATGAATCCAAGCCCATCGGGAACGAGCCCTGAGCCCATGCCGCGATAGTTCGACTGAATCAAAGACACCATCATGCCGTTTTTGTCCGCGACCGTGAGGTAGGTTGTGTCGCCTTCACCTTCCAGCTTTGGATCGCCCGGCGCTGGAGCAGGGTTCACACGATCCACATCGATCAATGCGAAGCGTTCCCTCCCGTAGTTTTCTGACAATAACCACTCAACGGGAATATCCGCGAATGCCGGGTCGGCGTAGTATCGCGCCAAATCTTCAAAGGCGAGACGCTTGGCTTCCGTAATATAATGCAGAACTTCGGCGCTTCCGCGCGGCCACTGGGTAAGGTCGATATGTTTTAGAATATTAGCCATTTGCAACGCAGCAAAACCTTGGCCGTTTGGCGGCAATTCGCAAAAATCATATCCGCGATAGTCGACGCATCCCGGGTTGACCCATTCACTTTCATGAGCAGCGAAATCCTCAAAGCGCAGATCACCCCCGATGCGCTTCATATAAGCATCGATTGTTGTTGCTATTTCACCTTTATAAAACCCATCGTGCCCTTTTTTCGCAATTATCCGTAATGTCTGCGCGAGATCAGGGTTTTTAAATATCTCTCCTGCTTTAACTGGGCCGTTTTTGAAATAGGTCGCACGGGCGTTATCGAATTCATCGATCATTCCCATGTTTTCTTCAAAGCGTGCGTAATTGCGTTCCAAATAATTGGCGATCACCGGCGAGACAGGAAAACCTTTCTCGGCATAGGCGATTGCAGGCGCCAATATCTTCCGCATCGGGAGTTTGCCAAACCTCCCATGCATCTCGAACCAGCCGTCAACCGCGCCGGGCACGCTGACGGGTAAATATCCGAATGGCGGCAGTGCATCCCGGCCGTCCAGCTGTACGATCAGGCTCTCATAGGACCGTCCTATCGGACTGCGTCCGGACGCGTTGAGCCCATATAGTTTTTCTGTTTCGGGGTCCCAGATGATGGCGAAGAGGTCTCCGCCGACGCCATTGCCTGTGGGTTCCATGAGGCCAAGCGTTGCATTGGCGGCGATGGCCGCATCGACGGCGCTGCCGCCGGCTTTGAGGATGTCAATGGCGACCTGGCTCGCCAGCGGATGCGCCGTGGCGGCCATTCCGTGTTCCGCATAAACCGGGCTTCGCGACCAGGCGGCGCCGACTGGGCGCCCGCCTGCGCCAATGTCACCGTTGAGATTAGAATTTTGCGCAGATGCGCCGCCACAGGCAATAGTCGCCAATCCAATAGCCAGCGGTATTGCGAATAGCTTTTGAAACACCGGTTTCATGGTGCAACCCCCTCCAATCCAATGCTTATTGTTATTAGTGCTAACATGACACAGATCGCACCCTTCGGCCAAGTCGCGACGCACCGCAATAGGTTCACATCATCTTGAACGGATTGCGCAGGCGCCGCAGGGTCGGTTAAGTCATAGACATGATCGGGCCCTGGAAATTTTGCGTTGCGCCATTGATGGACGGAACTGACCGTCATTGCCGGTATTTCCACCGGTTGCTGACCAAGCGCGCACGGCTCTACACGGAAATGATTACGGCGGAGGCGGTGATCAACGGCGACCGAGACTACCTCTTGGGGTTTGATCCGAGCGAGCATCCCGTGGCGCTGCAATTGGGCGGCAGCGATCCCGAAAAGCTAGCTGCAGCAGCGAAGGTCGGCGCTGATATTGGCTATGATGAGATCAACCTCAATGTTGGTTGCCCATCCGATCGGGTGCAGTCGGGAGCATTCGGCGCCTGTCTGATGAAAACACCTGAGCTTGTGCGCGACTGTGTCGCGGCGATGCGCGGCGCTGTCGGTGTGCCTGTAACCGTCAAGTGCCGCATTGGCGTAGATGATCAGGACCCTCAAGACAGCCTTTACGCGCTTGTCGATCAGGTCAGCCAGGCAGGATGCCATATATTCATCGTTCATGCGCGCATGGCCTGGCTTGAGGGATTGTCGCCTAAAGAAAACCGAATGATACCGCCTCTAGACTATGATCTTGTGCGGCGTCTCAAGCAGGACCACCCTGATTTTACGACTGTGTTGAATGGCGGTATTGAAACAATTAATCAGTCGCAGACTTTATTGAAAGATTTCGACGGCGTTATGCTGGGACGGGCGGCCTATGGTGAGCCGTATATTCTTGCTGGCGTTGATGCGGAAATTTTTGGGGAGTGTAGTGAACTGCATACGCGCGAAGAGGTCGCTCTAATGATGGCCGAATATTTGAAAAAACAGTTTGAACTTGGAGTGCGTCCTCACGCTATTACCCGGCACATGCTTGGACTGTATCACGGCGCTCCAGGCGCGCGGGTCTGGCGCCGGTATATAGCCGAAAATGCGCCGGCATCGCGGGACGATATTCTGGAAGGCGCCGTCAATGCGGTTCGCGAAGCACGAGGCGGCGCATAACCCGTGTTCGAAATTTTTCAAGATCATGGGGTTTTGCTAGTTGGTGTTCTGATTGCCGGGTTTGCATCCGGTTATGCTGGTGGATTATTTGGTATT
>JAJFFZ010000047.1 GCA_021776395.1 Hyphococcus sp. | reverse complement strand
GGCATAGTGAGTAGACGGATTGTTATCCCCCCTCCGTCAGCTTCGCTGACACCTCCCCCGTGAGCGGGGGAGGAAAAGGTTGGGCTTGCTGTGTGGGTGGTGAACACCATTGAGGCGGGTTCTTTCTTCCCCCGCCCGCGCGCGAAGGCGCGCAAACTGATATGTCGGGGGAAGTACCGGCGGAGCCGGGGAAGGGGGTTGCTGTGTTTTGTCTTTTCGAGACTTTTCAATTTTCTGTGCACGAACCGAATTCCCGGCGGCATCCAAAATCATCTCAAGCATGTCGTCGATAGTGTCGTAGACTTCGTTGTTCCAGAAACGGACGACGGCCCAGCCTTCGCTTTCCATAAAGGCGTTGCGTTTTTCATCATGCGCAGGCGCGCCGCCAAGTCCGTGCTGCTCGCCATCAAGTTCAATGACCAGTTTTGCCTCGATGCATACAAAGTCCGCGATATAGGGGCCGATTGTATGCTGCCGGCGGAAGCGAAACCCGCCCAATTGTTTGCGGCGAATGAAATACCAAAGCCGTTGTTCCGCTGACGGCATATCTTTGCGGAGGTTGCGTGCGTTTTTATGGGGCTTTCGGATGGGCATGTCTTGCACCATACCCCCTCCGCCCCTTCGGGGCACCTCCCCCGTAAACGGGGGAGGAAAGGGTTGCACGATTGCGGCGCGCTCCTTCTTCCCCCGCTTGCGGGGGAAGTGGCCGCGTAGCGGTCGAAGGGGGTTGCTTGCTCCTCCCTGCAAACCCGCTTACCCCCTAACCATCAACAGCAAAGGACCCTCGCTATGGCCATCGCACTTCTTTCCGTCGGTCTCTTGGGTTTGCTCGTGTTTCTTCTCGGCGCCAATGTCTCGCGCGAGCGGCGCTCGGTTACCGTGACGCAGCATGAGGCGGAGGCTGATCCGACGAGTGCTTTGCGCCGGGCTATCCGCGCCCATGGCAATTGCATTGAATATGTGCCGATGCTGTCGCTCATGATCCTTGCGCTGGGCTTGCGGCTCCCGCTGTTGCCGGGGTGGATTGCTGCGCTGATGCTTGCCGCGGTGGCGTCGCGCTATATCCATGCGGTTGGTATTTTGACGGGCGACAGTGTGCACAGTGCGACAACGCTGAAAAAGATCGGCGCCGCCGGCACCTATCTTACCGGCGCGCTGCTCTCGGTTATTCTTATCATCCGGGCGATTGCGTTGTTTTAGGCGCGGTACCGGAGAAAACCGCATTAATCTGCACAACTTATTGGCATTCGCAGATGCGAAAAATACAACCCAGAGAGGGTAGTCTTCCCTTAAACCCATATTTGGTGAAAAGTTATCCTCATCGATTCGGGGGGCCTTATGATGCGTCTCGATGAAAATAGTCAGGCTGAAAGGAGTGTAATTGTGACGACGCGCGCGCTTATCGACCATATTGTGCTGCTGGCTGGCGATATTGCCGCCAGCGCCGCCTGGTATGATGCTTTTCTGGGTGTTTTGGGTTTTCGCAAAACCCGCGCCCATGTTTATCTGAGCCCGGACGATTGGGTAGTGGATTTACGCGCGGCGAGCGACAGCGCCGAGCCTTACGGCCGCTACAATGTCGGCCTCAACCATATCGGGCTGCGTGTTGAAGACGCCGCTGCGGTGTTGGCGGTGCGCGATGCGTTCGCCGCCAAAGGCTTTGACGTTCCCGAGCCGCAGATTTTCAAGGGCGAGATAACTGCGGTGTTCTTCGTTGACCCGGACGGCAAGCGCTGGGAAATCAGTAATGAAATTAGCGCGCTCCTATGTTCCGGTCCTTAAACCCTGTCTACGCGAACCGCCCGCAGTCGATTTTCCCGACCATGTCGGCATTGGCGCGCGCCCATGATGCGATTAATCTGGGCCAGGGTTTTCCTGATGAGGACGGCCCGCAGGAAATTCGCGACCTTGCCGCGCGCGCGATTGCGGCGGGGCCGAACCAATATGCGCCGGTGGAAGGCATCGCGGAGTTGCGCGAGGCGGTGGCCGCGGACAATAAGCGGTTTTACGGGCTCGATATTGATGCGCAAACTGAGACGCTGGTGACATCAGGCGCGACCGAAGCTTTGGCGGCGGCGTTTTTAAGCTTCCTCTCGCCCGGCGACGAGGCGGTGTTGCTGGCGCCGTTTTATGAATGTTACGCGCCGCAAATCGAGGCGGCGGGCGCGACAATCCGGTTTGTGACGCTTGCGCCGCCGCAATGGCGCCTTGACGCCGCCGCGCTGGAGCGTGCGATTACCGCCAAGACCAAGCTCATCGTCATCAACACGCCGCATAATCCGCTCGGCAAGGTGATGGATCACGCCGAGCTGGAGATGATCGCGGACGCCGCGCGCCGGCACGATTTGATCGTGGTGTGCGACGAAGTCTACGAGCATCTGGTGTTTGACGGCGCGGCGCACATTGCGCTGATGGCGCTGCCGGAGATGTTTGAGCGCACGATCCGCATTGGCTCGGCGGGCAAGACATTTTCGGTGACCGGCTTTCGCATCGGTTATGTCACCGGCCCGGCGGACCTCATCACCGGGGTGATGAAGGCGCATCAACACCTCGCCTATACCTCGCCGGCGCCATTGCAACAGGCGGTGGCGTTCGGGCTCGCGCTTGGCGACGCGTATTACGACAAATTCGTCGCGGATATGCAGGCCAAGCGCGATCTCCTGGCGGCGGGGCTTCGCGCGGCGGGGTTTGATATTCTGCCATGCGCCGGGACCTATTTCATCACCGTCGATATTACCTCAGTCGGGCGCGATGATGACGCTGCGTTCTGCCGCGAGATAACCGAACACGCGAAGGTTGCCGCTGTGCCGCTATCGGCGTTTTACCATCCGTCGATTACCGATGCGCCGCGTGGATTTGCGCGGTTTTGTTTCTGCAAGCGCGCGGAAGTTTTAACCGAAGCGGCGCGGCGTCTGGCGGCGTATTTTAGCGAAGGCGGTAAGAGATGAAGCCAACCAAAGCCGCTGTCATTCAGGCCGGCGCGATGCTTTTCGATACTGCCGCGACGCTGGAGAAGTTTGAACGCCTTGCGGGCGAGGCGGCGTCCGCCGGCGCGGGGCTTTGCGTCTTTCCCGAAGCGTTTATCGGCGGCTACCCCAAGGGCGTTCATTTTGGCGCGCCGGTCGGTTCGCGCTCGCCCGAGGGGCGCGATCTTTTTCGGCGTTATTTTGACGGCGCGATTGAGGTTCCGGGACGGGAAGTCCAACACATGGGCGAGATTGCCGGCGATCTGAAACTCGATATCGTTGTCGGCGTGATCGAGCGCGCATCGCCAAGCGAAGGCGGCGGGACGCTTTATTGCACGGCGCTGTGTTATGGCGCCGACGGGGCTTTGCTTGGCAAGCGCCGAAAGTTGATGCCAACGGCGGCCGAGCGGGTGATCTGGGGCATGGGCGATGGCTCGATGCTGGAGGCGTTTGATGCGCGCAGCGGGCGCATTGGCGCCGTCATCTGCTGGGAGAATTTCATGCCGATGACGCGCATGAGCCAATATGCGCAAGGCGTTGAAATTTACTGCGCGCCAACGGTCGATGATCGTGAGGCGTGGACGGCGCTGATGCGCGTTGTCGCGCTGGAAGGGCGTTGTTTTGTGCTGTCCGCCAACCAGTTCATGACCCGCGCTGATGCGCCCGATGATTTCAAACCCATCCAGGGCGACGATCCGGACGCTATATTGATCAATGGCGGCAGCGTGATTTATTCACCGCTGGGCGAGGTTTTAGCCGGGCCGGTATTTGGCGAGGAGACGATTTTGTTTGCGGAATTAAACCCGTCGGAGATTGCGCGCGGCAAAATGGATTTCGACGTCGCCGGACATTATGCGCGGCCGGATGTGTTTACGCTGGAGATTGATCGCTCGAAACGGTCACCGGTTCAGTGAGGAGGTGTATAGTTCGTAACCAGATTAAGCTGCTCAAGCGCCACCACTCTTTTGTGTGTCAGTCCAGTAAGAAATGCACGGAATTTTTGTCTTGTCGCAACGGTCGGCGTATTTCCGGGCGATTTCGGAAACCTCGTCCATCAGCCCCGCCTCAAGCGTGATCGGGTCAAGGCCGAGCCCCAACAGGCGCTGGTTTTCAACGTCGAGATCGTTTTCCGCCGCTTCGTTGCGCGGATTGTTGACGTTGGCGATTTCGGCGCCGGTTTTGTCGGCGATCATTTTCGCTAAATCGCGCACCCGGTGAGTTTCGGTCATCTGATTGAGAATTTGCACGCGCTCGCCATGTTGCGGTGGGTTTTCAACCGCAAGCTGGATGCATTTTACCGTATCTTGAATATGAATGAACGCCCGCGTTTGCCCGCCCGTGCCATGCACTGTTAAGGGGTGGCCAACGGCGGACTGCATCAAGAACCGGTTGAGGACAGTGCCGTAATCGCCGTCATAATCGAACCGGTTAATCAGCCGCTCATCTTTGCGGGTCTCAGCTGTTTGCGTTCCCCAGACGATGCCCTGATGAAGGTCGGTGACTTTCAGGCCGTCGTTTTTGTTATAGAAGGCAAACAGCAACTGGTCTTGGGTTTTGGTCATATGATAAATCGAACCGGGATTGGCGGGATACAAAATTTCCTGGCGAATTTCGCGGCCATCATCGGTCTCGATTTTAATTGGCAGATAGCCTTCGGGAATTTTCATGCCGGCGGTGCCGTAACCGTAAACGCCCATGGTGCCGAGATGGACGAGATGGGCGTCGATACCGGATTCAACAATTGCCGCCAGCACATTGTTGGTGGCGTTGATGTTGTTATCGACCGTATAGCGTTTGTGGTAGGAGGATTTCATCGAATAGGGCGCGGCGCGCTGCTCAGCAAAATGGATAATGGCGTTCGGTTTTTCCTCTTCAAGAAGGTGCAACAGCCGCGCATAATTTTTTGCGACATTGATATTTTCAAACCGGATATCCTTACCGGAAACCTCTTTCCAGGCGCTAAGGCGCACCGAAATCGGTTTGATCGGCGTCAGCGATTCCACCTCCAGCTCGACGTCGATTTTTCGGCGCGACAAGTCATCGATAATGGTGATGTCATGGTCAAGATTGGAAAGATGCAGTGATGTCGGCCAACCGCAAAATCCGTCGCCCCCGATAACCAGGATTTTCATAACCATCTCCATACCGCGCTGTATATATTAGTTTTTCGGCCCCTTGGTTTCATAGAGCGGGCGAGGTGGAATAGGCAACCCCTGCGGTCAGTGTTTGTTTCGGCGGCTCACTGCGGGGCATTCAAAAAATCATCGCCACAGCTTATTTTTTGCTCAGCGTATCAATGATTTGGCGCAAGCGGACCCGCCAATCGGGCATGGCGACGCCAAAATCCCGCTCGATTTTGCCGCAGTTAAGAACGGTGTTGAGCGGGCGCGTCGCCGGTGTCGGATATTGGGCAGTGGGTATAGGGGCGACCGCGACGGACAGCCCGGCATAGTCAAATATCTTGCCAGCGAATTGCGCCCAGCTGACCGTCGGCGCGCCCTGATAATGATAAATTCCCTCCCCAGGCGCGCCTCGGTGTTTCTTCGCGGCAATCGCCAGAAGCGTTGTTGCAATGTCGCGCGCCGGCGTCGGTCCGCCGGTCTGGTCTGCGACAATGGAAAGGCTGTCGCGTTCGGCGCCAAGCCGCAGCATGGTTCTGACGAAGTTACCGCCAAATTCTGAAAATACCCAGGAGGTGCGAACTAGTATCGCTTGCGGGTTTGCTAGCAGCACAGCCTGTTCGCCGACAAGTTTTGTTTGCCCATAAACATTAAGCGGATTTGTAGCGTCGGTTTCTGCATAAGGCGCCTCCGACTTGCCGTCGAAAACATAATCACTCGACAGATGAATGAATTGCGCGCCGGCCGCTTTTGCGGCAAGCGCCATTTCGCCCGGCGCCGTTGCGTTCACTTGCGCGGCGGCGTCTTGCTCCTCTTCGGCTTTGTCGACGGCAGTGTAAGCGGCGGCGTTTATCACTATGTCGGGCTGGTGTGCGGCGATGGCTTTTTGTGCGGCGCCCTCTTGCATCAGGTCAGCCTCATCGCTGCTCAGCGCAACCAACGCGTCGGCTGCTTCTTCCTGCAGGCAACGCGCAACCTGGCCGTTCCGTCCGAAAACAAGAATGCGCATCGTGTTGTCGCCTTTCTAAAGGCCTGTTATTTCAAACCCTGACGAGCCGTCACGTCAAAACCGCCGTCGCGAATTTTCATCCACCAGTCTTTGTTGTCGAGATACCAGCGCACGGTCTGGCGCATGCCCTCCTCGATAGTGACTGACGGCGTCCAGCCAAGCGCGCGCTCAATCTTGTCGCAGTTAATCGCATAGCGATGGTCGTGACCCGGACGGTCTGTGACAAATTTAATCAGATTCTCGTGGGCGGCGGCGCGCGCATCGGTGAGCTCTTCGTCAAGAATGGCGCAGATCATTTTCACCAGTTCAAGATTTGTGCGTTCCGCGCGCCCGCCAATATTATAAGTCTCGCCCGGCGCGCCTTGTTGCGCGACCAGCAACAAAGCATCCGCATGATCGCCCACATGCAGCCAGTCGCGAACATTGTCGCCCTTGCCATAGACCGGGATATCCTTGCCTTCCAGCGCATTGATGATGACCACCGGGATGAGCTTTTCGGGAAACTGGTGTGAGCCGTAATTGTTTGAGCAATTGGTGACGACGACGGGAACGCCAAAGGTCTCGGCCCAGGCGCGGGCCAGCATATCCGAGGAGGCCTTGGCGGCTGAATAGGGCGAGTTTGGTTGGTAGGGAGAGGTTTCCGTAAACGCGCCGGTCGGCCCCAGTGATCCGTATACCTCGTCGGTCGATATATGGTGAAAGCGAAACCCCTTAGGCGCGGCGCCGGCCGCAATATAACCGCGGGCCGCTTCCAGCAGGCAATAAGTGCCGATGATGTTGGTGTCGATGAATGCGCGCGGCCCGTCAATCGAGCGGTCGACATGGGTTTCGGCCGCCAGATGCATCACCGTGTCGGGCTTGAATTCGGCAAACAACGCCGCCATCGCCGGCTGATCGCAGATGTCTTTTTGCGCGAAATCATAGCGCTCATGGCCAGCGACGCAGGCGACATTTTCCGGGTTCGCCGCATAGGTAAGCTTGTCGACATTGAGCACATCATGGCCGTCGGCAATCGCCTGGCGCACTACCGCAGATCCAATAAACCCGGCTCCGCCGGTCACCAATAGCCGCATCGCTTTCTCCAACCTTAACTGCGTAGGTTAAAGCAAGTTTCGCGCCGGCGTCATAGGGATCGGACCGACAAAGCGGGAGAATTTATGAGGCCCGCCCTCGCAATAGCTATGGCTGATGGAACTACCCGAACGAATACCCAATTAGTTGTTTTATGTCCTGCAGGGTTGGGAGACCTTCCTGGAAGATGCTTCTGATCTTTTGGGGCCGATCTGTATATTTGCCGTATTTGGTTCGATGGCGTGTTATGGCAAATTCAAGCAGGATGGACTTGCTGCCAAGGCGCAATGGAGACTGTCAAGGTTAGAAGGTATCGGAGGGTGTGGCGGAGTTTGGTCCGTGTGCTCTTGCTTACGTTCTAAATGGGTTTAGGAAGAGTGTAGCAATGCTAGCGTCGAAGGTGAATAATGAACTACCCTATTGTTCTTGTGGCTGCCTTTTTGTCGACTAATATGCAAAACAATACGACCTATTCATTGCTCGGTGAACTTACGAGTGCATCGTGGATAGCCGATAGTGAGTCTACCGCACGCGGAATGGTAGACCCAACCACGCAGGATTGTAACGACCCAATTCGGTTATCCGTAGACCGCGGTACGAATCGTCTGAAAATAGAAATGCAAGGCGCGCAAATTGGTGCGCAAATATTGAGTTTATCCGAAGATAGCGACAACGGGCTCAATATTTTAATTCAATATGACTACGAGCAACGCACCACAGTTGGCGGAACACCGCTGACATGGTTGCTCGCCATGCAGTCTTCGACACGATATATCTGGTATGCTATCGATCCTGATGATAATCAGGTGCTGGGAAATAGTAGGGCTAGAGCATCCTGACGCGTATTTGATTCACAACTCTATCGAACTGTGATTCGGTGTTTTCTGTGGCACAGGAGGCATTGATGGCACGAGGATATGACGCAGCGCTTCGCAATCGGGTAATCAAAGCGGTGGCGGCGGG
>JAJFFZ010000046.1 GCA_021776395.1 Hyphococcus sp. | reverse complement strand
GCGAGACGGGTGGTCTTCCAGGCTGGAGGTTTTTGCGCGATCAACCATTTCCGAGCCAATCGACATCAGCCCGCGACACACCGATAAGTCAAAGACGATTTTTGCGTAATCAACCGCGCCTGTGGTTGAGGGCACATTGGCGGCCAGTTGCTCAAGATATTTTTTGCCGCCGGCCTCAACATATCCGGACGAGCTGGCAAGATACGTATCGAGCGCCACCGGTGAGGCGAGGCGGCCAGAATTGATGAGCTCGCCGCAGGCCTCGAAAATCAACTGATGCACCGGGTCGTGGAAATGCTCGCCTTTTAAAAAAGCCGCCGCGCGAAAAAATATTTCATTATCAAACAGGACAGCGCCTAAGATCGCCTGTTCAGAATCGAGGCTGACGGGGATTTTATCCTCCGCACCCTGATTGAAATCGTCAGCTGTGGTCGCCCCATCCGCCATGGGGATGTTAGACCAAAAAAAGCGCCGGCTGGAAAGCCAGCCGGCGCTTGTATTTTTCCCCGCTCAAAATTGTACGGGAATTTTCTTGCTACAGTCAGGCGTCTTGTGCATTTGCATCTTCGCCTTCTGCCTCTTCGGCAATGGCCGCTTGCGCTTCCTCGTCGAAGAACTCCGCCTTGGCCTCTGTGGCGTCTTGCGTTTCCGTCTCGTCATCATGATCGTCGCGCGTGTCGAGAACATTTTCACCGCGCGCCTGGCGCTCGGCTTCATCCTCGGAACGGGCGATATTGATATCGATAGAAGCATCGACTTCCGGATGGAGGACGATGCGGACTGCAAAAACGCCGAGCGATTTGAGCGGCTTAGGCAATCGCACCTGGCCGCGGTCGATTTTCACGCCATCGTTCGTGGCCGCATCTGCGATATCGCGTGTTGATACCGAGCCATAAAGACCGCCGGTTTCTGACGCCTGGCGAATGACCACGAAGGCGCTGCCGTTGATTTTCTTGGCGGCAGCTTCCGCTTCGCTCTTGCGTTCAAGATTGTGGGCTTCGAGATCGGCGCGTTGCGTCTCAAATGCTTTTTTGTTGGCGTCGTTTGCCCGCAGGGCTTTTTTCTGCGGCAGCAGAAAATTGCGTGCAAAGCCGGGCTTGACGTTGACGACGTCGCCCATCTGGCCGAGTTTTTCGACCCGCTCTAGGAGAATGACTTCCATTGGTCCTACTCCGATGCGTATGGAAGCAGCGCCAGAAACCGGGCGCGCTTGATGGCGCGCGCAAGTTCGCGTTGCTTCTTGTGAGAGACGGCGGAAATCCGCGACGGCACAATTTTGCCGCGTTCGGAGACAAAGCGTTGCAACAGCTTGGGATCTTTGTAATCGATCACTGGCGCGTTGTCGCTTGAGAACGGACAGGTTTTGCGGCGTCTGAAGAAGGGTTTACCCATGATAAGGTTCCTTTCCCGCTAGCGGCGTTTATCGCGGTCGCCGCGATCATTGCGATCATTACGGTCGCGGCGGCTCAAAACCGGTGAGGGCTCGGTGTTAAGCTCTTCCACGCGAATGGTCATCGCCCGCAACACATCCTCATTTATGCGTTCCTGGCGCTCAAGCTCCTGCACGGCGCCGGCCGGCGCTTCGATATTGAACAGGCTGTAGTGACCTTTACGGTTCTTAGCGATTTTATATTGCAGGCTGCGAAGGCCCCAATATTCAGATTTTTCAATCTTGCCGCCATTGTCGGTGACGATTTTGGCAAGTGTTTCAGTAAGGCCTTCAACTTGCGCAGGGGAGATATCCTGACGCGCAATGAAGACGTGCTCGTATAACGGCATAAGCCAGCCCTTTATCTGGCGATGGAGACCGCAATGACGCCAGCTGGGCGCTTCACTCGGCCTTTGGCTCGTAGAGGCAAGGGGACTATCCCCTGAACCCAAGCTGGGCGCCTCGCGACCATCGCTCGCGAAGGCGGGCAAGTAGAACACTATCGAAGCTAGCGCAAGGGTTTTGCGACAGGTCGGTTTGTTTACAATCGACCGGAAAACGACTACCCGGCGGGGCGGTAATCCCCTACGGTCAAGCTCGATTACTATATATAGCGCATTTGGCGCCATCAGCCCGGAGTTGTGTGCATTGCAACTCGTTTTCTTGCTGAAGAAGAAGGAATAATCGGTATGGCGTGCGGCTATATATTTCCGGGCCAGGGTAGCCAGGCAGTTGGCATGGGCGAGGCGCTTGCTGAGGCGTTCCCGGCGGCGCGCGAAGTTTTTGACGAGGTCGACGATGCGCTGGGCCAAAACCTGTCGAAATTGATGCGCGAGGGGCCGATGGAGGAATTGACCCTGACCGCTAATACGCAGCCGGCGCTGATGGCGCATTCGATGGCGGCGATGCGGGTGCTTGAACGCGAGGCCGGGGCCGATATCGCTAATGCGATGTTTGTGGCCGGACACTCGCTTGGAGAATATTCAGCCCTGTGCGCCGCTGGCGCCATCTCGCTTGCCGATACCGCAAAGCTCTTGCGCATCCGCGGCGAGGCGATGCAGGCGGCGGCGCCGGTTGGCGAGGGGGCGATGGCGGTGCTGATCGGCGTCGATCTTGAGGCTGCGCAAAAGGCGATTGACGCCGCGCCCGGCGATGGGATTTGCGAGATTGCAAACGACAATGCGCCCGGCCAGGTGGTCATTTCAGGGGCCAAGTCACGGGTTGAAGCAGTTTGTGGCGGGGCCAAAGAATTCGGCGCTAAGATCGCGAAACTATTGCCGGTTTCGGCCCCGTTTCACTCCTCACTAATGGCGCCGGCGGCGGCGCGGATGACCGATGCGCTTGGCGAGACGACCATCAAGGCGCCAGTGACGACATTGGTGGCGAACGTCACGGCGGGCGAGGCGGTGCGCCCGGACGATATTCGCGACCTGCTCGTCAAACAGGTCACCGGCCGCGTGCGCTGGACCGAGAGCATCGGCTATATGATTGAAAAGGGTTGCGACAGTTTTATCGAGGTGGGTTCTGGCAAAGTCTTGTGCGGATTAATCAGACGCATCAACCGCGACGTTAAAACCCTCAATGTCGGCGAGCCTGGCGACGTAGAAGCTTTCTCAAAACTTTAGACGGAACACCCAAGGAAAGAGGCGTGAATGTTTGATTTGACAGGAAAACGCGCATTAGTGACCGGCGCCAGCGGGGGCATTGGCGGGGCGATTGCCAAGGCGCTGCATGAGCAGGGCGCCAGCGTTGCAATTTCTGGAACGCGCGCTGAAAAGCTTGAAGCGTTGGCGAGCGCGCTGAAAGACCGCGTCCATGTTACGCCGTGTAACCTGTCGGATATGGATGCGGTTGATGCGCTCCCCAAACAGGCGCGCGAGGCCATGGGCGGGCTCGATATTCTGGTCGCAAACGCCGGCGTCACCCGTGATACGCTGCTGATGATGATGAAGCCGGACATGTGGGACGAGGTCATCAAGATAAACCTCACCGCTTATTTTCGGCTCACAAAGGCGGCGTTGCGCGGTATGACCAAACAACGTTTTGGGCGCATTATTGGTGTTACGTCAGTTGTCGGCGTTACCGGCAATGCCGGGCAGGCCAATTACGCCGCCTCGAAAGCCGGCATGATCGGTATGACCAAGTCGCTGGCCCAGGAGGTGGCGCGCCGTAACGTCACGGTGAATTGTATTGCACCCGGCTTTATTGCGACCGCCATGACCGAGGGGCTCAACGAGCAGCAATGTGAAGCGATTTTGGGAAAAATTCCCGCCGGCGCGATGGGCGAAGCCGACGATATCGCCGCCGCGGCGGTCTATCTGGCTTCTGAAGAGGCCAAATATATGACCGGCCAGACATTGCATGTGAATGGCGGAATGGCGATGATATGACAGGCCCTCTTGATGGGGCCGACCCTTTTGGCGTTGCAACCTCGGGCAATTTGCCGTAATTCGCCGAAAACCATGCTTTGCCGGCTTATCGAGCTGGCCACCGTAATATTCTAAACTGGACGATTTAAGGAGCCTTGGATGTCTGATCTTGCAGAACGTGTTAAGAAAATTGTCGTTGAACATCTCGATGCCGATCCGGCAAAAGTCGAGCCGAAAGCGAGCTTTATCGACGACCTCGGCGCCGATAGTCTTGATATCGTCGAACTTGTGATGGCGTTCGAGGAAGAGTTTGACGTTGAAATTCCAGATGATGCGGCTGAGACCATTCAGTCTGTCGGGGACGCTATCAAGTTTATCGAAGAGCAAAAAAAGTAACCGGTTTTTGCGTTTAAATCGCTCCACCTGACGGGGCGGGCGCACCTTTCGCCGGCAATCGTTTCTAGCAGCATGGTGTTCGCCCCCCGCGTCGATCGCGAGGGGCGAAACGTGTCTTTGGAGGCTGAGTAGATGCGGCGCGTCGTTGTCACAGGAATGGGTATTGTATCACCGCTGGGCTTCGGGATCGAAGCGGTATGGCGGCGGTTGATCGATGGCCAATCCGGCGCCGGGCGGATTGAAAAATTCGATACCTCGCAAATGACCTGTAAAATTGCTGCGGAAGTGCCGCGCGCTAGCGGCTATGGCGGCGGTGCGGCGGCGGGCGATGCGGCGTTCAACGCAGATGACTGGGTCGAGCCGCGTGACCAGCGTCGGATGGGCGATTTTATCGTCTATGGCATTGCTGCGGCACAAATGGCCTACGAGGATTCCGGTCTCGATATCAAAACCGACGAAGAACGCGAACGTATCGGCGTGATGACCGGCTCCGGCATTGGCGGGCTGCAGGGCATTGAATCAGAGGTGCTCATTCTCAACGAGAAAGGACCGCGCCGGGTCTCGCCATTTTTCATTACCGGTAATTTGATCAATCTCGTTTCTGGCCAGATATCTATTCGTCTGGGCCTAAAGGGCCCCAATCATGCGGTGGTGACGGCGTGTTCATCGGGCGCCCATGCAATTGGCGACGCAGCGCGAATGATTGCGCTGGACGACGCCGATATGATGCTCGCCGGCGGCGCAGAGGCGACGGTTTGTCCAATTGGCATTGCCGGCTTTGCCGCGTGCCGGGCGCTGACAACTCATTTTAACGACACGCCGGAAAAGGCGTCGCGGCCCTATGACAAAGATCGTGACGGATTTTTATTGGGCGAAGGCTCAGGCTTTGTCGTGCTCGAAGAACTGGAACACGCCAAAGCGCGCGGCGCCAAAATTTATGGCGAAGTGATCGGCTACGGCATGTCCGGCGACGCCTATCATATTACCGCGCCCGCTGAAGACGGTGATGGCGGGTTTCGCTCGATGCGCATGGCATTGAAACGCGCGGGGCTGGCGCCAAAGGATATCGATTACGTCAATGCACACGGCACATCGACGCCGCGCGGCGACGAGATTGAACTGGGCGCGGTGGAGCGTCTGTTTGGCAATGCGGCTGAGGGGATGGTGATGTCATCGACCAAGTCCGCGATCGGTCATCTTCTCGGCGCCGCCGGCGCCGTGGAGGCGATTTTCTGTCTGCTGGCCATGCGTGACGGCGTTGCGCCGCCGACCATCAATCTCGACAATCCTTCCGTTGAAACTCCGATTAATCTTGCCGCCAACCAGGCTGTGGAAAAACAGATCAACGTAGTGCTTTCAAATTCCTTTGGTTTTGGCGGCACTAACGCTTCTCTGGTGATGGGCCGGATAGACGGGTAAGCTGTTTGGCGGGCGAGGCATTCTCGCAAATGGGCTGGAGGCGAGATGCGGGCGAAAGACGATTTAGACTCAACGACGGATCAGCGGCGCGGCGGCGTCAGGTCGTTTTTGTTGTTACTGGCGGGGCTTGGCCTTTTGGCGGCGGCCGTGCTCGGGGTCGGCGGATATCTCGGCTATCGCGAGGCGAAAAGTCTGGGACCATCGGATACGGCGACGGTTGTGCTGTTGGAACCCGGCAGCGCGGTGTCGACCATCGCCTACACGCTTCAAGACGCCGGGGTTATTCGTAACGCTGAATTCTTCACCGCCGTGGTGCAAATGCGCAGAGCGCAGAGTGATCTGAAGGCTGGCGAATATGAAATCCCCGCGCGCGCGAGCCTGATGGATATCATCGACCTCCTGATCGAGGGCAAAAGTATTCTGCATTACTTTACCGCGCCGGAAGGGCTGACGACGGCGCAAATTTTGCGGTTGATTGCAGCGGACCAAACGCTGGTCACCGAAATCACGCTTGAACCGCCGGAAGGCGAACTGCTGCCCGAGACATATGCGTTCACGCGCGGCGAGACCCGCGATGAAATTATCCGCCGGATGATGAAATCGCAAGATGCGTTGATAGATGAAATTTGGGATGGGCGGGCGATGGAGTTACCATTTTCTACGCCGGCCGAGGCTATTATTCTGGCGTCGATAGTTGAAAAAGAAACCGGCATCGCTGATGAGCGCACCCGCATTGCGGCGGTGTTTGTCAATCGTCTGAAGCGCAACATGCGCCTTGAGTCCGACCCGACGATTATCTATGGGCTGACAAAGGGCGAGCCGCTGGGCAGGGGTCTGCGCCAAAGCGAGCTACGCGGACGCACGCCCTATAACACCTATGTCATAAGGGGGCTGCCGCCGACGCCGATTGGCAATCCCGGCCGTGCGGCGATTGAAGCGGTTCTGCATCCCGCGCAGACCGATGAAATATTCTTCGTTGCCGACGGCACTGGCGGGCATGTGTTCTCGTCAACCAATCGCGACCACGAACGCAACGTCGCGCAGTGGCGCCGCGTCGAGCGCGAACGGCGCCAGGGCGGATAAAGGGCGGCCAGTGACATTTTCGATTTCTTCGATGACCGGTTTTGCCCGTCTTGACGGCGCGCATGAGCAATGGCGCTGGGTGTGGGAGATGAAAAGCGTCAATGGCCGCGGCCTTGAAGTGCGGGTGCGCCTGCCGCAAGGGTTTGATGATGTTGAACCGGAGCTGCGCACTCTCACCCGGGCGAGGCTCAACCGCGGTTCGGTCAATATCAACCTGACGCTGCAATCGGAATCGACCGATGCGCGCTATCGCATCAACCAGGCAGCGCTTGATGATGCCTTGTCGATGGTCAAGCAAATCAGCGGCGACATAAAATGCGACCCGCCCCGGGCTGAGGCTATTCTCGCTTTGCGCGGCGTGATGGAACCGGCGGATGAAGTCCAGAGCGAAGCGGCGCGCAAGGGACTTATCAAGGCGTTGCTGGCGAGTTTTAAAAAGGCGGTGGACGGTCTTGCTGCGGCGCGCGCCAGCGAGGGCGCGGCTATGGGCGCGGTGTTGTCGGGGCTGTTTGACGAGGTTGAGCGTTTGACCAAGGCCGCCGCCGCACTTGGCGCCGCCGCGCCGGAAGCTTTGCGGGCCAAGCTGCATGCACAAATTGGCGAGCTGCTTAGCGGGGCGCAAATCCCCGAAGACCGCCTGGCGCAGGAAGCTGCGCTGCTCGCCGTCAAGGCGGACATTCGCGAAGAGCTCGACCGGTTGCATTCGCATATCGCCGCAGGACGTGCGCTGCTTGGCGAGCACGGACCGGTTGGCCGTCAGCTTGATTTCCTCACCCAGGAGTTTAACCGTGAGGCCAATACCTTGTGCTCCAAGGCGCCTGATATGGCGTTGAAACGCATCGGCCTCGATTTGAAGAAAACCATCGATCAACTCCGCGAACAGGTACAGAATATTGAATAGAGAAATGCGATGATCGGCGGTGATCTGAAAGTTGCCCGCAGGGGCCTGATGTTTATTTTGTCGAGCCCGTCCGGCGCCGGCAAGACAACGCTGGCTGGCCGCATCCTTGAAAAAGAAGACCAGATGGTGCTGTCGGTATCGGTGACAACGCGCGCGCGGCGCGCGGGCGAGGTTCACGGCAAGGATTATTTTTTCGTCTCGCAAGAGGAATTCTTCCGCATGCGCGACAGTGGCGAGCTGTTGGAATGGGCGAACGTCTTTGGTAATTTCTACGGCACGCCGCGCGCGCTGGTGGAAGATACGCTGCGCCAGGGAAAAGACGTTCTGTTCGATATCGACTGGCAAGGCGCGCAGCAGCTTGACGAGGTTGCGGGTGAGGATGTCGTCAAAGTATTTATCCTGCCGCCCTCGCGCAAAGAGCTGGAGGCGCGGCTTCGACGGCGTGCGCAGGACACAGAAGAGGTGGTCCAGAAACGGATGGCGAAGGCCGATGCGGAGATGTCGCATTGGGCTGAATATGACTATGTCATCGTCAACTATCAGCTCGATGAATCTGAGGAGCTGCTACGATCAATCCTATTCGGCGAACGTTTAAAACGCCGCCGGCAAATTGGCCTTGCCTCAATTGTCAAAGAGATGACCGGCGACGGTTAAGCCGCCGGCGTTTTGCGTGGCTTAGCGGAACACCACTTTTGCGATCTCGAATGTGCGCGCGCCGCCGGGGGCGACGACTTCCACACTTTCGCCTTTGGCTTTGCCGATGACGGCTCTGGCGATCGGCGAAGAGACTGAAATTTTCCGGTCTTTTACATCGGCCTCAAGGTCGCCGACAATTTGCCAGACTTTTTTGTCGTCGGTGTCTTCATCAATCAGCGTGACGGTGGCGCCAAATTTAACGGTGTTGCCTGTCAGCTTGGTGACATCGATGACCTCGGCGCGGGTAAATTTATCCTCGAGATCGAGGATCTGACCCTCAATCCAGCCCTGACGGTCTTTTGCCGTGTGGTATTCTGCATTCTCGGACAGATCGCCATGGGCGCGCGCCTCGGCGATCGCTTGGATGATGGCGGGCCGGTCTTCATTTTTGAGTTTTTTCAGATCCGATTCCAGTTTTTTATAACCTTCTATCGTCATCGGGAACTTATCCATGTCGCGCGCTTTCTGTTCTGTCCTAGCCTGGCGCCTGAAATTTAAGTGAAAAAAATAGCGCGGCCGGGCGGGCAAGCCGCGGCCGTCGCTTCAGGCAGTGCTAATATTAATACCGGACGGCTTCAATTTCAAGACCGGAGCAGGAAAAATAGACCTTTAAAATCTGTAAAATACTTTAAAAACAGCATATTAAAGCTCACAAGCAAGGCGCTTAGCCAGGCCGGCAAAGTCCTAGGGGCGCTCGGATGGCCGCTAATCTGCGAAATAGGACTGTAGGGATGCGACCTCGACACCGCCGGCGCGCAGCGCCTCAATTGCCTGAACGGCTGCGCGCGCGCCCGCTGCTGTGGTGATGCAGGGGATTTTCTGCGCCAGCGCGGTTACCCGAATGGAGCGCGAATCCTTGACCGCTTGAGCGCCCTCCGTGGTGTTGAAGATCAAATCGATCACGCCGTTTTTCAGCGCATCGACAATATGCGGGCGGCCCTCGAGCACTTTATTGACGTGTTCAACCTCAAGCCCTTGCGCGCGGAGATAGTCGGCGGTGCCGCCGGTGGCGATAATCGTAAAGCCCATCTCCAGCAACCGGCGCGCGGCGCCGGCCATCCCCGGCTTGTCGGCGTCCTTCAGCGAAATAAACACGCAGCCGGTCTCCGGCATATGCGCGCCGACCCCGATCAGGCTTTTGGCCCGCGCCTTGGCGAAATTCACGTCGATCCCCATGACCTCGCCGGTGGAACGCATTTCCGGGCCGAGCACGGTATCAACGCCGGGAAACCGCGAGAACGGAAACACCACCTCTTTCACCGACATGTGCGACAATACCGGCGGCGCGAGCCCAAGCGCGGAAATTTTCTCGCCCGCCATTACTTTTGCGGCGATGCGCGCAATCGGCAGGCCGGTGGCCTTGGCGACAAACGGGGCGGTGCGTGATGCGCGCGGGTTGACTTCCAGAAGGAATATAACGCCGTCTTGTATCGCATACTGAACATTCATTAGCCCAACAACGCCAAGCGCCAGGCCGAGCTTTGTGGTCTGGCGCTCAAGGTCTGCAATCACATCTTTCGATAACGTATAGGGCGGTAGGGAACAGGCGCTGTCGCCGGAATGAATGCCGGCCTCTTCGATATGCTCCATGATTGCAGCAATAAACACCTCGTCACCATCGCAAATCGCATCGACATCGACTTCAACGGCGTTCTGGAGATATTGATCGAGCAGAAGCGGCTCATCTTCGGTGATCTCAATCTGCGCGGTCGCAAGATATTGCTTGAGGCCGGCGTGGTCATGGACGATTTCCATCGCCCGTCCGCCGAGCACATAAGACGGGCGCGTCACCAGCGGGTAGCCAACCTGTTCGGCGATTAGAGACGCTTCCTCGCGTGATGCGGCGGTTGCGTTCTTGGGCTGCAATAGGGAGAGCTGCGTCACCAGTTTTTGAAACCGCTTGCGGTCTTCTGCAAGGTCGATGGAATCGTAGGAAGTGCCGAGAATGGGCACGCCCTCGCGTTCAAGCGTTTCGGCGAGCTTGAGCGGCGTCTGGCCGCCATATTGAACGATGACGCCGAGCAACGCTCCCGAGGCCTGTTCCTTCTCGATGATTTCCAGAACGTCCTCCGCCGTCAGCGGTTCAAAATAAAGCCGGTCCGATGTGTCGTAATCGGTTGAGACGGTTTCCGGGTTGCAATTCACCATAATCGATTCAACGCCTAAATCGGCGAGCGCAAAAGCTGCGTGGCAGCAACAATAGTCAAACTCAATGCCTTGGCCGATCCGGTTTGGGCCGCCGCCGAGAATGATAACCTTTTTGCGGGTACTGGGCTGCGCCTCGCATACTGGCGCACCGTTGAAGGCTGGTTCGTATGCAGAATACATATAAGGCGTTTTAGCCGCAAACTCCGCCGCACAGCTGTCGATGCGTTTATAGACCGGGCGCACGCCGCGCGCATGGCGATGGGCGCGCACGTCTTTTTCAGCGCCGCCGCAAAGCTGGGCGAGGCGTTTGTCGGAAAAGCCCATGGATTTAAGCAGCCGCAGCCGTTCAGGATTATCCGGCAGGCCGTCGCGGGCGACGGTTTTTTCCGCCGCCACAATCTCGTCGATGCGGTCTAGGATCCACGGGTCATAGCGCGTGATCGCGCGCACCTGTTCGATGGGCAATCCATGGCGCAACGCCTCGGCGGCGACCCGCAACCGGTCCGGCGTCGGCGCCGCCAGCGCTGCACGAAAGGCGTTGACGTCGTCGCCCTCATCGAGACCGGGCACGTCAATCGGGTCAAGCCCGCAAAGCCCGGTTTCCAGAGAGCGCAGCGCCTTTTGCAGCGATTCGTGAAACGTCCGGCCAATCGCCATCGCCTCGCCAACCGACTTCATCGCCGTTGACAGCATCGCCTCAGCGCCCGGAAATTTCTCAAACGCAAAGCGCGGTATTTTGGTGACGACATAATCGATGGTCGGCTCGAACGCGGCCGGGGTTGCGCCGGTGATGTCGTTGTTAAGTTCATCGAGCGTATAGCCGACAGCGAGCTTGGCTGCGATACGGGCAATCGGAAACCCTGTAGCCTTCGACGCCAGCGCCGATGAGCGCGACACGCGCGGGTTCATCTCAATGACAACCAGGCGGCCGGTGTCGGGGTTGATTGCAAATTGAACATTCGACCCGCCGGTCTCAACCCCGATCTCGCGCATCACCGCGATGGAGGCGTTGCGCATGATTTGCATTTCCTTGTCAGTCAGCGTCAGCGCCGGAGCGAGAGTGATGGAATCGCCAGTGTGAACGCCCATGGGATCGACGTTTTCAATCGAGCAGACGATGATGCAATTATCCGCCTTGTCGCGGACAACCTCCATCTCAAACTCTTTCCAGCCGATCAGGCTTTCATCGATCAACACCTGCCCAACCGGGGAGGCGTCAATGCCTGAGCGCACGAAATGTTCAAACTCTTCGCGGTTGTAAGCAACCCCGCCGCCGGCCCCGCCAAGCGTGAAGGCCGGGCGGATGATGACCGGCAGGCCAATCTCGTCTATTGCGTCGAGCGCGCCAGCCGCGCCGGCGGCGCGATCATAGCCGATGGTTTCGCCGCTCTCATCTTTAATCGGCGGCGAGGCGGCGATAACCGAGCGCGGATTTTCAAGGCCGATCTTTTCCATCGCCGCGCGGAATTTTTTACGGTCTTCGGCTTTTTCAATCACCTCGGCGCGCGCGCCGATCATTTCAACGCCGTATTTCGCCAACACGCCAGTGCGCTCAAGATCGAGGGCGCAGTTGAGCGCCGTCTGCCCACCCATGGTCGGCAACACTGCGTCCGGGCGTTCGCGCGCGATCACCATCTCGACAAATTCCGGCGTCACCGGTTCGATATAGGTGGCGTCGGCAAGCTCCGGGTCGGTCATGATGGTGGCGGGGTTGGAATTCACCAGAACCACTCGGTAGCCTTCTTCTTTCAGCGCTTTTACCGCCTGCACGCCGGAATAATCGAACTCGCAAGCCTGGCCGATGACGATAGGCCCGGCGCCGATAATCAAAATTGAAGAGATGTCGCTACGTTTCGGCATGTTTACTCGCGCGCAAGCCCGCTCCCGTGATGCTTACTGGCAAGCATGCCTTGCATGACGCGGGCGCAGAATCAGATGTCGATTAAAGCGGTGTTTTATGGGATGCGAGACAAAAGGGAAAGCCGCTGAGGCCCTGAAAGATGCATTCTGTTGCGTCTAAAGTTAGCTGTTGACATGACACCAAAAGGTTTCCTATAAAGTGAAACCATAAGGTTTTATGTTATGATCAACACCGCATCCGCCCAACCCGTCTTCAGAGCGCTCGCTGACCCCACCCGGCGTGAGATCATATCGATGCTCGCCGTAGGCGCACGGCCGGTCGGCGAGATCACCGACGCCTTCGACATCACCCGTCCGGCAATCGCCAAGCATTTGCGCATTCTCGAACAGGGCGGCCTGATCACCGTTGAGGTGAAGGGCCGTGAACGGATCAACCGGCTGAACCCGCAAGCGCTGAAGACCGCTTCGGACTGGCTCAACTATTTTGAAGCGTTCTGGGATGAACGCCTCGCTAATCTAAAAACTGTCGTGGAGGACAAAAAATGAGTGGAATGAAAATCGTAAAAACCCTGTTTCTGAAAGCGCCGCCGGAACATGTGTGGACATTTCTGACCGACCCGGACCGGCTTGCGGAATGGTTTCACCGCGGCGGCGGGGCGCTATCTGAAGGT
>JAJFFZ010000045.1 GCA_021776395.1 Hyphococcus sp. | reverse complement strand
GTCCTTCTGGGGCATGGGCGACGAAAGCTATTGCATGTCGCAATTACTAATCACCCGACTACAGAATGGGCGGCGCGACAGATAGCGGAAGCATGTCCGCGGGACGATGCGCCGGACCATCTGATCCGGGACAAGTCCACTATGCGATATATTGCAATAATGCGCGGCCACATTTGTCTTTGGCTACGGATGCGCCGATCAAACGCAAAATAATGTCATTCGGTGCGATAAAATCAATCCCGCATCTTGGCGGGTTGCATCATGAATATGCTAGAATCTCGTTTTCGGTAAGGACAGGGTCGCGAGCATTGATGAGGCGAGAACCGTCATCGGAAAATGGCTCAGGCAATACAATTAGGTTCCCCCGCATCAGGCACTGAATATGCGCTTCACCGCGCCCGAGACTCTTTCAAAAATTGGCCCATAAAGGTGGGACTTTACAATCACACTTTACACATTCAACTTCATATGCGCGACAAAGGCGACAACACGTTTTTCATAAAAACCTGCCAGGATGGGCATGAGGGCTTGCTTGACCAAAGGTTGGTCCGGTCTGACTCAATGCGAGAAAGACACCGCCCGGCTCATCGCGCGCGGGCATCCAATCAAGACGTCGCAGACGCGCTATGCATCAGTGTACGCACAACACAAAACCATCTGCGGTCATTTTTTTAAAGGTCGGCGTTAATACACGTAGCCAATCGATCTTTCGGCTATATACCAATTCATAGGCCCATAGAACAAAAAGCACGCAGCGGTTCGACGCTCTATTCGTCTGCCCGCATCAACGTGGAGAGGGCCATCATTGACGCACTTCCCGAAAAACCCATCATTTTGAGATAGAGTATTCTGCGCTATAGTGTTGGCCAGGTTTATAAACGCGGCGCTTATGATTACGCATGATGCTTCTCCACCAAACAACATACGCCTTCTCGATCTGGCGCAAAATCATTTGCAGGCCGGACGGAAACATGAGGCTTGTCGCACCTGCTGGAGCTTACTGGCGCAAAGCCCGGCGTCAGGCATCGCCTGGGGCAGGCTTAGCACCATCTGCGATGCGCTTGGTGATGTTGACGGCGCCGCTCTGGCGCTGAAGCGATATGTCGCCGCGCGCCCTAAAGACTTGAGCGCACGCGGGCGGCTGGCTGAATATCTTGGCGAGGCCGGGCGTATTGACGACGCAATATCCGTAGCCGGACAATTGCTGAATGAAATCGACGTCCGAGGCGGCCCGACTGCAGGATTGCTGCGCGGGCTTGGGTATTTTCATGCGCAAAAAGGCAGCTTTGAAAGTGCAGAAAAATATTATCGCGCTGCGCTAACAGCCGCGCCGGAAGAGACCGTCAGTTGGGAGCAACTCAGCGCTATTAAACGCTTTACGCCGAACGATCCGGATGTGAAAACCATGGAGGCGCTGTTTAATGCGCCGTCAAAACCGGCAAATATCAAGAGCCGCATTCCCGTCGCCTATGCGCTCGGCAAGGCCTATGAGGATTTAGGCGAAGCTGATAAGGCGTTTTCCTGCATCGCCGAAGGCGCGCGGCTTAAAGCTGCGCAAACATTTTTTGACGCAGGCGACTATAGCAACGCCGTCGCGGCCATAAAGGTGAAATTCGCCGCACCGCCTCGCCCTGCCGCTGCTATAGACAATTGCTCCGCTCAAAGAGCGATATTTATTCTCGGGGTTCCAAGGTCCGGCACGTCTCTGATGGAACATATCCTCGCCAGCCACCGCGATGTTTGCGGCGGCGGCGAGATGAAGTTGTTAGCGCTCGCCATGGCGCCGCTCGGTGATCTGTTAGGACCGCAGACAGACGATTTTCTAAAGAACAATGATGAGGCGGGTTCAAAACCAGCCTCGCGCCATGCCATCGCCGAGACTTATCGCGAACTGGTCCGGCGGCGCTTTGGCGATACGCCTTTTGTCACCGACAAGAACCTGACCAACGCCATCTATGCCGGCGTGATCGCCAGAGCGCTGCCGGACGCGAAATTTATCTATTGCCGGCGCGATCCAACGGACCTTGCCTGGTCGTGCTTTAAGAAAAATTTCGGAAACCGTCTGAGCTGGAGCAATGACCTGGCCGATATTGCCCGCTTCATCCATGTCTATGAGCAGTTGATAGAATTCTGGCGGGCGCAGATGCCGGAACGTATTTTGACGGTGGCTTATGAAGACCTGGTTGCGTCACCAAGCCAGTGGACCGACAAAATGCTGGCGTTCTGCAACCTGACGCAGGATGAGGCTTGTTATACGCCTCACAAAAGCCATCGCACTGTCGCCACCGCCAGCCTGGCGCAAGTGCGCAAACCAATTTACAAAAGCGCTATCGGCGCGTCGCAGGCCTATCGAGACCATCTACAACCGTTTATCGACGCCTATGCGGAACTTCGCGGCGCCAAGGCGACATGATTTACTGCTCAGCACCACTAGTTAATGCTTTCAACAAAATTTCCCAATGCTCAACAGCGGCGTAGAAATCTTCAACGCCGACCCGCTCATCGCGGCCATGGGCGCGGCCATCGTCTATGTCGCCAAATAGTCCGGCCACGCCATAAGTCGGGATGCCGGCATTGCGCACATAAAGCCCGTCGGTGGCGCCGGTTGACATGTCGGGCACGATAGCCAGGCCCGGATAGCGTGCATCAACCGCCAGCCGAACGGCGGCCAGGACATCGTCGCGCAGCGGTGAACTCGGGCCAAATGTCGGCGGATAGGAGACCTCTAGTTCCAGTGTCGGATCATCCAGCACCTCGCGCAATGTCGCCTCAATACTCTCCGCATCACTATCGGGCAGCATGCGGCAATTGATCGTCGCTTGCGCCATTTGCGGTAGCGCGTTCTCCGCATGCCCGGCTTGTAACATTGTCGCCACGCATGTGGTGCGTAAGAGCGCATTAAAATAGGAATCCTCCGACAACAGATCGAGCGCTTGCAGCGTAGGGTTGGGCCCGGCGACATCGGCCATCGCCTCGCTGGTTTCTCCTTCGGACAATTTTGCCTGTTCGGCGAAGAAGGCGCGCGTCACCTCGTTCATTTTCGCCGGAAAGCGATGCGCCGACAGCCGGCCCAGCGCCGCCGCCAGGTGATAGATGGCGTTATCTGCAACCGGCACGGAGGAATGCCCGCCGGCATTGCGGAACCGCGCGACAAAAGTGATGTAGGTTTTCTCACTGGCCTGCATCGAAAAAGAAATCGGCATATCACCGCGCCGGGCGCCGCCGCCGGAATCGGTATTGAGCGCATACTCACTGTCTACCAGTTTACGCTTTTTCTTCAGTAGCCACTTGATGCTTCCAGCAGTGGTTTCTTCATCCGCAGTCAGAACAATAATCAGATCGCGGTCGGGGACATATCCTTCTGCTTTAAACCGAAGGAAGGTTGCGACCAGGGCGGCGGCGCCGCCTTTATTGTCGCCGGTTCCGCGGCCGTAGAAATACCCGTCGCGCTCGGTAAGCTTGAACGGGTCGAGCGACCAGTCATCCTTCAGGGCGTCAACCACATCAAGATGCGCCATCAACAGGATCGGTTTTTTACCGGCGCGCCCGTCGCCGCGATAGCGCACCACCAGCATGCCTAACCCGGCTTTATGGCTCAGCACTTGAACATCGCGGTCCGGAAAGCCCGCCGCCTTTAGCCTGTCGGCCATCGCATTGGCGGCATTTATGGTCGTGTCGGCAACGCCGGCGACGGTGCGATACTCGATAAGCTCTTTAAAAATTGCGCGCGCTTCTTGCCGCTCTGGCGACAAAGCCTCGCCCGCACGAACGCCGCCAGCTGAGAAAGTGACGATAAGCGCAAGCGCGATTGTGCGGCGGATTGTGATGAACGTCATGCGTATTCCCCTGATGAAAAGTCTAAATGGGCGCGCTATTTTAATAGTTACAGGCTTAGTTTTTTGAAGCGCGGGCGGCGTGAATCTTTCAACGAAATAATAGCCGACTTTCCTGCCCCGGAGAAGCAAAACTATGGACGCGCGTGTTGTTTTATTGTTCCGCAACACAGGGTCAAACGGCTCGGTCTATTTAATTTTCCCGGCCAACATCGGCAGCAATGCCAGCGGCGTAAAGACAATCCCGAACAAAGCGCCGTAGACGCCTTTAATCCAGATAAAATTTCCCGGCGACAGCTGGGCCGTTCCGGCAGCCCAAAAAAACCCCAAAATAAGCGGCGCTATGAGCGCCATACCGCCCAGCCCCATCACCGCGCCGCGCAGGAGAGTATTTTGCGGCAGCAGGCCAAGCATTGCAGGGAGGTTAGCTGCAGCGATATTGGGCATGCCGCCCTTACGAATGCGCCCGCGTAAGATCGGCGTTACGATAAGCGTCAATAATAGCCCGACCAAAAAAGCAGTCGCCAAAACATCAATCACGATGCCGCCCGCGCCTGAAAACGGCACGCTGTGACCGCCGCGGACGATAAGCCAACCAAACAATACGCCAAACGCGCCATTGATAACCGCCGATACAATAATTTCTGTCGTCATAAATTTCTGCAAAGACATACTTGCAGGAACCGCCTCCGCGCCAGCCTGTTTATCTGTCATGGTGGTGTTGCTCCTCGTTTCACCTTTAATACACCAATTTTGCAGCAAAGGGTGGCCTTTATCACTCCCCGCCGCCCCGGTAATTGGCGCCATTAAAGCCCTTGAGAAATAATCGCCCACCTCAACATCAACAGCTCAAATATCGCATGATGTTTGACGCCGAATATGCCAAAATAGCGGCACTATTCTGTCCATATTTCATAGCGGAGCGTGCTCGTGCCGGTCATCAACCTCAAGCCAGACAATCTCAACGAGAAAAATCGGGAATTTACACAAACCGACCTTCGCAAACCGGTTTTCCTGAACAGCGTGCCCAAATGCGGAACCCACCTTATCCGCAATATTGTCAGAATGTTTGTGCCGGTCGAACAACAATATGATGAAGTGTTTATTCAGCATGCGACTTTGAAAAATCACCTCAAGGCGTTCGATCTGCCTAATCCGCGGGTAAGCTGGGGGCATCTCCTGTTTTCCGCTGATGCGGCGATTGCGCTGCAACAGGTCAATCATATGTTGTTGATCCGCGACCCTTATGACTGGGTGCCGGCGCGGGCGCGGTTTTTTCTATCCGAACAGTTTTTAGGAAACCTTGACGAGATCAAGGGCGGCGCGATTACCGCCGAAGAGGTGTTGAACATGATGATTATGGGCGTTCACGCTAAGGCGCCGAGCCTTTTGTCTGTGTTTATGTTCAACGCGGTCAGCTGGCATGGGACCCGCGCCAGGTTTGTACGGTATGAGGACCTTATCAAAAACCTGAAAGACCTGGACGGGCCTGATGCAGAAGCGTTTTTCATCAGCTTGCTAGGCAATTGCGGTATTGATCCTATCCCTGAAGACTGGCGCGAGCGGGTTCGGATCGGGTCTGACCGGCGTCAAAGCAGTACGGCGCGGGAGAACTTGACCTTGCCGACCAGCGTTGAAATCCCCTCTGTCCTGCCCCCGGCGCAAAAAGCGCTGGTCGATTATGCAGCGCCCGGCCTACGCAAACTCCTCGGCTATGAGTGATCGCAACCGCGCAATATGCGCCGGCGAAGTATCGCAGCACCCGCCGATGAGGCTGGCGCCGCGACGAACCCACGCCAGCGCCATCTGCGCATAGTCATCCGGGCCCAGCGGCGCGGTCGGGACAATCTCCGGTTCGCCGCCCGGCGGTTCTGAGTGCACGGGATTGGCGTAGACGCCGATCTTCATGTTTGTCGCCGCAATCAGGTCAGGCAAAGCATTGTCCACCGCATCGCCGGCGCTGCAATTAAACAACACCGCCTCCACCGGAAGATCGGCCAGAGCATTGAGCGCCTGCGTCGAGGTTTCGCCGCCGCGCAACACATCGCCTTGCGGCGCCAACGTCCACGACACCCAAACAGTTTTACCGGTCTCGGCGGCGGCGGTAGCGGCGGCGCGCGCCTCCTCTGCCGTGGTCATGGTCTCGCAGATGAAAATATCTACATGCGGCGCGAGCAATGCCGCGACCTCGCGATAGGCGGTGAGGTTTTCGTCAAAACCACCAACCAGATCGACGCGATAGGTTGTATCGAGAGGCCCAAGCGAGCCGGCGATGCGCACTTTGTTCTTTGTCCCATCCGCACACGCCGTCTTGTCGCGCGCTTGGCAAGCGAGTTTTGCGGCGATGAGCGTCAATTCGCTTAGGCGGTCTTCCATGCCCTCGCGCGCCAACAGTTTACGCGTTACCGCATAGTTATTGACGGTGATAATATCGGCGCCGGCCTCAATATAATCCGTATGCAACCGGCGCACTTCGTCAGGCGCCTCGATCAGCGCTAACGCCGACCATATCGAGGATTTATAATCGGGAACGCGAACTCCGCGTGCGCGAAGTTCCGTCCCCATCGCCCCATCGAGGATGAGGACATCACTTGTTTTCACCACGTTGCACTCATGAGTTCAGGTCGTCACCAGATAAGCGACTGAACTCAGAGTTTCAACCTAATACCGGCATAAAAGAACCGCCCGACATTATCATAAACGCCAAAGCCACCGAGATAAGTATTTGGATTATTAGGCGGTTCAACATTGAAGACATTGTTGATCCCGCCATAGACCGTCGCGCGCTCCTCGATCTGCCAACCGATATAAAGATCGTTATAGAGCTTGGCGCCAACCCTGTCGAAACCGGTTGGGAACCGTTCCGGCACGGCTTGCCTGTCGAGCACCGCTGAGCCCACATAATAGCTGTACCAGTTGAAGTTCACTGGCCCCGATGAGTAACTGGCGCTTAACGTGCCTTCCCAGAAAGATGAGCCCAGCTCATTGGCGAAGATTATCAGCGTCGACGGATCATTTGCGTCCACTAGCTCCTGGCTTTTTAGACGTCTTGTTGCGGAGACCTGTAAACTCAATTCACCGGCTTCATCGGTAAAAAGTCCCGGCGCCGGAATGCTATACTGGGTCGTAATGTCGATTCCCGATGCGCGCAGATTGCCGACATTGATGGGGCTGTTTTGCACCTCAACAATGGCGCCGTCTGCGCGACGCGTGATGAGTGCGCAGAACGAATTTACAATAGTGGCGGCGTCAACGCAGCGGTCAACGATGTCGGTGATGGCAATCGATTCCACAGCCTCGTCAATTCCGGTGGTCCAGTAATCGACCGCGAGCGAGAAGCCGGGCACGAACTCCGGCGTAAAGACGCCGCCAACGGTCCAGGTATTGGCCGTTTCCGGCGACAGGTCTGGATTGCCGCCGCTCAGTGTCTGCTTGCTACTGCCGCTACCTGGATCGACATAACCGGTGGGCAGGCCGAGCGCCGCACAATTCGTGGCGCGCGTTGACGAGCCGAGATTAATAAACGCAGCGCTACACGGATCATCGATAAACACAAAAGACGCCGTACCCGGGTCAAAGAGTTCGATGAGGTTTGGCGCCCGGATCGAGTGGTCGCGCGACCCGCGAAGCCTGATGTTGGTGTCCAGCTCCCAGTTAGCGCTGACCTTCCACGCGGTAGACGAACCCGTGGTGTTATAATCGGAATAGCGCACCGCCGCGCCGACTTCAAAAGACTTAACGAACGGCTTATCGGCCAAAACCGGCGCCAAAACCTCGCCATAGACTTCCCAGACGTTGAAGTCCGCCTCTACGTCCTGGCTGCCGGCCGTCAGTGAAAGTTGTCCTGACCTCGCCAATTCGTCGTCAACAAGCCTCAGGGACTCTTTACGATACTCAAACCCAGCCGCCATTTTAACATCGCCAGCTGGCACGGAAAATAACGGGCCGTTGGCGGAAACGCCGGCAACAGACTGCGTGGTCCGCACTTCTGTTCTGCTGGTGTACTGAAAATAGTTTTTAGATAGTTGGCTGTTGGTAGACGGACCAAGAAGATTAAACGGCAAGCATCCCGCAGCGCGGGCTGCAACATCGCGACAAACCGGTGTACCGCCCGGTCCGGTGATCACATCAATCGCTTGCAGGAAGTTCGCTTGTATGGTTTGTCCTTCCGTACGCGACGAAAAATCATTCCGACCATATTGGTAGAAAGCTTCCCACAGCCAGTCATTGCCTAATTCGCCATCAAAACCGCCGGCTATTGTGAACGTATCGCGGTTGTTGAAAGTCGGACGAACGCCCAAATCCTCATGCGTGCGATAAACATAGATATAGTTATAATAGTAATAGCTGTTATCCATCAGCACCGTGACATCATTCGGGAGCAGAGGGTTTTCGCGGAAGATTGTCAGACCAGAGTCGAATAAGGGTTGGAACCGGTCTTCCGATTCGGTTCTTCCATATTCGCCGGACAGGTTGAAATTGATGTGGTCGTTAATCTCATAGGTGAGTTTGGCGATGCCCGTATAAGTGTCGAGGCCGGAACGCAGCTGGTCATATTTGGCGAGGTCAAAATCAATATCTCTGTCGTCGCCGGCTGTGGCCACAAAGAAACCTGGCGCAAACGGCCCGTCGCCATATGTTTTAGCCTGTAAATTCGGATTGACCGTATATTCCGTCCCATCAACGTAAAACGTCCCAGTCGTTGCGAAACCGCTAAAGACGAAATTGTCAAACCGGCGTAAATTGGAAATACCGTCATTGGGTCCAGTGTTATCCGGATTGGCGAAGAACCCTTGCGCCTGCTCTCCAAAACGGCGCTGATTGCCCATCAATATATCTTGCTTGGAATAAGACCCGCCAATGCTGATATTGCCGCGGTCATCGTCAAAATTAATCCCCGCATGCAGGCTAAGCCATTGGGTGTCGGCGCCGCCGCCTTGTCCGGGCCACCCGCCTTCGGCGTTAAATTCAAGCCCTTCGAAATCCTTTTTGAGGATTATGTTGACCACGCCCGTCACCGCATCTGCGCCGTATACGGCCGATGCGCCGCCGGTGATGACTTCCACGGTCTCAACCATGCTGGGCGGAATGCTCGAAATATCCACCGCCGCAGAAAACCGGCTGCCGGGAACGCGGCGTCTGCCGTCGATCAGGGTCAATGTCCGGTTGGAGCCGAGCCCGCGCAAATCAAGGAAAGACGCGCCGCTTTCAAATGTGCCGCCGGTCGATGTGCCAAGGCCGGTGCCAGGAGAAATGGAAGGCAGTCGGGTAATAATATCCGATAGCTGCGTAAGGCCGGATTGTTCTATAGTCGTGCTGTCGATAATTGTGGTCGGTGTTGGCGATGAAAAAGGCGAGCGGCGAATGCGCGAGCCTGTGACGACGACTTCGTCGCGCTTTTGACCGCCTGTGCGGTTATCGCGTCCGTCGGAAACGCTCTCTACAGCCCGATCTTCTTGCGTAGCCAGTTGAGCCACGCGAAACGAGGACACCCCCTGATCCGACTTGTAATTGGCCGCGAGGCGTTCCGGCGAACCGACGGCGATGGTGCGGTCATTGACATATTTAAAGACCAGGCCAGAATCTTTTAGAATTGTGTCGAGCGCTTCTTTTTCAGTATAGGCGCCTTCAAGCTTTTGGGCGGTCATGCCTTTTGCATCAGCGGAGTAAACCACAATCTGCTTGTCGTAATTTTGCGCAAGCTGGTTGAGCGCAGTCTCCATCGATTGCGCTTCAATAACCAGGTCAGAGGTTGCCGCAGCCTGTGCTTGCACCGGCGCCGCCGCCATCACCGCCGTGATCGCCAGCGTGCTCGCAAACAGTTTTGATCGGGTTTTGAAACCTTGTTTGTTTGATGCGTTAGTCATTAAATGTATCCCGCTCCCTTGGTTTTTAGGCCCCTCTCGGTGATGTTCCGAGAATAATCGCTTTTTCGCTCAAGGGCGCGATGAATTGCGCCTCTGTGTTAGAATTAGCGCCCCAATAATAAAGAGCGGTTTTGCGGAGTGTTTTGGGGACCGGATTTTCACCAGTTTTTAATATTTTTTTCGCCGCACACGATTTTGTGACATATTTACCACGAAGTATTTTCACGAAATCAATCCCCAAAACACAGCCCAGAACCACTCTTTATAGTATGAGTGGTTTTATCGCATAAGTTGTTCCGGCAGCGGAACTTTGGCTAGGTTGGATAGATAAAGGACAGTTTTACTTGAAGAGGCCCGAGCAGGCATATCGGCGGGACCGGCGCTTTGGCGGCGTCATTAAGCAGTATGCACCGCAATTGCATCACTTCCTGTCATCGCGCCTGAATAGTGAAACAGAAGCGCAGGATTTAGCACAGGAAGCGTATTTACGGCTCACCCGCGTCGCCCGCCCTGAACTTATCCGTTCGCCGGAGGCCTATTTGTTCCGGATCGCAAGCAATCTTGCCAATGAACGTTTGTTGAAACGCGCCCAGGACCCGGCCTTCGTCCCCCTGGACGGTCTGGAGCAAGCCGGCGAAGACGGTGATGGCGCAGCGTTCGAAGGAACGCTTGATCAGCGCGCTGAAATTGTCCGGCTGGAACAGATACTCGATGAGATGCCGCCGCTCTATCGTGCAGTGTTGCTGCTGCGCAAACGAGACGGCTATTCCCATGCGGAAATCGCCGAGAAACTGAATATCGCGCCGAGTACGGTGCATACCTATTTAAAGCGCGCCCTCAAGAAATGCCGTGCGCGCTGGTCGGAGTAGAAGAGATGCCGGACGCTAAAATTAAAAATCCGCAGATTGCAGAAGAGGCCGCCGGTTGGGCGGTGGCGCTGGATGCTGGCGAGCTGTCTTCAGACCACAAACTGAAGCTCGCCGACTGGCTGCTGGAATCCCCGCGTCATGTGGAGGAGTTGCTGATTGCCGCAACCCTTTTCGATGCGTTTGACGGCGTCGATGCAGACAAGTCCCGCTCAGTCGATGCGTTGATTTCCAGCCTCCCCTCCGAGGTTGTGTCGATTGTGCGGGGCGGTCAGCAAACTGACCGGAAGACCGCAGAAGCTTTGAACGGGGTTGTGACACCGCGCCTGCCCTGGTTGCAATGGGTTGGCGTCGGGGCCGCCGCTTCAATAGCGCTTGCCTTTATCAGCTTCGCCGTCGCACCGCAATTTGCTGCGCGCTCCATCGATGGCTTTGAGGTCGCCGATACACGCAATGACGGCTCGTCAGGCTTCGCCACCAAGCTCGGCGAGCAACGCAAGATGACGCTGGAAGACGGCTCCATCATCCATGTGAACACGCAGTCGGAAGTGGTTATTCGCTACGAAGAACACCAGCGCGTTGTTGAACTCCTGCGCGGGGAAGCACTGTTTGAAGTCGCCCATAACCCTGACCGTCCGTTTCGGGTAATCGCCGGCGACACTGTCGCCGAAGCGATCGGCACGACGTTCAATGTCTACCGGACCGGCGACCAGACGACGGTTGCCGTTATCGACGGCAAGGTCGCGGTGATGACTGAGAACGATTTTGTCAACACAGCCGCCGAGGATGAAATTGCGCTTGACGATATCGGGCAGACCGATGACGGCCGCTTATTACTAGCGGCGGGTCAAAAAGCCGATATCGCTCCGGATGCAAAAACTGTTCGTGTGGCGGCGGCCAATGTCAAAGCTGTAACATCCTGGCGCGTCGGCCAGTTGATTTTCGAAGGAGACAGCCTCGCCAATATCGCCGCGCAGTTTAACCGATATAATCGCACCCGAATTGTCATTGCTGATGATAGGCTGGCATCGACGGAGTTCTCCGGGGTGTTTGACGCCGACGATCCAGAATCCCTGATAGAATTTCTGGAATTGGCTGATAATATCCGCGTTGACCGTCACAGCTCGGGCGTCATCAAACTATCTCCCAGATAGTCTCTACGATCATTTCATTCGGACGTTTACGGAAGGCGATGTGCTGAACCCATGAGAGCATTCATTAACGCCATCCCCGTTCCAAGTATTGTTTTGGCAACCCTCGCAGCCGTTTTCTTCTGTTCTGGCGCATCGGCTGAACAAACCCGGCTGCTGCGCTTCCCTGATATCCATCAAGAAAAACTGGTCTTCACCTATGCCGGCGACATCTGGACCGTCAGCGCCAATGGCGGCGGCGCGGTGCGGCTGACAGCGCATCCGGGTGTAGAGGCGTTTCCAAAATTTTCTCCCGACGGAAAATGGATTGCTTTCACCGGCCAATATGAAGGCGAAGACCAAGTCTATCTCATGCCCGCCGGCGGCGGCGAGCCGCGCCAGCTAACATTTTACCCGGCGCGCGGACCGCTGACGCCGCGTTGGGGCGTTGATAATCAGGTGCAAGGCTGGGCGCGCGACGGCAAGTCCGTTTTGTTCCGCTCCTTGCGCGATCACTTCAATGCCGCACAGTCGCAACTGTACAAAGTCTCGATAGATGATGGCGACGTGCAAGTGCTGGCGCCGCCGCTGGCTGGCGCCGGCGCCCTCTCGCCCGATGGCGCCAGTCTATTATATTCCCCGCTGACACGCGATTTTCGCACCTGGAAGCGCTACCAGGGCGGCTGGGCGCAGGATTTGTGGATTTATAACCTGGCGCAAAACACTGCGCGCAACATCACCAGCAATATCCGCACCGACCGCGACCCGATGTGGACCGATAAAGGCATCTTTTTTGTCTCCGACCGTGATGATTATCTCAACATTTACGCCTTTGACGATGCTACAAATGCTGTTCGTCAGGTTACGCACTATTCCGGTTCCGATGTGCGTTGGGCTAGCGCTGACGCCGGCGGCCAAATCGTCTATGAGCTTGACGGCGCATTGCATGTGGTCGATGGCGCAACCGGCGATGACGCAAAACTCGCCATCACTGTCGCCGATGACGGTCTTGCGCGCCGCGCCGAGACCATCAAGGTCGGCGACAATATTGAGGAAGCCTCGCTCAGCCCTGACGGCAAGCATACGATGTTTGTCGCCCGCGGCGATATTTTCATAACCCCGGTAAAACCCGGCGGCATCACCCGCAATCTCACCCGCACATCAACCGCCCATGAGCGGAACGCCAGTTGGTCCGATGACGCCAAAACCATTGCCTTCCTTTCCGACGCCAGCGGCGAGGAGGAAATCTGGCTGGCGGCGGCGGATGGGCGGACACCGCCGCGTCAACTGACAAAAGATCACCAAATCCGCCTTTACGGACCGGTCTGGGCGCCGGGTTCCAAACGTATCGCGGTGCGCGACAATGAAGGATTTTTGCATGTGGTCGAGGCCAAGTCTGGCGCGATGACAAAAATTGGCAGCCTCGGCGTGTGGTACAATTACGATTATCGCTGGTCGCCCGATGGCCGATACCTCGCTTATACGTTTGCCGGGCCAAACTTCTTTGGCGCCATTCATGTCTGGGATTCGAAAACCGGCGCGGACCATCTGGTCACCGACCCGCAATTTAACAGCCGCAATCCAAGCTGGGACCCGAAGGGCCGGTTCTTATATTTCCTGTCCGACCGCACATTCGCGCCGCAAATGGGCTGGATTGAATGGAACTATGTGCTCGACCGGGCCGCGGGCGTTTACGCGCTGGCGCTTGGGACAGGCGTCTCTAATCCGTTCACGGCATATTTTGACGCCGATGGCGCCAAAAAACTAAAACCCCCGGCAAGCATCAATTTTGCCGGTATCGCCAAACGGGTGATGCGCTTGCCGATTGAGGCGGACCGCTATACGCAAATGCAGGCTTTTGAAGGCAAGTTGCTGCTGATAAAATCAGGCCCGTTCTATTATGGCCGCGACAGCGATGTGACGCCGGCGCTTGTCTCCTATTCGATTGCCGACCGCAAAACGGACACCATGCTTGAAGGCGCTACGTATTTTTCTGCGTCCAAAGACGCCAGCGCGATATTCGTGCAAAAACCCGATGACGCCTATCAGCTGATCGCCAACGGCGAAGACCCCGTGCCTGTCTCTACAGATACGCTGACCATGCGCCGCGCACCGCGCGAGGAATGGGCGACAATCTTCAACGAGGTTTGGCGGCGCTATCGCGACTTTTTCTATGTCAGAAACATGCACGGCTATGACTGGCAGGCTTTGCGCAAAAAATATGCGGACCTGCTCAATGATGTGGGCGACCGCAGCGATCTCAATTACCTGATGGGAGAGATGATTGGCGAGCTGAATGTATCGCACGCTTATGTCTCTGGCGGCGACGTGCGCCGGCCCGACCGCCCGAATACCGGAACACTTGGCGCCCGCCTCACGCTCGATAAAAAATCCAACCGCTATCAAATCTCGAAAATCCTGGAAGGGCAGAACGAAGAACCGCTTTATCGCTCGCCGCTAACGGAAGTCGGCGTGAAAGTTAGCGCGGGCGATTACCTGCTGGCGATTAACGGCGTTCCTCTGACCGGCGCGGACAACCCTTACGCCTTGTTGCGCGGACAGGCCGACAAGCCGGTTGAGCTATTGGTGAATGATAAGCCAAGCCCCTCCGGCGCCCGGCGCGTGATGGTGCAAACGCTGAGTACGGACAGAAACCTGATTTATCTGAACTGGGTTTTGAAAAACAAACGCCGCGTTGCGCAGGCCAGCGATGGGCGGCTTGGTTATTTACACATCCCAGATATGGGCGCGGCCGGCATCCGCGAATTTATTAAAGGCTATTACGGCCAGATCAGAGCCGAGGGCATGGTCATCGACGTGCGCGGCAATGACGGGGGGAGCATCTCGCAAATGATCCTTACCCGTCTTACCAGCCCGCAACATTTTACCGGCTATTCACGCGGCCAGCAATTTCCAACCACCTACCCGTGGGGCTACAACACCAGCGGCGTCTTTACCGGCGCGTTGGCGACGCTCGCCAATGAAGACACTATGTCGGACGGCGATGCGTTTACCTGGAGTTTTAAAAACGCCAAACGCGGCCCGGTGATCGGCAAGCGAACCTGGGGCGGCACGGTCGGCATCGGCCTTACCGGACCTTTGTTGGACGGCGGCACGGTTTACGTTCCGCAATATGCGCTCGCCGATGCGCAAGGGCGCTGGATTGTTGAAGGCGCTGGCGTTGAGCCGGATATTGAAGTCAACAATGATCCGGCGTCGCTGCTCGCCGGGCGCGACAACCAGCTGGAGCGCGCGATTGTTGAGCTGATGGCGACCATCAACGCCAAGCCGCAAGGCCTCAGCGCCCCGGAACAAGACCCGGTCAAAACGCCCGGTTAGATCATCGGTCGATTATTCAGATTCAGGCCCAAGTCCACTCCCCGCTCATCCCCGCTAAAGCGGGGATCCAGAGACATATCCGGTGCGCGTTGTTCTGGATCCCCGCTTTCGCGGGGATGAGCGGAATGTTGGTGTGTGACTCAGGTTTTCCGCCCGGCCCTCTAACCGATCTCGGCCAGCCCCTGTTCGATGTCATCAATCAAGTCGCCGCATTTTTCTATGCCGACCGAAAGACGCACCAGATCATCCGGCGCCGGGCTGTCCTCGCCCTCAATCGTCGCGCGATGCTCGATCAGGCTTTCAACGCCGCCCAGCGACGTCGCCGGCTGAAACAATTGCGTCGATGTCGCAAGCTTCAACGCCGCCGCCTTGCCGGCGCGCAAACGCAAAGACAACATGCCGCCATAACCGATTTCGCTATCCATCTGCGCCTTGGCGATGGCGTGACCGGCATGGCTTTCAAGGCCAGGGTAAAGCACCGCCGACAGTTTTGTATGGCCTTCAAAATGTTCCGCTATAGCGAGCGCATTGTCGCTGGCGCGTTCAACACGCAGCCCGAGCGTGCGCAACCCACGCAACAACAACCAGGTTTCCAACGCGCCAAGTATCGCCCCGCTCATATAACGGTGCTGGCGGATGTCGCCCCACCAATCATCGTCCGCACGCGTCACCAAAGCGCCGGCGATGACATCGGAATGGCCGTTCAGATATTTCGACGCCGAATGCATAACGATATCGGCCCCATGATCGAGCGGATTGCACAATATCGGCGTCATCACCGTCGAATCGACAATCAACCGGGCGCCGGCGGCATGCGCAGCGGCGGCCGCAGCACCGATATCAGTCACTTCCCAGGTCGGATTGGTCGGCGTTTCAATCCACACAAGGCGCGTCTTGCCTTTGGTGATGGCGCGCTCAAGCGCGCCGGGCGCGCCCGGGTCAACCAGTGTCAAACCAATGCCGAACTGCGCGCAGAAATGCTCAATCCACCGGCGCACGCCGTAATACCCGATTTTGGGCGCCGCAATATGATCGCCCGGCCGCAGCGTCGCGATCACCGCCGCCGCCGCCGCCATGCCCGACGAGAACACAAGCGCATCCGCCCCGTTCTCAATCGCGCTCAGCACCGCCTCAACCTGACGGAAATTCGCACTGTCATCGCGCCGATACTCGCCGCTCTGTCCGAGCCGATAAGACCCGTCGCGCAAATATGTCGTAGTCATCTCTATCGGCGGAATAACGCTCTCGCTTTTGGGCGATGCATTATGAGCCGCGGCGCCGCGGGCTTGCGCCAACAAGGTCAGCATATCGGGAGCTTTGTGGTCAGACTTTTTCATGGCGCGTCTTTTCATAGGTCAGCAGATGAAAACAAATAACCCTGTCCGCCTATCACACCAGACCTCAGTCCGCCAAGGAGATTGTTGTTGCCAATATTATATTTAGCCAACCAGACAGCTGAAGCAGAACGCCTGTGCACAACTTCTGATACAACAACGACATCAGGTGCATCCTTATCCGTTTTGGGATGAATATACATGATCTAAGCAGCGAATTTCATCACCTTAGCGCCTCGGGACTACTCCGTATTCTGAACTCAGTGTTTCAGGTCCGGTGTCTGGCCATAACCGGGCCATTATTCGCAATGGTCTTCGCTGACGCGATGCACCGAAGGAATATGGTTCGCATAAGACTTTGTATAATCTTTTTATCCGCCGTGAAACTGAAACACGGAAATCCGTCCTGGCGATGTGCAACGCATGTCAGCAGGGACCGGCGTCACACACAGCGAGTTTAATCACAGTAAGGAGGCGTCAGTTCACTATCTGCAATTCTGGACCCTGCGCGAACATGATGGGATTGTGCCTAGTTATGAACAGAAGCAGTTCCCACCGGAACAGCATCTTGAGCGGCTTCAACTGATTAGCGACCGTCATGGGACAGATGGCGCCGTCACCATCCATCAAGATGTGCGGCTCTACGCTGCTAAACTCGCACCAGGACAAGAAATTATTCAAGATCTACCTGATGGTCCCCATGCCTGGCTGCATGTCGCCGAGGCGTGGTCGCATTCAATGGCGATGGTTGCGCAAGGGCGATGGGGCGGCGATCAGCGACGAACCATCCATCCAGCTAGCAACCGATATTGGCGCCGAGCTGTTGCTGTTTGATTTAGCATAACCGTAATGTCGTGCGGCGATTTATCCGCAGATAACATTGACCGAAAATTTAATCGCGATCTTTGACGTTACAAAACAAGACTTGGAAAAAATATCTCCTTTGCATGTACGCAGCAAGATTTTTTGGGTGACAAAAAAATATCATTGCCCACGCATATTCAATGATTTTCATTCTCGCATGTTTGATGCAGTTGGTTCTTGTGCGACGAATTGGCGCGCGGGCAATGCAAATAAGGAAACAACCAACGTGCTGTAAGAATCCGCCCAGCTAGACAGATAATTCTCGCCATGGTCTGTTACGAATTCAGTTGGAATAAGTAATATAATGCGAAATCTAACAATGGAAATGAAAACCACGGACCAGTATTCTTATCTGAGTTGTGGAAACGAAACTATCAGTAAGGTTTAGTGCATGACATGCAATCTCTCCCTTCTCGACAAAATCCGGACGTCGGTTATCGGCGATGATCGGGTTTTCGACGGACCTTTTGGGCCCCGGCGTATTACATACGCCGATTACACCGCATCCGGCCGCGCGCTTGCTTTCATTGAGGATTTTCTACGCGATCAGGTGTTGCCTTACTATGCCAACACCCACTCAGAAGCCTCGCTGACAGGGCTGCGGACAACCCGGTATCGTGAACAGGCGCGGGCCCAAATTCATCGTTCCATCGGCGCCAATGACCATTACGCCATAATTTTTTGCGGCTCCGGCGCAACGGGGGCGATCAACCGCCTGATCGATATTTTGAACATCCGCATCCCGGCCAACCTGGAAGCCAAGTACAAACTTTCAAAGGCCATCCCCGCAGGTGAAAAGCCCGTCGTCTTTATTGGTCCCTATGAGCATCATTCCAACGAGTTGCCGTGGCGCGAAACCATCGCCGAGGTTGTCGCCATTAATGAGGATGCGGATGGGCGCATAGACTTGGAGCATCTGGAACAGCAGTTACGGCTATACCAGGACCGAAAGTTGCTGATCGGTAGTTTCTCGGCGGCCTCTAATGTCACCGGCATCATTTCCGATATGCACGCAATTTCACATCTGTTGCATGCCCATAACGCTTTGTCGTTTTGGGATTACGCTGCGGCGGCGCCCTATGTATCGATTGACGTTTCAGGCGGCGACGCCTCGCCGTGTATGGATGCGCTGTTTATCTCACCTCATAAATTCGTTGGCGGCCCCGGCTCGCCAGGGGTTTTAGTGGTGCATAAGCGGCTGATGGACAACCGCGTTCCCGCCAGACCCGGCGGCGGCACGGTCAGTTATGTCAATCCAGTCGAACATATATACATCACCGATCAAGAGCACCGCGAAGAAGGCGGCACGCCAGCGATCATCGAAAGCATCCGCGCGGGGCTTGTCTTTCAGCTTAAGGATCGCGTCGGCGTTGATCTGATTGAGGCGCGCGAAACCGCCTTCGTGCGTCGCGCGCTCAAAGCCTGGAGCGCCAATCCAAATATTCACGTCCTAGGCAATCCGGAACTGCCGCGACTGTCCATCATCTCATTCATCATCCGTTACGGCAAACAGAACCTGCATCATGACTTCGTTGTCGCCCTCCTCAACGACTTGTTTGGCATTCAGTCCCGAGGCGGCTGTTCATGCGCCGGCCCCTATGGTCACCGTTTGCTGCATATCGGCTGGGACCAGTCCCATGCATTTGAAGAAAGCATCGTGCACGGGTGTATCGGCATCAAGCCGGGCTGGACCCGGGTTGGATTCAATTATTTTTTCTCCGACACCGTTGTCGACTATATTATCGAGGCTATTGATCTGATTGCGGAACATGGCTGGAAGTTACTGCCGTTCTATACATTTAATCTTGAGACGGGGCTGTGGCGCCATCGCAAAGCTGCCGATATTGCTCCTGCGGAGCTGGACAATATGGATATTTTTAATTCCGTCGCGTCAACAACCGCCACAATCAGCGAAGAGGCCTTGGCGGGATATTTGGAAGAGGCCCGAAAAATTCTCACTCAGACACAATGCGCGAAGACTATGCCCTCTTGCATTAAAGAGCCTTTTTCCTGTGAGGCGGAGGCTCTGCGTTGGTTTCCATTGCCGGAAGAAATCCGAGAAAAACTGCTGGCAAAATAGACCCGCCGCTGTTGGCTTCAAAAACTGCGGCGCAAACCGACAAACAGGTTTGTGTTGTCTTCAAACTGGCCAAAAAAAGTATTTTTGCGAGCGCCATAAAAAATATTGCCACCGCTTTCAGCAAGCCATGCGTCGCTGAGTTTGTAAGCGGCGCGAAATCGGAAGTAGCCATCCCTTTCATTCGGGCTCCAGAAATTAAATCCGGAAAGCGTGAGGTTCTGATTGAGCATCATTTTTGTGAGGCGGAACGTAACGACTTGCCGAACCCGGTCCGGCGATGGCGCGCCGGTCGGCAACGCGCCGGTCAGCGCGTCGTAATCTGAGGTGACTTCTGCAATATATTGCACCGATGCGGTAAGCTCCTCCCCGACCTCTCGCTCATAGCCGACCAGAAAACGCGTCTCGCTGTTGCGAATGAGCGGGTTATCGCCGCCAAGGTCATCGCGGCTTAAATAATGTCCAAATTCAGCCGTGACGAGCCCCCCCTGAAGCGGCCCGCGCAAGCTGGCGCCGAAAACCGCGAGGCGTGGATGGAACGGACGGCCCGCCGGTGTTTGGCCTTCCGGCGTTTTCCAATATCCGGCATAGCCATAGATAGCCGCCTCAAACGCGCCGATATTGCGATAGGCGCGGCCGGCGAATTCATCGTCTGAAAACCACGCATCGGGAGTATCCGCATCAATGATTGCATCGCGGCCGGCGATGCGGCCGAGCGCGGGGTTGAAATAGGATATACGTTCGCCGGTGATGGAGCGGTCAGCATCAAAGCGCGGAACATAGACGAATTCAACATTCGCGAAATTATTGAAGGTGGAAATCCGGATGGCGTCCGATGGAGCTTTTAGATATTCGTCGTCGCGGCCAATGAAGAATGAACGGAAATCTTTCGCGAACAAATCATTGATAAAATAAAGATCGCCGACCCCCCATGTCAGAATTTGCCGGCCGGCTTTAATGTCCAGAAAATCCACAGGCCGGACCACGACATTGGCCTCGCGCAGGTCAAAAAACCCCCTGCCGGTTTCAAGATCGACGCCAAGATCGTCTTTGACGCCGTCGTAAAGAAAGTCCCCGACAAAGCGGAAGGTCGCCAGATCCGTTTCGAAGTCGCGCTCAAACTGCGCCCTGACTTCAGCGATGGATAAAGTTTTCTGGGTCGGATCTTCAACGATGCGAGCGCCAATACGAGACTCAACAAAACCCGTTAGCCCGAAGGGCATGACGAATCCGTTCGTGTCGTTCCCTGCCCTTCTGTCCGGTGTTGCCGTGCTTGTTGGGCCTAACCCTGAAGGCAAAGCCGGTTCGGTTGGCTGGCCAAGACCGGCAGGCAGGGCGGGTTCGTCCTTGCCTTTATGGTCTTGTTTGCTCTGCGGTTCCGGCGCCAGCCCGGTCGGCAGCGGCGGCTCTTGCGCATGAGCAAACGCCGCCATCGCCAGGGTTGCCGCCACAACGCCAATCAATACTCGCCGGCAGGCCATTGCTCCTCGCCTTTCGCTTATCGAAGATACCGGCGCGGCGGAGTGCGCAGATATCGTTCACTGAAAATATCATCCGGCAGGTTGAGGTCGTAAGCGACATCGCCATAGCTCATGCGCGTCTCGCCGCCGATACGCGTATCGGCCATGATCGATTCAACAACTGTAGGCCGGCCGTCAATGGTTTCAACCACGCTCGCCGTATAGGTGCGGTAGACCTCGCCGGACGCATCATAATATTCCGTCTTTACCGGGATGAAGCTCGCCTTGTGAATCCAGTTTTTATAACTGGCGAACTCAACACTCTTGGGGTCCTTCGGCGTTGACTTCACGACATAGTAAGCGTCTGTCACTTCCTCTATTGCATGATTGTCTTCATTGGGGCTGCGCCCTGAGACATCTTCATAGAAAAAGTGCGATCCGACAAAACTTGTGCGCTCGTCGGAAGGGGCGATCCGCTTCACCAGGTCGAGCGCCGGAAGATATAGCCAGCGGTCGTCATTGGCGTCAGCACGCTTCCAGACGAGAAACGCGGTTTTGCTAATGTCAGCAGGCCGGTTGAACAAGACATAAAAGCGCTGCTCACCATTATCGACATCGCCTATGTCTGTCCTCAGAATAGTGAAATCACGCGTGCGCTCACGCCCTTGGGAATCAAGAATCGACATATGCACATTCGCCCGTCCGTCCTTGCCCTGATAATAGGCAGCCGCGCTGGCGCGCTCAACAATATTCTGGACATTTAGTTCTGCCGTGGCGGGCGCACCTTGCGCGTAAGCCGGCGCCAATGCGGGCATGGCGAGCGCGCCGATGGCGATGAGGATTTTCTTGATCATTTTACACTCCTTTCAGGGAAGAGGGATTTTTGAAAAACCGTAATCAGCGCCGGCGTCAACAAAAGCGTAGCGACGCCCGCGAGGACAAGGATAGCGGAGATAAAAACGCCCACTGTTTGATAAGGAACCAGCGGCGCCAGCAGCAGCGGTAGAAAGCCGGCGCCAATGACAACCACATTGCGGAAAATCGCCCGCGCCGGTTCGCCAAACGCCGCCTTCGCTGTTTGGGCCCAGTCGCCAAACTTGCGATATAGTTGTCGGCTGCGCACATTGAAATGGATCGCATAGTCAATAGCCAGGCCGAGGCTGAGCGAAGACAGAACCGCCACGGGCATGTCATAGTCTTTGCCGATGAGGCCGATAGCGCCGTAAATAATGCCAATGGTAATGGTGAGCGGCGCCATGGAGAGAAGGCCCCAGGCCAGTGAGCGGAACAATAGTGTCATCAGGATAAGGACGATAACAAAGCTGCCGAGGAATGCGCGCGCCATGCCCGACACCATCCGGTCCTGCCACACGACATTAATATAGGTGAGGCCGAACCAGTCATGGCTTACTGCCTGCGGCGGCGGGTTCTCAATAAAATAGGTATCGACAGCGTCGATCACTGCGCTCATATCGATGTTGTCACCGCTTTTCAGTTGCAGCCAGACAACAGCCTTGCGGTAGTCCGGCGTGACAAGCTTGAATAAATCCTGCGGCCGGTGGCTGTTTTGAAATGTAATCAACGTCTGCGCAACACCCTGGCGCGTATCAGGAATACGGAAGGCTTCTTCTTTGCCAAGATACAAATCCCGGTGTACGGTTTTGACGATATCGGTAAGTGAATTTGACTTGCCCACAAGCCCGGTTTCACCGAGATAGAGTTGAAGGTTCTCAATATAACGCAGAACCTCAGGGCTTTTAAAAATCCCGCGGGACTGGGCGGCGGCGTCTAGGGCGAGCAATGTGTCGTCCCAGGCATACCAATCGTCATCACCGGACGAAGCATCGCGCGCGGTCTCTGCGCTGGCCCGCAACGTAGCGAGGAGGTCATCGGCCGAACCGGCTTTCGCGCCTTGCGCTCGCGCTTCGCGCGCCAGGGTCTGCGCCGCCGGCGTCGCCAAGCCTGCAAGCTGTTTGTCGATCTCATCAGCCATTGCCCCGGCATCGTCTTCTTGCGATGCGCTGAGCGCCAGATAAGCCATATAAGTGCCGCCAAAACGCTCATTGAGGGCGCGATCGGCAACACGGATTTCATGGTTCGGTGCAAACCATTTCACCGGATTATCGTTGATCCGAATTTGCGTGATCCCATAACCGGCGCCAACCAGCGCAACAAGAAAAACGACAACGACGAATTTTGATCTTGCGACAGCGAATGCGCCGACGCCGTGAAGAAAACGCGCAAGCGGTGTCGCATCATGGTCTGACGCTTGGCCCTTCGCGCCCATGCCAAATCCGGAAAATGCGCGTTCAGGCATCAACATGATATAGGCGGGGATCAGCGTAACGGTAAGAGCCCATGCGAAGAAGACGCCGATGGCGACAAAAATTCCGAAGGTCTGGACTGGCGGGATGGGCGTGAAGGCCAGAGAGGCAAAACCCGTGCTTGTCGTCAGTGTCGTGAACAACATCGGTTGCCACAACTCCTTCATCACATGCTCAATGGTTTTTCTCCGATCCTTGATTGCCGGATAGCGGTCGTAAAAATCGGACAGAATATGGACAGCGTCGAGGACGGCGATCGGCATGATGAAAATCGGAATCATCGAACTCATAATATGGACCGTGTTGCCGGTTGCGACCAGAAGGCCCATTGTTCCGATCACGGATACCATCGCGACAACCATCGGCGAGACGACGAGGTTGAGGCGTCGGAAGAATAGCCACATCAAGACAAAAATCAGCGCCATTGCAGCCGGCGCAGAGATCGCCATCTGCTTGAACATCTCAACACCGAACTGATCCTGCGCAACCGGCAGACCGGTAATATAATAGACAGCGTCGCCATCAAATTCGGCAATTTTTCCGCGCAATGCTTTGGCGACGCGAAAGCTCACATCTTTAGAGGTGATCGGGATATAAAGTGCGATCGCCGTGCCGTCACCTGAAACAAGCGTATCGTTCAGCGTTGGTATGCGCTGGGCGCGCGTCCGCACAGCGAGCGCTTCTTCTTCGGTTTTTGGCGGGGCCGGCAAAAGCCAGTCGAAGCGCACCGAACCGAGCCCGGCCTGCTCAATCGAATCAACCGTCGAAGGAGCGATGATGTCGATGGAGATAACACCGCGCTGTTCGCTTTGGCCGTCTGCATTTTCCGCATCCCATTGGATGGTTTTTGCAAACTCCGTCAGCGCATAAATATCATCAAGAGTGTCAACGTTGAAAACCCCTTCCTCATGCGCTTCATCAACTACGCCGACAACAATAAGGTCATTCAGCGTGAATTCCGCTTTCATCTCATTATGAAAAACGCGCACCGGCTCATCGGCGGCGAGCATGTTCTCAGGATCGGTGTCAACTTTGAGAGGCTGAAGAAACGAAAAACTATTCGGCGCCAGGCTCGGCGCGGCGACCACGGCGATCATCAGGAAACTGAAAATCGCCGCCGCCCACATATAAAAGGCTGGTCTCGATACAGCGCTAGATGTTATCGGGTTCATGTCATGCCCTTCCCTGCCTTGCGATTTATTTCGCCATTTAGGTTACTTAAATGCCGGCCCGGGTCTGACGCCAATACGTTTTAGCATAATAGCAAGCGGGCACAGCTTCGTGAACGCCGCTTGAAACATGTTGAGCCCGACAAATGCGGTCAGTACGAACCAATAGGGATGCACCACAAGTCCAAGCCCAAGGCTGACCAGGATCAACAAACCAGCAAATGCAAACACGCTTCGGTCGATATTCATTTCCAGTTCTCCTCTATGATACTACGCGCGCAGGGCGCCCATGGGAAATATTCTCATCTGGACGCGGGCTGCGATAATGCTTACTATATATATTCGTATATTCGCATGTAAAGAGGTTGTCCATGGCAAATTTCGCCAAAATGGAAGATAATCTGGACGAAGCGTCGCAGCTTTTAAAAGCGATGTCCTCGCCCAATCGGCTTATGTTGCTTTGCCTTATGGCCGATGGTGAAAAATCGGTCAGCGAATTGACCGATCAGCTGGATTTGCGGCAAGCGACAGTATCGCAGCATCTGGCCCGCCTTCGCCAGGAAGGACTGGTCGCCACCCGCCGCGACGCGCAAACGATCTACTATTCAATCGCCGATAAAGCCGCAGCAGACATTATCCACACGCTCCACAAGACCTTTTGCAGCTAAACGATATTCCAGCGCATATAGTCAAAATCCGAACAATCTCGAGGTTCGTAGGCGCCTTCATCTTAAGCTTCGATCTATAGCAAAATGCATTAAATATGAATCGTTGCATTTTGCTATAGTCTTTTCGTGGTCGCATCGCGAGGCGCAAAAACCGGCGCCCACCTTTTGCTCGACGCTCTAGGCGAGCGGTCGCTTCTCTAAATGGCTTGCGCAATCGCGCAATGGGGCAATGGAAGAGGTTACTCTTAGAGCCTGAATCAAAAAGAAGCATTTAGCACCAAAGCCTTGCCAATCTTCGCGTAACGATGCGGATATGCGCAAGAAAGAGCCATGCGATGGCGCTTTCCATTGACCGTTCCCAATCCTTGGCCAACCGTCTTGACCG
>JAJFFZ010000044.1 GCA_021776395.1 Hyphococcus sp. | reverse complement strand
GTCCTTCTGGGGCATGGGCGACGAAAGCTATTGCATGTCGCAATTACTAATCACCCGACTACAGAATGGGCGGCGCGACAGATAGCGGAAGCATGTCCGCGGGACGATGCGCCGGACCATCTGATCCGGGACAAGTCCACTTACCGAAAACATGACGATCCCATGCAGATCATTTCGGGTGCGTCCTATGCGCCGAAAGTTCATTATGAGGCGCCGCCGTCAAAATCTGTTTTGAAAGAGATGGCAGCTTTCATCAAGTGGTTCAACAAAACAGCACCCACAGGCAAAACTCCGTTGCCGTCAATTGAACGCGCAGGCGTTGCCATTTGTGGTTCGAATGTATTCACCCCTTTGAAGATGGCAATGGTCGCATTGGACGCGCCATATCTGAAAAAGCATTGACGCAAGGCCGCAGTAAGCCTGTCTTCACATCCCTTGCCGGTGTGTTGCTGCACCACCGCAAAGATTATTACCAGCAACTCGAACTAGCCAGCAGAGCGCTTGATGCAAGTAAGTGGCTTAAATGGTTTGCTGACATTGTTTTGGATGCTCAAGCCAGAAGCCAGAAACAGGTTGAATTCCTGCTCGCCAAGACAAGATTGTTTGATGGTTTGCGCGGTCAATTGAATCAGCGGCAGGAGAAAGTCCTGTTACGGATCTTCGCAGAAGGCATTGTAGGGTTCAAAGGGGGCTTAAGCGCCAAAAACTACATGACCATTACCGGTGCTCCGACAGCGACAACAACGCGCGATCTTGCCGATCTCGTCAAAAAGAGCGCACTCATTCGGCAGGGGGAGCGCAAAGCAACGCGATATTTTTTGAACCTCGGAAGAGCTGAGCAACGCTCGAATACGCAAGAATAAGGATTTAAGTATTTCGGATAGCCATGCCTGAGAAGGGAAATATGGAACACGAATTTTCGTTTTGTATCAGTGGCTTGGATGGTTAACAAAATAATGGCGGAGAGGAAGGGATTCGAACCCTCGAAGGGAGTTAAAGCCCTTACTCCCTTAGCAGGGGAGCGCCTTCGACCACTCGGCCACCTCTCCGCCGCCGGTTCTGCCCGGAAAAGAGCGGCTTTGCAAGATGGGTGATGGGGGCGTGGGTTATGCGGATAGCTGGTTCGTTGTGAGCGCTCTGAAGGACCAGCTCGTCTCTAAGCTCTATAAATTTTAACAGGGATCAGTTGCGCTGTCGCTGTCGCCCTGCATTTCAGCGAGCATGCTTGTGTTAAGGTCTGCCGCTGCGATCTCTTCTTTGGCTTTTTGCGCCAGGAAGTAGTCATAGGTCAGGCACTCGTCGGTGATGTCGTCGCGGTCTTCATCGACCCGGGCGCGATACGGGTCAAAGGGCGCGGGCGCCTGCACAATTCTGTCGGGCTGTGCCGCCAGCGCTGGAAAGTCATAGGACAGCGTGTCTTTCTCAACTATGTCTGTTGTGGGCGCGGGCTGCGTGCTCAAAGCTTCCGGTCTGTCGGCTATCGCCTCAGTGGCGAGGCGCTCTAGCAAGTCTGTGATTTCATCTGTCGCTAACGGCGATGGTGCAACGACGACGGGCAGCGCCAAAGAATTCTCAGCCGGTGCGGAATCTTCGATTGCCTGTTTTTGTACGGTTCCGCCTACGGATAGTATGATGGCCGTAGGCGCTGCAATAGGTTCGGTGGTGGTTGCTGAAGGTTTGGAACTATCGGCAACTGTGGCGGCCCTCTCCGGTGTGTAGGCGATTATGGGTGCGGCCTCGTGTTCCTGCGTCGGATTGCTCACTTTTGCAGCTAGCGGTGATGCAACCGCCGTGTCCCCTGCATGAACGTCGTCAGCCTGAACAATATCCGGCAACGCGACAATCTCGGTTCGCGCCAGCAGGAATTGCGCTGCGCGGTTGGCGGTGTTTGCGGGCAGGGGCGCCAGTTTTTGCGCGCCCTTGCCGGTGTCGAGCGCTACCAGATGCGCGTTGGGCGCATGGGCGGCGATGCGCCCGCGCTTGCCGCCGCGCTCCAGGTCCGAGGCGAGCCGGCCGGGGATTGGCTTATCATTGAGTTGACCGCGATAAACTTGGGTGTTTTCCAGCACCCGCTGAATATAGTTGCGGGTCTCTGAAAACGGCACAAGCTCAATCCAGTCGACCGGGTCGATATCCGGCCCGCGCGGGTCGCCATAGGTGTCTATCCATTGCGCCGCGCGATTAACCCCGGCGTTATAGGCTGCGAAGGTCAACACCAAAGAGCCGTTAAATTGCTCCAGAAGATGAGACAGGTGCGCTGAGCCGAGGGTGAGGTTGTATACCGGATCGTCGAGAAGCGCCGTGCGTGAATAGCGTATGCCCTCCTTGCGCGCGGTGATTAGCGCCGTGGACGGAATAAGTTGCATCATGCCCCTGGCGCCGGCTCTGGAAAATGCGCGGGGGTTAAATTCGCTTTCCTGACGCGACAGGCCCAAAATAATTTCTGATGAGACGAAACGTTTTGCTTCTTCGGGAACAAAGACGGTGGGGTAGGCGACATTGGCGGCGAAGGCCCCCCGCCGGATGGCGACTTTGCCAGCGCGCACCGTGAGGTGCGGCGCGCCTTCGCCATTGGCGAGTTTAGCGAGTTCGACATATTCGCCGGGGCGCTCAAGCCGGTCATCGATGTGATAGGCAAACACCATAAATTCATAATCGAGACCGAGATCGGATAGCATGCGCAGCGCCGCGACCGTCGGGCGGGCGGAGAACATCGCCCGGTCTTCCGGCGTTGCGACAATCACGGGGCCGAACCTGTTTTGCAGCGCCGCACCGCCGAGTTTTTCCGCCGCAAGCTGTCCGTAGAAGGAATAATAATAAGGCGTCGCTGCTTGGTAGTAAGATGTTGCAAGCTCTGGCTTGCCTTGCGCCTCCGCAGCGCGGCCGAGCCAGTAATAGGCGCGCGAGAGTGAAATTGGCGTGCCGACAACGGAGGCCAGCGCCAGAAAATGCGTCTCGGCGCGGGCCGGCTGGTCCAAAAACCGAAGCGCAATCCAGCCGGCGTTGAATTCGGCTTCTGAAAGGTCTTCGCCCGGTTCCAGCCCATGATTAGCGGCGAGGGCGTAGGCGTCGCCAAAGCGGCCTTGTTTCAGCGCCCAGCGCATCAACAGTTGTCGCTCATCCCACCAGCGCGCGGGGTTGCGCAACCCTGCGGCGTCGTGCGGCGCCTTGGCGGAAAGCGCAAGCGCAGTTTCCTCAGCGCCGCTGCGCCGGTAATAGCGCATGGCGGCGAGTAGCACGCCGGCGTCCATCTGGCTGTCCTTCGGCAGGTTGCGATAAAGCTTCGGCCCGGATGTGGCGCGCAACAACAGCGCTGCGCGGGCCTGGGCTTTGTGGCGCTCACTGGAAGACAGTTTGGAAAAAATCCGCCGCGCATTGGTCACCTGACGCGCCCATAACAAACGGTCGACGCGCGCGGCATGGTCTTCTTTAGTAAGCCGCCGACCATAGGTTTTAAGGATGCGGCGCTCTTCTTTCACATTGAAATTGTGATGCACCCACGCATCGCGCAGGTGGATTTGTGCGGCGTCATCTTCACCCATAGCAAAAAGCACGCGCGCCAGTTGAATTTTACCGGAACCGGTGATCGGGTCGCGGCTGTCGAAGAATTCCAGCACAGTTTTGGTCGGGGTGGCGTTGCTAATGCGCTTTTCGACAAAGCTCTGAATGCGGCTTGCGGCCGGCCAGTCGCTATGAAAGTCAAGAAACCGGTCCGCGGCGGCGATATTCACCAGCGGGTCTTCGGCCTTGAAATACATCCATTTGCCAAGGCTGGCGGCAATCGGGTCGCTGATCTGCGGTATGTGTTTGCGGGCGTCGGAAAAATGTTTGTGCTTTAGCGCGTCGGCGATTGAGGACAGAGCGGTAAAGTCGGCCCGCGATAGGTAAACCGGGCCAGGCGCGGGCGGTTTTAGCCGTGGCGACGGGCTCGCAGAGGCTGCGCTATTGAACGCAAACACCGCGACGGAAAACACCGTCAAAACCGCAAAAACCAGCTTCATCAAACGCTTGCGCGCCGATTCCATCATTTCCGCTTCTCCCACACAACGAAC
>JAJFFZ010000043.1 GCA_021776395.1 Hyphococcus sp. | reverse complement strand
AGCCTTGATCCTTGTACTTAACATATAAAGCTTCAAGCCCTTCATATTGCGGCGTGAACCCGCATTTGCTGGCGACGTTGACGACCAGCAGCACCTTGCCTTTATAGTCGGCCAGATCCCTCGCCTCGCCGTTCAGCTGGCTGACATCGAAGTCATAAATTTCCGCCATTACCGGTTCCTATTTGATTGCGCTGTCGCAGTGCCAGCAGGTTTCCAAAAAGCCGGCGTTGATATCACTGCCAATCGGGCTTCCCGGCGGCGTTTCGGGGGCGCCCACCTTCGCCTCGGCGCTCGGCGCCGGACGGGCGAGATGCGCGTCGATGCGCGCCAGCAACCAGTCACGATGCGCCCGGTTCGCCGCCTGGCCAAGCCGGAAGCCGGGCGTCAGCCGCGCGCGCAACGCGCGCAAAAACGCATCCGTTTCCGCGCGCACAGCCGGGCTTGCGGCCTCATCCGTCGCCAGAGCAATCAACGTCGATGCAAACCGGGTTTGCAACACTTCCGCTATCCGCCGCTGGCGTTGCGCCGCCGGCGCGGCGAACAGTTTTGTCTCGAGCGCTGTGAACACATCGTTTAGGGACAGCGCATCCCGGCTGCGCCGCGCCTGTTCTACCAGGCGCGCAGCGCGCGCGGGATGCAACAGCGCTTGCATGGTGATGGCGCCCGACGTATCGGCTGCGGCGATGATGTCGAACACCGGCCCGGTATCGCCATCGAGCTGCTCGCCGTCGCCGGCCAGCGGTCCGAAACCACCGATCACCGGCGTCAGCTGGTCCAGCAGGCTGTCGGCAAGGTCGAGCATCGCCGGGTCAAGCGTTTCCACTAGCGCCGCCAGCGCCTGCCGCTGGTCATCCGCCGGCACCACCCGCCCCGGCGCCAGCGCATCCCCTTTAACGCCATAGTTGAACTCAAATCCGCCAATCAGCTTCGCCGCCGCCGCAACCTGATAGCGGTGATAGAGATAAATCGGTACAATGACTTTTCGCAAAGCCCCGCGCGGCTCGCCATTTTGCAGGGAACGCTCGCCAAAATTATCAAGCGCTATGGCCCGCACGGCCAGCGTTTCTTCCAGCGCGGCGACCGGGTCCTCGCCATTGTCCCAGACGCTGGCGTAAGGGTGCGCCGCGCCAAGCGGGCGGCCATCGCGGTCGCCGACAAAGCGCAAGCCGCGCGCATAACCATCGCGCAAGATTGCCTCAAGCCCCGCGGCCTCATCTGCGGCTGGCGGAAACTGTGCATAAAGCCATGTCGCGGCGAGCTTGTCCCAGGCGCCGACGCCGACGCCATAGGCGGCGGAAAAGTCGAGCGCGCCGTCTTCCGTCACCGTCACCTGCGGCGCCGGATAATCCATCACCGAAGCGCGGTCGTTGGTGGAGGCGGCGAACTTATGCGCAAAGCCCAGCGTATGGCCTACTTCGTGTGCGGATAATTGCCGGATGCGGTCAAGCGCGATTTCCACCGGGTCGTCGTCAGTGCCGGTTCCGGATTTGGCGGTCCCGGCAAGGCCTTCGATAATCATCCGGTCCTGGCGCACGCGCTGGCTGCCGAGGATGACGCTCGCCTTAATCATCTCGCCGGTGCGCGGATCGTAAACGCCGCCGCCATAGGACCAGCCCCGGGTCTGGCGGTGGGTCCACGAAATTGTGTTGTAGCGAATGTCGCGCGGATGCGCGCCTTCCGGCAACGGCTCAACGCGGAAGGCGCCGACAAAGCCCGCCGCCTCAAAAGCGTCCGCCCACCACGAGGCGCCCTCGATCAACGCATCGCGGATTTGCGCCGGCGCGCCGCTGTCGACATAAAACACAATCGGCTTTTTCGCCGGGCTGCGGTCAGCCTCCGGGTTTTGCTTCTCCAACCGGAAGCGACGGGCGAAGGCTTGGCGCACTTCGCCTTTCAGCGGCGCGGAGAAATCATAATACGGCACGTCAATCGCGGCCGCGCGCGGGTCAAACTTACGCGGATGATAACCCTCCTCCGGCAAGCGCGCCAGAGAGTGATGCTGGGTCAACGTAATGGCGCGGGGGTAAGCCGCGGTGGCGACAACCTCGCGCTTGGGCGCGTCGCTGGCGAGGGTCAAGAACGCATCAATTTCGATATTGTCCGGGAACGTCAGAACTTCGCTGAAGTCCGCCATGGACCGGTCGGCGGCGATGACAAAATCACCGCCTTGTTTGTGGCGTGCTAAAGTCCCGACGACGTCCAGCGCATCGCGCAGCACAAAGCTTTGAAAGTCGACCAGCAATTCGCCGTCCGGGCCTTCGGCGATAATGTCGCCCGACCAGATGAATGAGCGTGCGAAAGATTGCTCTACGGCTTTTTTCTCCAGCGGATTATTGGCGCTGGCGCGATAGTTCCAGTTTTCCTGCTCGGCGATAATTTTGTCCCCATAGCGACGAAATGCGACAATCGCGCCTTCGTCAAACAGACCGCGATCGAGGCCGATGGGGTTGGAGCCGAGCCCGGCGGACAGGCCCGCCGAATAGATCGCGCGCAGGGAGGTTCCGTTTTGGTCGGGCGCCGGAAACGCGGCGAATAATTTGCCTGCCGCCTCGTCGACATAGAGTTTGATGAAACCGTCGCGGCGCTCCATGCCGTTGACGGCGTCGGACCAGGCTTTGCTTGGCGCCGGCGCGGCTTCAACAGGCCCGGAAGTTGACGCTGGCGCGTCGCTGTTCGCCGGTTGTTGAGAACAGCCCGCCGCCGCCAAAGCGAGGGCAAAAATCACCGCGAAATACTGCATCAAAAATCTCCATCCCAAAATCAGAGCCGCAATCTGCCGGATTTTCTCTATAAGATCAAAGGCTTTGGCGCACCCGCTGAGTTAAACGCTTGCAGGTCGCGGCGCGCGCCGATAGGTAATTCGCATGAGCGCAAAGGAGAAACACCCCCGTGAAATTTGTCGGCACCAGTGACTATATTGCCACCGAAGATCTGAAAGTCGCGGTTAACGCGGCGGTGACGCTGGAGCGTCCGCTGCTGGTGAAGGGCGAGCCCGGCACCGGCAAGACCGTGCTCGCCATCGAGGTTGCAAAAGCGCTCGGCGCGCCGCTGCTGGAATGGCATATCAAGTCGACGACCAAAGCCCATCAGGGGCTATATGAATATGACGCCGTGGCGCGGCTGCGCGACGGCCAGCTGGGCGAAGAACGCGCGCGCGATGTGCGCAACTATATCAAACGCGGCAAATTGTGGGACGCGTTCACGTCTGACCAACGCCCGGTGCTGTTAATCGATGAAATCGACAAGGCCGATATCGAGTTTCCTAACGATTTGTTGCAGGAACTCGACCGCATGGAGTTCTTTGTTTACGAGACCAAAGAGACGGTCCGCGCCAAGCAACGCCCGATTATTATCATTACCTCAAATAATGAAAAAGAATTGCCGGACGCATTCCTGCGGCGGTGCTTTTTTCATTACATCAAATTTCCCGACGCCCGGACCATGGAAGAAATTGTCGAGGTGCATTATCCCGGCATCAAGAAGCGCCTGGTCGCGGACGCTTTGAAGATTTTCTATGAAGTGCGCGAGGTTCCGGGCTTGAAGAAGAAACCATCGACGTCGGAGCTGCTCGACTGGCTGAAGCTGCTCCTGTCCGAAGACGTGCCGAACGAAATCCTGTCCGAACGCGACCCGCGCAAGGCGATCCCGCCGTTGCATGGGGCTTTGTTAAAGAACGAGCAGGACGTGCATCTGTTTGAGCGGCTGGCGTTTTTAACCCGCCGCGAAGGCGGCTAACCATAATTTTCCGCGAAGGCGGCTAGGCTTTCTTGCGCAACACAACCCACCGCATCCAGGCCAACGGTCTCACCCACTTTATCCGCGACAGCGGCGACGAGACCGCGCCGACGGCGATCCTTCTGCATGGCTTTCCCGATACGTCCGAGATATGGGCGGCGATGACGCCCAAGCTGACGGCGGCGGAGTTTCGCATTATCGCGCCGGATCTGCGCGGTTTTGGCGAGAGCGATATGGCCGCGCGCAAGGCTGATTATGACATCAACGCCGGCGCGATCCCCGATATTTTGGAAATCATGGGCGTACTGAACATAGACCGCGCACATATTGTCGGTCATGATTTCGGCGCCCCGGTGGCATGGAGTCTGGCGGCGCAATATCCCGAGCGGTTCACGACGCTGGCCGCGCTCTCGGTTGGCCATCCGCGCGCTTACTTACGCGCGGGGCCGCAGCAATTGAAAATGAGCTGGTACATTTTATTCCATCAGCTGCGCGGCGTCTGCGAAGCGGCTTACCGTTTCAACGACTGGATGTTTTTGCGGCGCCACTGGACCGCCCATGCCGATATTGACACCGTCATTGCAAACCTCAACCGGCCGGGCCGGCTGACGGCGGGGCTTAACTGGTACCGCGCTAATCTTTCGCTCGCGCGGATGGTCCGCCCACCAAAACCGGGCGCCTTTGGCGAGGAAACCGTACGCATCCCTACCCTCGGCCTGTGGAGCGACGGCGAGAAATATCTCACCGAACGACAGATGAAATTATCAAAAGACTATGTCGAGGCGCCCTGGCGCTATCAACGCATTACCGGCGCCAGCCACTGGATCCCCAGCGATAAACCGAGTGAATGCGCCGAAGCGCTTATCGACCACTGGCGCGCCACGCCATAAACCGCGCCCTTTTCACCCGCCCGAAAAACCCCTAAGCTTACCTGGAGCAAATCCGAGTTTATTTGAATCACGGATTTGCTCCAGATTGTTTGTTGTCGCATTTCTATCGGATAACCGCGTCACACTTATCCGGAAATGCTGTCGCTGTTGTGTGTAAAGGGGTATTCGGGGATGGAAGGTTTCTGGGGCGCGCTGCCCATAATATTGATTGTGCTGTTCTTCCTGTCGCGCGGGCTGGCCAACCGCCAGCGCCATACCGAACTCGTCAACACATTTTCGAAAATCCAGAAGAAGCGCAAAAGCCGCATCATCGCCGTGGTGCATCGCACCGAGCCGATGGGCCTGCTCGGCATTCCGATGCTGCGCTATATTGATCTGAACGACGCCGAAGACATTCTCGAAGCGATCCGCAAGACGCCGCCCAATAAACCGCTCGAATTTGTCATGCACACGCCGGGCGGGCTGGTGTTGCCGGCGTTGCAAATCGCCCGGGCGATTAAAGCCCACCCCGGTCGCACAACTGTCTTTGTACCCCATTATGCAATGTCCGGCGGCACGCTGATCGCGCTGGCCGCCGACAATATCGTGCTTAGCGAGCATGCCGTTCTCGGGCCTATAGATCCGCAAATCGACGGGCTGCCCGCCGCTTCGCTGGTGCGCGTTGCACAGGATAAACCTATTCAGGCGACAGATGATTATACGCTTATTCTTGCTGATGTGGGCGCGATGGCGATTGACCAGCTGCAAAGCGCGGCGCGCGAATTATTGTCGGGAACGGTGTCGGAAAACGCGGCGATTTCGATTGCCGAGCAATTGTCTTCCGGGCGCTGGACCCATGACTACCCGATACGCCACGCCGAAGCGCTTGAGCTTGGGCTTAATGTGTCGATAGATATGCCGAAGGAAATCATGCAGCTGATGGCGCTGTTCCCCGATACGATCCGGCGCACCTCCGGCGTTAAATATATCGAAGAGGAAGCCGCGGCGATTACCGATAATGGGCAGCGCGTCACCATGACCGGCTATGCGCCGCGACAGGGCGCGCGCAGTTTCAGCTACGGGCCGTGGAATCCGAAAGAGTTGAAGCAGCCGCGCCGTTCCGAAAAAGATGACCGGCCATTATGGCGCAAGCTGCTGTAAGTGCGCGCCGGGTCGTGTACGGGTTATAGCACCCAGTAATAGTTTGTATACGTAGTACAATAACTCTATCTCCGCTCACCCCGGCGAAAGCCGGGGTCCAGATGAGGCCAAACGTGGGACAGGGTGCTGGATCCCGGCTTTCGCCGGGATGAGCGGGTGTGGGTGGTTTTGATTTTACCACCCTCTCCCATACTTCGCATTTGCACTGAAACACTACTACGGTCCGGCCTTCAAGCCGCCCCCCATCAATACAAAAACTCCGCCTCATCCGGCACGCGCGCAAACGCAATCTTGGCGCCGAGATAGTTGAGATCCAGCCCGGACTGGCTCGCCAGCCCGACCTGTCGGCGATGCGGCGCTGATTGGCTCGCGCCGCTAAGCTTGCGAAATTTCGCATCCCGGTCGGCGTTCATCCGGTCAACCGCGCGCCATAGTTGGGCGCGTTTGTCATTACCCCTCTCGCAAGCTGCGCTCGCAAAAAGGTCCCCCTGCTGCATTGTCATATCCCCGGGCCTGGCCAGCCCGTGGAGATAGACCGTCACACCGCCAATCCGCGCGCCGTCGCCGTCCGTCTGCCGATAGTCAAGATAATCCGCCCACATCTCATCGAGCGCATTTAAAAACCGGAAGGAATCCTGCGAATGGGCAAACCGCCGGCGCGCCTCCCACCGTCCTTCCGGCCGCAACCGCAACGAGACGCTAAGCCCGCCCGCATGCATGGCGTAATGGCGCAGCCGGCTCGCGGCTTTGAGGAGCAGCGCGCGCGCCACAATTCTGGCGCGCGCCGGCGGTTCATGGTCTTTGGTGAGAACCCGGCTATGGCCGATCATCGATTTCTTGGTTGGCTCGTCCGCAGTGTCATATCCGTGCAGCCCATACCAGAAGCGCTCGCCCATCACCGAGCCCCATATGGCGCGG
>JAJFFZ010000042.1 GCA_021776395.1 Hyphococcus sp. | reverse complement strand
GAAACGGCGCCCGCTTTCCACCATCACCCCAAGGCGACGTTGCCGGTAATTGAGCAAGGCGGCGCCGTCATGCGGCTAATCGCCGGCGCCGCTTTCGGCGAGACCTCTCCGGTCAAGACTTTTTCCAAGATGTTTTACCTTGGCGTTGAAGCCGCGCCCGGCGCTGACATTCCATTGCCCGACAATCACATTGAACGCGCCTTATATGTCACCGAGGGCGGTGTTGAAGTTGACGGCGAGGCATTCGGCGATGCGACAATGCTGGTGTTTAAACCGGGCGCCGCTCCGCGCATCACCACAACCGCAGCGTCAAAACTGATGCTGCTTGGCGGCGCGCCGCTCGGCAAGCGCCTGATCTGGTGGAACCTTGTCGCCGTGACGCAGGAACGGATCGATCGGGCCAAGGCCGACTGGAACGCCTCGGCGGAAAACGATTTTAAGGACACCGTGTTCACGCTGCCGCCAAGCGAGAGCGAATATATTCCGTTGCCGGAGGATTGAGCCCTAAACTCCCACCCTCAAATCTTGAACAGTTTATCCGCCGCCGATTTGGTTGAGCCGCGGTCCTTCATGGCCGCCTCGCAGCGGCTGATTTCCGCCTTTAGCGCGTCGATGCGTTCTTCCAGATCGCCGACGGACAGCGCGTAGAGGTCCTGCTTGACGAGATAACATAAAGTCAGGTCCGGCTTTTCGTTTAGCGGTACATCATCCATCGGCGCGCTCCTCCTAGTCGGGTGCAGTTTGCGAAATTCCGTCCGCTGGTTCAACATTGACGGAGATAAATCGAGGGTGCTCCTATGAATAACCCGTCTGGCGCCTTGCCGGAAACCATGGCCGTCATTGAGATCGCCGAGCCCGGCGGGCCTGAGATGCTGGCGCTGGCGACACGGCCTTTGCCGCAGCCGGGCCCAAACGAAGTGCTCATCGCCATCGCCTATGCCGGCGTTAACCGGCCGGATGTTTTGCAACGCAAAGGTCTATATCCGCCGCCGCCCGGCGCCAGCGACATCCCCGGGCTTGAAGCGGCGGGCGAGATTGTCGCGCTCGGCGAGGACGTCAAAGACTGGACCGTCGGCGACAAGGTCTGCGCGTTGCTCACCGGCGGCGGCTATGGCGAATACGCAACCGCAGACGCCGGCTCATGCCTGCCGGCGCCGGCGGGCTTGTCCCTGTGCGAGGCCGCGTCCTTGCCGGAAACCGCGTTCACAGTCTGGGCGAACCTGTTCGACGACGCCGCGCTTAAACCCGGCGAGACATTGCTGGTTCATGGCGGCACAAGCGGCATCGGCGTGATGGCGATTGCAATGGCCAAAGCCATTGGCGCCAAAGTTATCGCCACTGCCGGAACCGCAGAAAAATGCGCGGCGGCGCGGCGGCTCGGCGCGGATGGCGCGTATAATTACGCCGAAGATGCGTGGGACAAAGACATCAGCGCCAGCGGCGGCGCGGATGTGGTGCTCGACATGGCCGGCGGCGATTTCGTAGACCGCAACCTGGCGTGCCTCAATCCCGGCGGTCGCCATGTTTCCATCGCGTTCCTGCGCGGCGCGACGGCGAACATCAATATTCTCGCCATTATGCGCAAACGCCTCAGGCTGTCCGGCTCGACCATGAAGGCCCGCCAGCCGGCTGAGAAAGCCCGCCTCGCAGCTGGCCTGCGCGAGACGATTTGGCCGCTGATCGAGGCCGGCAAGATCAAGCCGGTGATCGACGAGGTTTTCGCGCTCAAAGACGCGTCCAAGGCACACGCCCGCATGGAATCAGGGGCACATATCGGGAAAATTGTCCTTAAAATCGGCTGATGCGTCTTGGCGCGGGGGCCCAATCGTTCTATATGGCCGGTCATTCGCGTCTCTTGCGCGAGCGCTTTCCCCGACATTGCGGGCGTTAGCGCGGCGTCCCGAAAGGGCCGCCGGCCGCTTTTCTTTGGCTAAGCATTGATTTTGACTGACGACAAATTTTGGAGACCCCTGATGGCCGACTACCCGCTAATGCCCATCGCCACCGCCGTGTGGTTGATCGACAATACATCGCTCACCTTTGACCAGGTCGCAGATTTCTGCGGTCTGCACCCGTTGCAAGTGCGCGGCGTGGCGGATGGCGATGTCGGCGGGGGCGTGCGCGGCATTGACCCGATTACGACGCATCAACTGACGCGCGACGAGATCGAAAAGGGCCAACAAGACCCTGACTACAAACTCAAAATTTCCCAGCCCAAAACCATCGTCGCCGAGCGCACGCGCAAAGGCCCGCGCTATACGCCGGTCTCCAAACGCCAAAACCGCCCGGACGCCATCGCCTGGGTAGTGCGCAACCACCCGGAAATCGCCGATGCGCAAATCGCCAAGCTTCTGGGCACCACCAAAACCACGATCCAGTCGGTGCGCGACCGTTCGCACTGGAATTCAGCAAACCTTCAACCGCAAGACCCGGTGGGCCTTGGCCTGTGCTCGCAAATCGATCTCGACACGATTGTGCGCAAAGCCGCCGCCAAACGCGCCAAACTGGAAGCGGCCAATCCCGACGCCGGACCGAGCCTCAAGCCTGTCGCCGAAACAGTCGCGCCCGAACCGGCGCCAACAACGGAAGAGACCGCCGACAAAGTCGACCTCTCCAAAGTGTTCGCCGATACGGGCGAGTCAGACAGTTAGCGACGCTGACGCATAAGCCATTGGTGGTTTCATGCATCAACCGTACATTCTGGCTTGCTGAGCGCGCGAGGGATGGGGCCGCTAACGATCAGGGATATCTACAGCTATACTGCCGGCAGGCGCACCCAAAAACGCGCGCCCTGACCTGGCTTGCTTTCCACGCCAATTTCACCATCCATTGCCTCAGCCAGCTTTTTGCATATTGCCAAGCCCAGCCCTGCCCCGTCGAACACGCGTGACTCAGACACATCGACTTGGGTGAAGCGATTGAATATGCGTCTATGCATATCATCAGGAATGCCGATCCCGGTGTCCGTCACAGAAATTTCGACTTTTCTAACACGGCCATGCGCTTCAGCACCACACAATGCTCTGGCGCTGACGGAGATGGCGCCTTCATGCGTAAACTTGATGGCGTTGGATACTAAATTGGTGATGATTTGGCGCACGCGCATGGCGTCGCCACGAACGATAAGCGGTTGACCTGTTAGGCCGTTTAATTCGAGCTGCAGGCCTTTTTCATTCGCCATAAACAAGAAGGCCTGCACAGAGCGATTAATCGTTTCGTGCAAATCCACCTCTGCGATATCAAGCTTCATCGCACTATGCTCAAGGCTGGAGAAATCCAGTACGTCATCAAGCAACGACAGCAGATTGTCAGCTGAAGACAGGGCAATATCGACATATTCGCTCTGCTCTTCACTCAGGCTGTTCATATTCAACGCCTGCAGCATCCCTACGACGCCATTGAGCGGTGTACGGATTTCATGACTCATCGAGGCGAGAAAGTCGCTCTTGGCGCGCTCGGCTTGTTGCGCCTCGACCATAGCTGCTTCTGCATCTTGTGTTGCTTCTATTAGCGCTTCCTCGCGCTTCTTGAAGCCCATCAGCACGCCAAGCGCTTGCGCAAATTCCGTTAAAAAGAGCTCATGGTCCTTTTCTTTTGCGGCGCCATGCTCAAGATAAACCACCAACACACCGAGTAAATCGCCGCCCAGCATAATTGGAACATTGTAGTGGCCATGTGGCCCCATGCCGTCAAATCGTATTTCATGACGCTCGTCTACGCATGAGGCGTGCACCAGTTTTTTCGTCAGCGCAGCGCGCCCACACAAGCAGTGGCCCATCGCCACGCGGGAACACAGATTTTCTATCTGCGGCCCCAGGCCGTGTGAACAGACCAGTTCCAAATCGCCGCGTTGCTTGTCATAGACAAACACGCCGCCCTTGTTGAGAACACCCAGCCACTTGATTTCAAACAGAATGTCCAAAGCGCTGGCCAGCATATCGCGCAAGGACGCGTCCATTCGTCTAATGGCGAAAGCGCGGTTAATGTGGCGCGCATATTCTTGCTGACTTAGGAGGCGAACACGCTTCTTGGATCGGGCCACAAGATCGCTAACATCAGCGCCCAACATCCTGTAAATGCGCGCGCCCTGCGCGTCCTCGTCCTGGGACAGAGTGAACCGGACCCATACCGGCTTGCCATCCTTCCTCATAAATTTGTTGGTGCCGCAAAAGGCGCCGTTTGTCTCCACGAAATCCCAAACAGCGTCAATTTCCTCTTGAGAGTTTTCACCCGCGTCGAGCAAAGTATACGGCGCGCCAATCAATTCGTCATGTGCATAGCCGACAGTGGCGCTAAAACCCTCATCGATAGAAATATAAGTTCTATTCGCATCAAGCACCGTATTAAAGAACAAAGCCCTGCCCCGGCCCATCGTCTGCTCACGGCTGGGCTGCGCAATAACCTCAGAGGGGGTAGGCCTTGATAACCCACCATCTTTGACCGCACGCGATTTCATCGGCGCCTCTCTGATAGAATAATATTACTGTTATTAGTAATTTATAGTAAACAGCCCCTTAATTTAATGGAGGCCAACAGCAGCACACTCACCAGATGATCAGTCTGTCTACAGATTATCTGAAGAGCGCCAGGCACGACTTAACTTATGGCGCCGGACGCCCAAACACCCGCGCGCGCCTATCTCGGCGCTGCTAAACCGGCAAATCGCCTAATAGAGTGGGCGCCATCTGTGCGGCAAACGCCCGGAACAAACGCACCGGTCTTGCCATGTGGCGTTTGCTAAGATGCACCATGGACAAATTAACAGTCCGGAAGCGCCAATCCGGCATCACTTCCACTAGGCTTCCATCTTTCATCAAACATGGCGCGATGATCGGCGGCAACTCCCCAATGCCGCCGCCGGATGTTAACGCGCTTGCAATGCCGGTATAATCGTTCATCGCCAAATGCGGCTCAAACGAAATCGTTTCCTGATTTTGCTCCCGGTAAAACGTCCAACTGTTTTCCGGCGTCCAGTATGAGAACGCTAACAGCCGATGTTTTAGCAGCTCCTTTGGGTGTTTCGGCGTCTGGCGCCCTTTGAGGTAGTCTGGACTGGCGACCAATTGATGGCGATATCGTAACACCGGCGTTGCTATGAGCGATGAGTCCTTCAGCGGACCCGCCCGAAAAACGATATCCACCCCCTCCTCAATGTGATCGACAAGTCGCGGCGTCACCATCACATGGATGCGAACCTTCGGGTAAGCCGCCTGAAACGCTGTCATAATTGGCGCAAACAAGCTGTCGGACAAGCTCGGCGGCACCGAAACGCGCAATACGCCGCGCACCTCGGATATTTGGTTGGACACAATGCTCTCCACGGCGTCGCCTATCTCCGCGCCGCGTTCGGCTTGCTGAAGGACCTCAACGCCGATGTCGGTTAAGCGCAACCGCCGCGTTGAACGTTCGAGCAACCTAACGCCAAGCGCGTCTTCCAAGTCGGCTACCCGTCGGGACACTGTCGATAACGGCATTTGCAAACGTCTTGCGGCCTCGGAAAAGCTTTGGCTTTCAACAACTTTTGCAAAGATTACCAGCGCATTGAGATCAGGCATTCATTGTTCCATTTATTGGATAATCATTCCTAAAATTACCCTCTAATCCTGAAAATGGAAAGTGCTTAACTTGCTCCCCAGGCAATCAGGCCGATCGATTGAATGGAGCAAGCAAATGAAACCACTGTTGATAGCAATGATCGGGGGCGCCGCCCTGGTCGCAGCCTCCAACGTTGCCGCCGCAGAGGACAATCGCGGCCATGCAGGGATTGAAGATATATTGTCGCGCTATGAAACAGCGCTGAACGCATCCGACACCAACGAAATCTTGACGCTTTACGCTGATGACGGCGTCTTTATGGCCCAGCACAGCCCGCCCAATGTTGGCGCAACAGCCGTCCGCGACGCCTATAACGCAGTGTTTGAGGCGATTGATCTTAATATAGAATTTGAAATCGATGAGATCATACAGCTTTCAACGAAATGGGCCTTCGCGCGCACGCGAACAAGCGGGCTCGTCACTGTCAACGCCACCGGCGACAAAATTTCGGAAGCCAATCAGGAGCTTTTTATCTTTACAAAGACAGATGGCGGCGCCTGGAAAATCGCTCGCTATATTTTCTCCACCACAAATCCGGCACGCCGCTAAAGGAGGCTATGATGTTTAATCAGGCAATAAAATATACGGATGCGCCCGCGCGCATCGCCATGTCGGCAATCTTTCTTCTCTCCGGTATTGGCAAGCTTAGCGCTTACGCGCAAACACAAGGGTACATGGAAGCTTTTGGTTTGCCCGGCGGTCTATTGGCGCCAACCATCGCCTTTGAAATCGGCGCAGGCCTTGCGCTTCTGGTTGGGTTTCAAACCCGCTTTGTTGCTTTCCTGCTAGCTGGCTTTTCTATAGCGACGGCACTGGTGTTCCATCGCGACTTTGGCGACCAGACCCAGATGATCATGTTCTTGAAAAATGTCGCGATTACTGGCGGTTTCTTGGTCATGGCGAAAGCGGGCGCGCCGGATTTGAGCGTTGATGCGCTTTTGTCTGCACGAAAAAAACGCTGAGATGCCGGCGAAAATGAACGCGGTTGTTATCTATCAACCGGGCGGACCGGAGGTTCTCAAAATTGAGCACCGCCCGGTTCCAGCGCCGCAAGACGGCCAAGTGCTTATCCGCGTCAGAGCCTTTGGGCTCAATCGCTCCGAATTGTTCACCCGCCAAGGCCACTCGCCAAATGTTTCATTCCCCCGCATTCTCGGCATCGAAGCGGTTGGCGAAGTTGAAGAGGCGCCGGGCGGGGAATTCTCAAACGGCGACATCGTCGCCACAGCCATGGGCGGTATGGGCCGGCAGTTCGATGGCGGCTATGCGCAATACACATGCGTACCCGTAACCCAGGTGCAAAAGATTGAAACCAAGCTATCGTGGGAAATGTTCGGCGCCTTACCTGAAATGTTGCAAACGGCATGGGGTTCGCTCTTTAAGTCCCTTCAGCTTGAAAAGGGCGAGCGCCTATTAATCCGTGGCGGGACGACATCCATCGGCCTTGCCGCAGCCGCTATCGCCAAAAAACACGGCGCCATTGTCGCCGCGACGACGCGACAGCCGGGCCGGGAGAGAATGTTGCGGGAAAATGGCGCTGATCAGGTTTTTATTGACACCGGTAAAATCGCTGAGCAGGTGCGCGAAGTCTTTCCCTGCGGCGTCAATAAAGTGCTGGAGCTTGTGGGCGCGACAACCTTGGCGGACTCCCTTCAAGCGGTAAAACAAAAAGGCGCCGTATGCATGACCGGTATGGTCAGCGATCAATGGTTGCTGGATAGTTTTAGCCCCATGGGCGTCATTCCGACCGCCGTCAACCTCACGACTTATGCTGGGGGTGCGGACGATTTCATTCAAACGCCGCTACAGGACTTAATCGATCAGATTGAGGCTGGTGCGCTAAAGATAAAGATCGGTAAAACATTTAAACTAGACCAAATCGTCGAGGCGCATCATTGCCTGGAACAAAATCAGGCCGGCGGAAAAATTGTTATTCTCACATAAAAAAGCGTGCGAAAATCTTTTCGTCCTACTCATTTGCCGCTTCCTCTGTCCCGGAATCGGTTTGCGCCAGGCGCCCGCCATCAACATACAGGCATTGGCCGGTGACATAAGACGCCGCGTCGCTGGCGAGGAAGAACACCACATCCGCAACCTCTTCCGGGTCGCCAATGCGTTTTAACGGCGTTGCGGCGCGGACTTTCTTTTGCTCGGTGTTCTGGTCCATTTCACCTTTGATGGCGCCGACGCCAACCAGATTAGCGCGCACGCCATGGGGCGATAAGGCCAACGCAACAGCCTTCGTGAGCTGTTGCAACCCGCCTTGTGAGGCTGCAAAAGCGACATGGTCAGCGGCTGCAGTTACAGCTTCCACCGATCCGATATTGACGATAACGCCCGGCCGCGCGCCCGTATCGGCGTTTTCCGCCTGTTTGGTGAAATACTTGGCGACGGCCTGGTTGATCAAAAACGCGCCGCGCAAATTCGCGGCGACGATACGTTCGAAGTCTTCTTCCGTGGTTTCCAGAAAGGGCGCCGAAAATTTTTCTATAACCGTATGCGCCAGAACATCAATCCGGCCATAAGCATCGAGCGCTTCGGCGACGACATTATGGACATGCAGACGGTTGGTGACATCGGCGTGGACAAAAGCCGCCTCCGCGCCAGCCTCACGCAGTTCCTCAGCGACCGCCCGTCCGGCTTCTTCATTAACATCCGCCAAAACCAGCCTGTCTCCAGCCGCCGCAAACTTCTTCGCGCAGGCGGCGCCAACGCCGTGGGCGGCCCCCGTTATGATGACGGATCGGCTGGGCATCAATCATACCTTTCTGAAAATTAGACGGCTCTGAAAATTGACGGCCCAAAAATAAACAGCAACGCCTGCCGCCAGCGCCGCCCTTACAAGCGTTTCACTCATCGTTGTTCGCGGTCTTGTGAAAATATATACGCGCCAACAGCCGGACCGCCACCAAACTGTCAGCTAAATAAATCTAACCCGGTTTTACATCCACATCTATTTCGGCAATCCGGTCTTTAACGCGGAGTTTTTGACGCTTAAGGTCAAACACGCGCATTTCATCAAATGCGGGGTGTTTTATCTCCGCGGTAATTTCCGCATCCAGCTCCTGA
>JAJFFZ010000041.1 GCA_021776395.1 Hyphococcus sp. | reverse complement strand
TAAGCCTTTGCGTTTGCCGAACCCTCTTGATCCCCTCCCTAGCCCTCCCCTTTTCAAGGGGAGGGGACAATCGTGGCTTAGTATTTTAAACCGATTACCGACCCGGACACAGCTAGCCTTACCGACGGCGGCGGCGTATGCAAATGTTCACAAGCAAACCTCTCCTCCCTAAACGTCGCCCGATCATAGGTATTCCAATTCAACAGATAAAAAACCTTATCGCCGACCGCTCTCCGTTCATGGCGCTGGCGTTGATGACGGCGGCGACGCAGCTTTCGTTTGCGGCTTGGTACACGCTGGCGAAAAACTTCGCAGTCGATGGCATTGGCATGACCGGCGCCGAGGTGGGTTTGCAGGAAACCATCCGCGAAATCCCCGGCTTCCTCGCCTTTCTGGTGATCTATGTCTTACTTTTCATGCGCGAGCAGACCTTGGCGTTAATTGCGCTGGCGGTGCTTGGCGTCTGGGTCGGGATCACTGGTTTTTTCCCGACGGTTACGGGGTTTTTGCTGACCACTTTCATAATGTCGCTCGGCTTTCATTATTTCGAGACCGTCAATCAGTCGCTGCAATTACAGTGGCTGCCAAAGGCAGAGGCGCCGCAGCTGTTGGGCAAGTTAATCGCGGTGGCCGCCGGCGCGCAGCTCGGCGTTTATGCGATAATCGCGCTGGTCTGGAAGGCTTTCGCGCTCAGTTTTGAAGCGGTGTTCATGCTGTTTGGCGCCATCACGCTGGTGATCACTGTCTATGTCTGGCGCCGGTTTCCTTATTTCAAAGAAAAAACCCCGCAACACAAAAGGCTCATCATACGCCGGCGCTATTGGTTATATTACGCGCTGACATTCATGTCCGGCGCCCGGCGGCAGATTTTCACGGTCTTTGCCGCGCTTCTTATGGTGCAGAAGTTTGGTTATGAAGTGTATGAGATTGCGCTGTTGTTCCTCATCAATACCGGCTTCAACATTTTCTTCGCGCCAAAAATCGGCGCGTTGATCGGCCGGTTCGGCGAGCGTTATGCGTTGCGGTTTGAATATATCGGGCTGATCGGCGTCTTCATCGCTTATGCGTTTGTCTCAAACCCATGGGCGGCGGCGGGGCTTTATATTGTCGATCATGCGTTCTTTGCGATGGCGATTGCGATCAAAACCTATTTCCAGAAAATCGCCGATCCCGCTGATATGGCCGGCACGGCGGGGTTTGCCTTCACCATCAACCATGTGGCGGCGGTGTTAATCCCGGTGAGTTTCGGCCTGGTCTGGCTGGTCAGCCCGGCGCTGGTGTTCCTGCTGGGCGCGGTGATGGCGTGCGGCTCGCTGGCGCTGACATTTTTCATCCCGCGTCACCCGGAAGCCGGGGCTGAGACAATTTTCGTCAAACCCCCGCTGGCGGCGCAATAAAACTCCGGCTATCAAACGCTCATGCCCGCCTCTCCCATCGGTCCCGAGTTACAGCGCTTAATTGACCTCCTCGCTAAAATGCCGGGGTTGGGGCCGCGCTCGGCCAAGCGTGCGGTGCTGTATCTGCTCAAGAAACGCGAGCCGGTGATGCGGCCGCTGGCGTTTGCGCTTGATGACGCGGCCAGCAAAGTCACCGCCTGTTCGGTATGCGGCAACTGGGATTCGATTGACCCTTGCGCGGTCTGCGCGGATGCGACGCGGCCGCAATCAGTATTATGCGTGGTGCAGGATGTGGCGGATTTGTGGGCGCTGGAGCGCGCCGGCGCCCATAAAGGGCGCTATCATGTGCTGGGCGTGATGCTGTCGCCGCTGGACGGGATTGGCCCGGATGATTTAAATATTGGCGGGCTGGTGATGCGCGCGCGCGAAGAGGCCGTCACGGAAATTGTGCTGGCGCTGGCGGCGACCGTTGATGGTCAGACTACGGCGCATTATCTTACCGAGCACCTTGAAGGCGCCAATGTCTCCGTCACGCGCCTGTCCCAGGGCGTGCCGGTGGGCGGCGAGCTGGACTATCTCGATGAGGGAACGCTGGCCGCGGCTATGAAGGCGCGCCGGCCGGTTTGACCGCGCCAGGCTTGAGCGAGAAAAGCCCCGGCGTTTCATGCATCGCGCGGCGCAACACTAAGCCAAAAACAATCAGCGTCACGATAAAGCCGAGGCTGAGCCCGTGCCTGTAATCAGAAAACGCAGTGGCGAAGGCGGGCAGGCTATAGGCGAATGCAAGAGCGGCGCGCTCATATTTCAACCAGCCGCGTTCCAGTCCGCGCATGACAACCACCGCGCCCGGAAATGTCAGTATAATGAGTTCATAGTAATACCCGTAAGGCGCGGCCATAAGGACGCAAGCGACGAGTGCGGCCGCGCGTAAAAATGGGTCGCCAATGCGCCGCCAGGCGAACCAGACAAACGCCGCGCTAACGCCTAGGCTTGCCGCATAGACAAGGTACGCAGCATAAGCCGGAGCGCCGGCAAACAATGCTGCGCTATAGGGAGTCGCCATTTTTGCCAGCGGCATAATTCCGGCTTCTACCCGGCCGGAGGTTTCAAACACAGCGGTCGCAAACGCCGCCCACGGCTCCGCGCCGAAGGCTGCAAGGCTAAGCAGCGCAAGGCCAATTGAGGTTATGGCCGCTGCGCCAAACGCCCGCCAGCAGCCGGCGGCAAGATAGGCAATTGGGATAAGCAGCCCGAGATGTGGCTTCATGGTGAGAAGGCCTGCGGCAAAACCAGCCAGCAGCGGTCGCTTGTTCGGCAAGGCGCAAGAGACAAGCAGCAACATTGCAGTGAGGAACCCATTCTGCCCGGTGATGTAGGCGGCAAAGGATGCGGGCCCCGCGATGATGGCGAATAAAATCAACCGATCACGGATGATTTGCCGCGCGGCGGCGTAATAGCCCGCCGCCGTCGCTATTGACCATAGAGTGAAGGCGAGAAAATAGGGCAGGGCCGCGAATGGCGTCATCAACAAAAGATAAGTCGGCGGATATTGCCAGCTGAGCGAGCCTTCGCTAGCGAGCGCCGCCGCCGGCAGAAGCGTCTGGAAAAAAGCCGGGTCATAAATTTGCACCGCCGCGCCCTGAAGCGCGGCCTTGGCGGCGGTGTGAAATGCCGTGAAATCGCCGCCGATGACCGCGTCGCTCCGTCCGGTCAGCACCAGCACATACATCAACGCCGTCGTCGCCAGGGAAATCCCCGCCCAGGCGCCAATCGCCCGCCACAACACCGTTCTTGTCGGGCGGTATTTCCCCCAGTCAATCTTGAGGCTCATATCGACCGCAGCCATGCCAGGGATGTCCTCATTTGCCAGCAACAGAGCCGGTATCAAAGCCCCGCAAAACTAGGCGCGAGGGCTAAACAAAGGATTATCGCAGCTGCCAACTATGCCCGACTGGTGTGAAGGTTGATGCTAAACAGGCGCGACTGCGCCTCGGCGCCAATGCGCCGCGCCCGCGCAGGCCCTTGCGCAGCAAGGAATCGCCGCGAGCGAAAATAACCTACAATGAGAAAAGCGAACAAACCGCGAATCGTGCTAATCGTCAGCTTATGATTACTCGTATTCTCACCGATGCCGGCCTGGCGCCGGATGCGCCCGCGTTCTGGCTGGTTCTCCTGTTGAGCTTGGCCCTCACGATTTCGATTATCCAGGCCGTGCGCCTGTCGCGGCGGTTGCAGCAGGCGCGCATCCGCCTCGCCAGCGTTGAGGCGCGCGCCGATGCAGCCGACACTGTTGGCCGCGAGCTTGCCGAGGAACGCGCCCGCCGCGAGACGCTGGAGGTTGGGCTCGCCACGGAGAAAGCCAAGCTTGAGGAGCGCGAAAAAGCACATGGTGAAATGAGCGCCCGCCTTGATGCCGAATTCAAAGCGACGACGGCGGAGATGCTCGACAATGCGCACAAGGCGTTCTTTACACGAACCAAGGATACTTTCGAGCGTTATCAGGAAAGCGCTGACGCTGACGGGCAACGCCGCCGCAAGGCGTTGGATGATTTGTTAAAGCCGGTGAGTGAAACACTGGTGCGGTACGAAAAAGGCCTGGCGGAGCTTCGCGACGAACAGCAAAAATCCCGCGGCGAGTTGGCCGGGCAAATCGGCGAGCTTTCGAAGTCTACCCAGAATGTACGCAATGAAGCGCAAAAGCTCGCCTCCGCGCTCCGCGCCGGGCCGAAAACCCGTGGCCGCTGGGGCGAGGAACAGTTGCGCAATGTGGTCGAGATTGCCGGCATGGCCGCTTATGTCGATTTCACCGAACAGGCCTCCCACAGCGATGGCGACAAACGCAAACAGCCGGACCTGGTGGTGCGGCTTCCGGGCGGGCGGGTTGTGGTGGTGGATTCCAAAGTCTCGCTCGGCGCCTATCTCGATGCGATGGAAGCCGACAATGATGATACGCGCGCGGCATGTCTTGCCCGTCACGCCGACGACGTCTGGAACCATGTCAAAGCCCTGTCAGCAAAGGATTATGCCGCCTCGCTGCGCGGCGCGCTTGATTATGTGGTGATGTTCCTGCCGGGAGAGAATTATTTCTCCGCCGCGCTGGAGGCGCGCCCTGAGCTTTATCAAGATGCGTTTGACCGCAAAATTTTAATCGCTACACCGACGATTTTAATCGCGATGTTAAAATCAGCAGCGCTCAACTGGCGCCAGGAAAAAATGAACGAGAACGCCGAAGCCATCGCCGCGATGGCGAAAGACCTTTATGACAGCCTCAAGCGCATGGGCGATAACCTGTCCGGGCTCGGGCGGTCGATTGAACGCAGCGTGAAGCAGTATAATGACGTCATCGCCAATGTTGAGGGCAGGGTGTTGCCGCGGGCGCGCAAATTCGCCGATTACGAGCTGCCAGGCGCGCAAGAACCGATTGCCGAGCTAAGCCTGATAGAGGGTGCGCCCCGCGCGCTGCGCGCCGACAAGGATTTGCTGTTGTCCGAGACGGACGTGAAAGAGCTCGATAAAAAAGCGTCTTAGATTTAGCGCAAAGGAAACGGCGGCAGGTTTTCGCCTTGTGCGGCTACACGCTCGTCCGTTTGCGTCTCTAGGGCTTCTTCGCGTTGCAATTCCTCAAACGCGCTTTCCTCCGGGGCCATGTCTTGCATAGGCGCCGCCGGAGCGTCGTCTGGCGCGTCAAACAATTCGGGTGCTGGTTCATCCGCCAAGGCCCGCTCAGCTTCGGCGGGCTCAGCCCCGCGGCGGCCCTCTTCAAGGCTCGCCATGCGCTGGCGCAACTCGGCGATTTCCGAGAGCAGCGCGTCATTGGCGGGCGCAGCATTTACGCTTTTGCGCCGCGCGTTGCCGGCGATGGCGGCCATCATATGCAGCGTCGCCATCAGCGATGTCGGCGATAATATCCACACTTTCGCGCGGTAGCTGTCCTGAACCACATCGGCGAGGTTGGTGTGGAGATCGTTGAAGATGGCTTCGGAAGGGGCAAACATCACCGCGAAGTTCTCGGTTTCACCCGGAACGATTAGCGTCTCGGCGACCGCAGCAATATGCCTGAGGATGGTGCGGCGATATTCATTCTTCACCTTGTCATTGGCGCCGACGCCGGCGCGGACATAGGCGTCAAACGCCTCGACCGGATAATGCGCGTCGATAGCAATCGCATCAGACGTTGCGTCCGGTGCGAGAATCAAGCAATCGGCGGCGCGTCCGCTGGCCAGCCGGTGGGAGAACGCATAACGGTCCGCAGGCAGAGCATTGCGAACAATATCGCCAAGCTGGATGCGCCCGGCGGTCGACGGCGCGGTGCGCGTCGCCAGCGATGCGTTAAGCGTGGAGATTTGCCGGGAAAGCTCCGCCGCGCCGTCCGGCGTGACGGTAATCTGGTCGATTTTAAACGCGAGCAGCGCCAGCGCATCTTCGGTGATATCGCGCAAGCTTTTGATTTCCCGGCTAAAAAAGTCTGCCAATTCGGCGGTGACTTCGCGTTGCTGGGGCTGCGCCGTCTCCGCCAAGGCGGCGGCCTGCGTCAGCGGGCTTGCGTGAACCGTCATCGCGGTGGTTTGAAGCTTGGCGTTCAACTCGTCCGACAGCGCCGCAAAGCGTTGCTCCAGCGTCTCGCTGAGGTGTTCTGACGGCCCCGCATCGGCCCCGCTTTTCAGCGCCGCTTCTTTTTCTGCAAGCTTGCGTTGCATTGTCGCCACCGACTGCATGCGCTGTTCCAGCGCAGCCTCGGCATTGGCGCGGTCAAGCTCGGCCTCGCGCTCGGCCTGCTCGCGCGCCTGGCGATAAATCTGGTCGCGCTCCTCGACAGCGTGCAGCCGTTCGGCCTCTTCCGCCTCCAGCCTGATTTCCTCAGCGTGTTCAAATTCGGTGCGCTGTTGCGCGTCCTGTTCGTCGCCGTCGGGTTCAGGCGCCTCGGTTGCCGCCGCCGCAAGGCTGTCTTCCGGCGCTTGCGCCAGGTCGCCTTGCTCGGCCTTGGGGCGGCTTTTGCCAAACAGCCCCGCAAAGGGCGAGCGGCGTTTTTTCACCGGCGCCGGAATGTCCTCGGTTTGGTGTTCACCCTCTTGGATTTCATCCGGGGGCTGACTGTCTTCGCTGGCGCCGGCCTCTTCCGGCTCTGAAAACACCAACGGCTCTTCAATCCGTTGCTTGCGTTCGCGGCGCTTGCGCCGGCGGTCCCGCGCTGATTCTGGCGGGCTCGCGGCGGGCTCGTCAAAGGTGATGTCCGCATCCTCGCCGGCGGGCTCAAAGAAGGTTGCGTCTATCGCCTTGCGGCGCGCCGGAGCAATCACCCGGCCGCGCACAATCACCAGCAAGACGACAAGAAAGATAAAAATAAAAGCGCCAAACCCGACCCATAGCGCCATGTCCGGCCCTTCAATGAAGGGACGTGCGGCAGCCAGCATTTCTGCCGGCCGGGCGGCAATTTCCGGCCCGGCGGCCGGTTCTTGGACCGATGGTAGCGGCAATGGCATGACCATCCCCCACGGATACTCAACACAAAGCGCCGGGCGAAAAAGTGGAAACCGGTTTTTCGCATAACCCGGCGCGCAACAAAGAATCTAGAGAATCGGGTGATTTCTATCAATCGCCCGATACTCTAGCCGGTAGCATAGGCAAAAAGCCGATAAAAAGCGAGGGGTTAGCGTTAACCAACGCGGCCCCGCCCCGAGCGGTATGATCTTGACGCGGGCCGGCCGCAACCATAGGTGATCGTTATGACCATACGCCCGATCATAACCGCGCCCGACGATCGCCTGCGCCAGGTGTCAAAACCCGTCGCCAGTGTAGATGATGGTTTGCGCGCGCTGATGGATGACATGCTGGAGACGATGTACGATGCGCCGGGGATTGGGCTGGCCGCGATCCAGATTGGCGAGCCTATTCGGGTGATCGTGATGGATATCGCCGGCGACGAAGAACAGCCCGCGCCGCAATATTTCGTCAATCCGGAGATTCTTGACCCGGCCGAGGAAATGAACCTCCATGAGGAGGGCTGCCTGTCGGTGCCGGAGTTTTATGAAGAGGTCGAACGTCCAGCCGCGTGCCGCGTTAAATATCTCGACTATGACGGCAAGGCGCAGCTTTTGGAGGCCGAAGGCCTGCTGGCGACCTGCATTCAACATGAGATCGACCATCTTGAAGGGGTGTTGTTCATCGACCACCTGTCGCGGTTGAAGCGCGAGCGGATTTTGAAAAAGCTCAAAAAAGAACAACGCCTCGCCGCCGCTGAATAGCCCGTCAAGCGACAATCAAAGGAGACGCTTCGCCCATGCGCCTCGCCTTTATGGGAACGCCGGAATTTTCCGTGGCTGTGCTGAAAAGCCTGCTCGCCGCCGGCCATGATGTGGCGGCGGTTTATGCGCGGGCGGGAAAACCGTCCGGGCGCGGACAGAAAGTCCGGCCTTCGCCGGTGGAGAGATTGGCGCTGGCGCACGGGCTGGAGGTGCGCACGCCGAAAAACTTCAAACAGGCCGAAGAGCGCGAGGCGTTCGCCGCGCTCAATCTCGATGTCGCGATTGTCGTCGCCTATGGGCTCATCCTGCCGCAGGCGGTGCTTGATGCGCCGCTGCATGGGTGTTTGAACTTGCATGCATCGCTATTGCCGCGCTGGCGCGGGGCGGCGCCAATTCAGCGGGCGATTATGGCCGGCGATGCGGTGACCGGGGTTGAGGTGATGCAGATGGACGCCGGGCTTGATACCGGGGCGGTGGCGCTATCGCAGACCACGCCAATCTATGGTGACGACACCGCCGCGAGCCTTGAAGAGCGTTTGTCGCAAATCGCTGCACAACTCGGCCCTGACGCCTTGGCGGCGCTGGCGGGCGGGACGCTGGCGGCGGTTCCGCAATCGGACGAAGGGGTTGTCTATGCGGCGAAAATCACCCCGGACGAGGCGCGGATCGACTGGACGGCGCCGGCGGCAATTGTCGACCGGCATATTCGCGGCCTGTCGCCATTTCCCGGCGCCTGGTCAGAGATGAACGGCGCGCGGGTCAAGGTTTTGATGTCGCGGGTGGTTGAAGCTGCCTCATCCAAAGCGGCGCCGGGCGAGGTTTTAAGTCTTGATGACGGCCTGACGACAGCTTGCGGCGACGGCGCCGTTGAGCTGGTCACCTTGCAACGCGCTGGCAAGCGGCCGCAAAGCGCGGCGCAATTCCAGCGCGGATTTGAGCTTAAGCTCGGCGACCGCTTCGATTAAACCCTCACTGCAATTTCGACAGCCATTTGCCGGCATGCTTTGTTAGCCCGTCTTCACGCCGGGCGATATTGGTGGAAAACACAATCCGCTCCGCCCGGCCGACCAGATATTTCACCGGCAACAGACCGACCCCGGGATCGCTGAACCGGCTGTCGAGGGAATTGTCGCGATTATCGCCCATCACGAAAAGATTGTTGGCCGGAATGATGACCGGACCATATTCATCGCCCGCGCCATTATCGGTGCGCTCGATAATTTCATGCGCTGCGCCGTCCGGCAGCGCCTCGTTGAACAGACCGACCAGGGCGATGCCGCCCGCATGTTGGCGATAGCGATAGGATTTTTCGTAGTCGCGCTGCGTCAGCGCGCCATTGATGTATAGCCGCCCTTCATGAAGTTTAAGCTGATCGCCGGGAAGACCGATCACTCGTTTGATGGTGGTCAGCCCGGTATGCGGGTTCTTAAACACGACAATGTCGCCGCGCTCCGGCAAATGCGTAAGAATACGGCCGGTCGGCGTCGCCAGCTCCGGCCCGATAGAGAACGGCGTTGAATAACGGCTATAGCCATAGGCGAATTTATTGACGGCGATGCGGTCGCCAACCGCCAGCGTTGGCAACATGCTCTCGCTCGGAATATAGTACATGCCATAGGCAGTAGTGCGGAACACTATGAGCGCCAAAAATATGCAAGCAAAGAAAACCGCTTCCGACTTGATTTCGCGCCAGGGCAGTTTTCGCAACATCGACAAGACCTCCAAAACCTTCATAACAATATAGTTCAACCCATGCCCAGATATAAGCTTGTTTTAGAATATTACGGCAAACCTTTTGTCGGCTGGCAGCGCCAGGAGAACGGCCCGTCGGTTCAGGCCGCGCTTGAGGCGGCCTGCACGGCTTTGTCGGGCGAGGCGGTCGCCGCTCAAGCGGCCGGGCGCACTGACGCCGGCGTTCACGCGCTGGGCATGGTGGTCCATATCGACCTCGCCAAGGGCCTTGCCGCCGATGTGGTTCTGAACGCGCTCAACCATCTTTTAAAGCCGGCGCCGATTGCGGTTTTAGCCGCTGAAATTGTCGATGATGAATTTCATGCGAGGTTTTCCTGCACCCGGCGGTCTTATGAGTACCGCATCATCAATCGCCGCGCACCCTTAACGATTGATGCCGGCCGCGCCTGGCATGTGGCGACGCCGCTGGATGCTGAGGCGATGGATGCGGCGGCGCAAATCCTGGTCGGCCATCATGATTTTACGACCTTCCGCACAACCGTCTGCCAGGCCAATTCGCCGGAGAAAACCCTTGATGAACTCTCGGTGAGCCGCGCCGGCGGCGAGGTCGTTATCCGCTGTGCAGCGCGCTCATTCCTGCACCATCAGGTGCGCTCAATGACCGGCTCGCTGGTTGAGGTTGGCCGCGGGCGGTGGCGCGCCAGCGACCTCAAAGCGGCGCTCGAGGCGCGCGATCGCGCCCGCTGCGGCGTGGTGGCGCCGCCGGACGGGCTCTATTTTCTGCATGCAGATTATACCAATAAGAAATAGAACGAGACTATCGTCTGCACCACGATCGAGTTCACAAACAGCTTTATCGCCGTCAGCAGGACAATCAAAAATATCGTCGCGCCAATCGTCAGCGGCAGATTCTGGCGCAAGATGCGCCAAAGGATAAACACGCCGGCAATGCCGGCGGGCAGGGCGACGAGGGCGAACAGGTTGAGATTGCCGGTGAAGATAAGCGTTGCGGCGGGTGCGGCTGACAGCATGAAAATCACCAGCTGGCCCCAATTATAGGCGACAATCAGCCCGGCTACCTGGCGGGTTGCGTTCAACGACCGCGCGGTTAGCGCCAGGGCGGCGATGCTGGCGGCCCAATAGGCGGCAAGCGCAATGATTTCGGCTGTGAACAACACCGGCAGCGGTGTTTTGGCATAGACGGTGTTAGAAAATTCTGTCGAGGATGCGGCGATTTGTTTGTCGGCTGTGAAGGCGACCATCGCAAACGGCGCGGTGATGATAATCGCCCAGAACGATGCGAACACGCCGTCCATCGAGCGGTCCATACCATCGCCGCCATCGCTTTCATGGCCGCCAAACGCCATGCGCCAGACCCCGCGCACATGCCGGGCGATATAGTCAAAGTTGATCATTGCCCGCTCTTAAAATGCATAAAATACCGTGTAATGATTTCCTGATAGATTTCCGTCAGCAGTTCAATATCGGCGAGCGAAACATGTTCGTCGATCTGGTGCATGGTCGCGCCGACAAGGCCAAACTCGGCGACCGGCGCATAATCTTTGATGAAGCGCGCATCCGACGTGCCGCCCGAGGTGGAATAGTCCGGGCGCCGCCCGGCCCTGGCCTCAACGCTGTCGGCGACAAGGCCGAGAAAATTCATATCCGTCGTCAAAAACGCCTCGCCGGAGACGATAACCTCCAGCCCATAGGCGGCGCCGGTCTCAGTGGCGAGAGCGTCGAGCTTGTCGCGCAGCCATTGTTCAATCGACCGACCGGTCCATGTCGGGTTAAAGCGAATGTTAAACCGCGCCGTGGCTTTTTCCGGGATCACATTATGCGCCGGGTTGCCGATATGAATGTCAGTCACCTGAAGGCTGGACGGTTGAAACCGCTCATAGCCGTCATCGAGCGGGGTCTCGGTGAGGAACAATAATTTACGCAGTAAAGCGGGGATCGGGTTTTGCGCAAGACCCGGATAAGCCACATGGCCCTGCTTGCCGGTGACGGTGAGCCAGCAATTGATGCTGCCGCGCCGCCCGACTTTAATCATCTCGCCCATGGCTTGCGGATTGGACGGCTCGCCTACCAGGCAATGGTCGAGCGTGATGCGCTCATCGCGCAGCCATTCAAGGACTTTTCGCGTGCCGTTAATGGCCGCGCCTTCTTCATCGCCGGTAATCAAAAGCGATAGCGAGCCTTTGACGGCGCCGTTGTCGATGGCGCGTGCAGCAGCAGTGACAAAAGCGGCGATGGCGCTTTTCATATCGGCGGCGCCGCGGCCCCATAATTTGCCGTCGCTTATTTCCGCGCTGAAGGGTTCGGCCGACCAGGTCGCGGCGTCGCCGGGCGGCACCACATCCGTGTGGCCGGCAAAACAAAGATGCGGGGCCCCGTCGCCAATACGCGCATAAAGATTATCGACATCGTCAAATTTCAGCCGCGTGCAGGCAAATCCGAGCCCGGCAAGCGCCCCCTCCAACACGTCAAGCGCGCCCGCATCCGCCGGGGTGACGGAGGGGCGGCGGATCAGCGCCCGGGCGAGGTCTATGGGGTCGATTTCGGCCATGAGTGTCGGCTAATCTAATGGCGATTGTTTAACAAGCATAGCGGGGTTAAAATGCCGAAAGTCGATATCGTTTCCGCGCCGGTCAATACGCAGTGCGCTTATCCGGCGCCGTATGACAAGCATTGTGAGGGCCGCGCCAAGATTGCGCTCGGCGATCTTGGCGGGCTTGACCAGTTTGGCGTCAATCTCACGCGTCTGGCGCCGGGTGCGGCCTCGGCGCAAAAGCACTGGCACAAATGCGAAGATGAGCTGGTCTATGTGCTGGAGGGCGAGGCGGTGCTGGTGGAAGATGATGGTGAGACAATCTTGCGCGCCGGCGATGCGGCGACGTTTAAAGCCGGCGTCGCGGCCGGGCACATGCTGGTCAATCGCAGCGGCAAAGACGTGGTTTTTCTCGAAGTTGGAACCCGCGCCCGCGATGAGGTCTCGACTTATACCGACCCGGACATTGATATGGTGTTTGAAAAGAAAGACGGCGCGTGGCGGGCGCTGCATCGCGACGGGCGGGCTTATTAGGAGAAGGGCTGAACTATTACTGTGACACCACCCTTCGCGACGGGCTCTGACGCGCCCTCCTCAGGATGAGGGTTTTAGATAAATTAAAACCACACAACCCTCATCCTGAGGAGCGAACCAAAGGTTCGCGTCGCGAAGGATGGCGGTTTTTTGCTTCACCGAAATTAAAGAAACAACCCTAAGCCCGCAAAAGGTCGTTCACGGAGGTTTTGGCACGGGTCTTTTCATCCACTTGTTTGACGATCACCGCGCAATAAAGATTGGGCCCGCCTTTGTCTGACGGCAGCGCGCCGGGCACCACCACGGAATAAGGCGGCACCGCGCCGAAGGTAATCTCGCCGGTCTGGCGGTTGACGATTTTGGTGGACGCGGTGATAAAAACCCCCATCGCCAGCACCGATCCCTCGCCGACGATAACCCCCTCGACGACTTCTGAGCGCGCGCCGATAAAACAATTGTCTACAATGATGACGGGGTTTGCCTGTAACGGCTCTAATACGCCGCCAATGCCTGTGCCGGCCGAGATATGGCAATCAGCGCCGATCTGCGCACAGGAGCCGATTGACGCCCAGGTATCGACCATGGTTCCTGCACCGACATAGGCGCCGATATTTACGAAGGACGGCATCAACACCACATTGGGCGCAACAAACGCGCCGCGTCGCACCGTGCAGGGCGGGACCGCGCGAATGCCGCTTGCTTCAAATTTCTCTGCGCTCCAGCCATCAAATTTCGACGGGACTTTGTCCCACCAATGGGCTGACGCCGGTCCGCCTGGAATGAGTTCGTTTGGATACAGACGAAAGGATAAGAGGACAGCCTTCTTCAGCCATTGATTGACGGCCCAGCTGTCATCGCCGGGTTCTGCAACCCGCGCCTCGCCGGCGTCGAGCATTTGCAATGCGGTAGTGACGGCGTCTCGCGCCGGCCCTTTGGTCGCGAGCGACATCTCATCGCGCGCTTGCCAGGCGTCATTGATAATCTTTTCGAGGTCAGTATTTTTCGCCATGAGGTCCGATTGGTTTAAGCCAAGTTTTGCGATGTCGTCGCCGCCTTCAGGAAGGCCGTCAAGTCGTTCGTTTGATAATGGATGTGATCGCCGCCGTCTCCGGGCCTTGCAGAGCGCTTTTCTTCCGGCTCATCAGCGAGCCAGGCGGCGTCGGAACAGACTAAAACCGTGGTCATGCCGAGCGCGTGCGGCGGTTCTAAGTTTTGCGCAATATCTTCAAACATCACCGCGCGGTGGGCGTGCAAATCGAATTGCTGAAGGAACGCCTCATAGGGCGCGCGGTCTGGCTTGGGGCGATATTGCGCCGCCTTGATGTCGTAGACATCTTCAAACAGATGCAAAATTTCGAGCGCGCCGGCGACATTTTCCGCATGCCTGGTCGAGCCGTTGGTGTAGATGTATTTCTCACCCGGCAAATCGGCGAGCGCTGCCGCCAGGCCCGGATTGGGTTCGATTACCGTCAGATCAATATCGTGCACATAGTCGAGAAACTGCTGCGGCTCGACATTATGTTCGCGCATCAGCCCGCTCATTGTCGTGCCATATTGGACGTAATAATCCTTTTGCAGTTTGCGCGCTTGCCTATGCGGCAGGCCAAGCCGGTCTTGAATAAACGCCGTCATGCGCTCGTCAATCTGGGCAAACAGCTGGCACTCGGCGTCGTAAAGCGTGTTGTCGAGGTCAAACACCCAGGCGTCGATATGTCGAAGGTCAATCAAAACAATAAATTCCAAGCTTGGACGATGGCCGCCGCGTCATTATCGCCCAGAGGCGAACAAAGCTCACCCACGCGCGCGTATATAGCGCTACTCAGCCGGCGGCGGTGCGGTAAACATTTCCGGCAGAAACTCAAACGTCGCCGATGGCGAGCCGCCAATTTCGATGCGCCGGAACGTCGCCTCATCCAAATCCTGGTCGGCGCAGCTCAAATCATTCTTGGCGTTGAACATCACCGCGTTGACGCAAAACGCCTTGTCGCCATTGTTGATCTGGCGTTCATTCAGGCCCTCTTCAATGGCGCCGTAAACATAATAATGGTCGTGCTGCAATTCGCCCTTGATAATTTTGGCGCAGTCGCCGGGCTCAAGCCGCCACCAGCCGCGTGAGCGATAGCTGTCTTCGTCTTCGGGCTCGGCAATCGCGCTCCACACCGGGTTGTCGGTTTTGTTGCAATAGAAAAATCCGAGCTTAGCCTCAGCGGCGTTGGCCTCTTCTATCAACGCGTCGATAAGCTGGTCATCGATGCTTCGGGATTCGGTGAGGCCTTTTTGCTTGCGAAAAACCGCCAGCGCGCGCTGGGTCTCGCGCCCCATGGCGCCGTCAATGCGCTGGATTTTGGCGCCGGTGTCGCTGAGCAGGCGTTGAACGCCGGCGACCTCCGCGGAATAGACGGTATAGTTGCTGGCCTCGGCAAAGTCGGTCTGCCAGTTGCCGTTGGCGTCCTCGGTGACGTTGACATCGAAGAAATTACGCTTGCGTAACGGGTCGTCGCGGCAGACATCCTGATTGCGAAGATTGAAAAACCCGAAATTTTCAACGCAAAGCCCGGTATCGCCGGACCAGGTGCGCAATTCGCCTTTGTGGCCGGGGATGGCTTCGGCATAAACGAAATATTGGCCGGGATTGGTTTGCTCGGTTAACACCACCTTGCACTGGCCGGGACGCAGTCGCCACCAGCCCCGTGTCGCCAGCCGGTCGCCGTCAACATAGCCCACGGCCGCAGACAGCGCGTAGCTGGTTTTGTTGCAGAATGAGTATTTTGCGTTGGCGCCGGTTGCGCTGATGCAGGTGAGGAATACGAAAAACAGGAAGAGACGCATTGCGCTTTGCCTACAATTTACCAAAAAAGAAGCGGTAATTCAGCCGAAACCGACGCCGGGATCAAGCGCGAGCAAGCATGACGGTATC
>JAJFFZ010000005.1 GCA_021776395.1 Hyphococcus sp. | reverse complement strand
CCACGATCTACCGCCACGCCCGCATCTTACCCGCTTCCCTCAAAGGCCATCGTTCCTTTTCGGCGTCGGTTAACGCTAAAAAGGTCTAATTCTAAACGTCCGCCGCGCCCAGCATGCAGAAAATTGCAGGATTTGGCGAGGCGTGTCATGTAGCCTGCTCTGGCGGGTGAAAATCCGCCAGTTTGGCCTGGAGCCTGCCGGGTCCGAGTTTGAGTTTCGCCTCGATGCGGCAATAGTGTGTCGCGACGCATTTTAGCGCCGAACCGGCAATATACGAGTAGCGCCCGCCCATGTCCGCATCGCAAAGCCAATCTTTTAACACGGGCCAATATAATGAAACCGGCGGATTTGCTGAGCAGAGTAGTATTGACGCCGCCTATTGCCCGATTGAACGCCGCCGCCGCGGTCCGGTCGCGCTGGCTGCATCGCTGACGGTGCTGTTCGCGGGCGTTACGTTTCTCGGCTATGCGATGATGACAACGCCGGCGCCCTTGCGCCCCGCGCCTGCGATTGAGCGGCAGGTCGTCAAAATCACGCCGGCCGCCGAACCGGCGCCGCAAACCGAAGAGATGGCCGTTGCGGAACCCGCGCCAAAAGAACCCGTGCGCCTCACCGTCGCCGAGGCGCTGGCGCAATCACGCGCCGCGAGACAAAGCGTTCAATCGATCGCCAGCGCGCCGCCGCAAGCTGAGGCCGTACCTGTTGAACGCCAGTCCGATGACGGGTTTACGCCGCGCCTTAAGCCGGTACGAAAAATTACGCCAAACTTGCATCCCTCCGGGCTCGGGCGCGCGGCAAAAATCGGCGGCTTTCTGATCGCCGAGGCGAGCGATGCGCCGCCGCCGGTCTTTTTCCCGAGCGATATGCAGCGCCAAACCCAATACACTGCGCCGCCGGCGGTGCTGTATGCGGGCGACCTTGATCGTGGCTTTCGTGATATCCGCATCCGCATCACCAGGGGCGAGAATTTTGTCGACGCGCTCAAACGCGCCGGCGTTAATGCGCGCGACCGCAATGAAGCCGCTTACGCGTTTGGCAAACATTACAATCTCCGTCGGCTGCGTCCGGGCCAGGAGTTCTTGCTCACCCTTGGCCAGCCTTATGAAACGCTGTTCCAGAACGCCGCCAGTGGCGGGAGCGATGCGCGGTTGATGGCGCTTAAGTTTCGCGCCGACGCGGAAAACCGCATCTTCGTGCGGCGCGAAAAATCCGGCGGGTTCTCCGCCGAGACCGCCCCGGTGCCGCTCACCACCCGCATGCTGTCGGTCGCCGGACGCATTGACGGCAGCCTTTATGTCTCCGCAAAGGCCGCCGGCGCGCCGGACCAGATTATCGCCGATCTCGCTGACGCCTTTTCCTATGACGTTGATTTTCAACGCGAAATCTTTGGCGGCGACGAATTTGAGGCGATCTTCGAGGCGCGCTACGACGACCAGGGCGCGCTGGTGTCGACCGGCGATATCGTCTTTGCACGGCTTTATTGGCGCGGACGCTCGCGCGAGAAAGGCTATTATCGCTTTGCCGGAAAAACCGACGGCAAGCGTGGTGATTATTACGACGCATCCGGACAAGGCGCCAAACGCCTGTTGATGAAAACGCCGATAGACGGCGCGCGCCTGTCGTCGCGCTTTGGCCGCCGCAAACACCCGATCCTCGGCTATCGCCGCGCCCATAAGGGCGTTTACTTCGCCGCCGCGCGCGGCACGCCGATCAAGGCCGCCGGCGATGGCGTGGTCGAGCGCGCCAACCGCTATGGCAGTTTCGGCAATTATGTTCGTATACGTCATGCAAATGGTTACAAGACAGCTTACGCCCACCTCAAAGGTTTCCGCCGCGGCATCCGCGCGGGCAAGCGCGTGCGCCAGGGCGACATCATTGGCTATGTCGGCACCACCGGACGCTCCACCGGGCCGCACCTCCATTATGAGGTTCACCTCAAAGGCAAAGCCGTCAATCCGCAAAAGCTCAAAAACGCCACAGGCAAAAAACTACGCGGCGCCGAGCTCGACCGGTTCAAAATCCGCCGCGACCAAATCGACGCCATGCGCCTGCCGCAAGATGAGCCAGCATCGCAAACCGCCGGCAAAGGCGGCGCTAAAAGCAAGGCGCCGTAGCGCAAAGCGAATTGAAGGCCTCCATACTGTCTCACTGATCCTTTCTCTTTTTAAAATTCATCACAAAAAGCATCATAAGGCCGCTGGAATGCGTGAGGATAACTTTTCACCAGTCAAATGGGGTAGGGGCCCCATTCGACGAAATTTACGGCGTAAAGCCGTATGCCGTGCACGTCTCGCGAGAAAAATTCATATTAAAACAACTTCAACGGAGAATTTGTCGCGTGCGGCGTACCAATAGAGAAAATGCATGTCCGCGCAGCTGCGTTTGCTTCGCAAACGGTCAGCGAAAACTATGGAAGACTACCCTCTCTGGGTTGTAAAATCGAAGATTCAATTCGTGTGTAGGTTGTGTGGATTTTCGCGATGGAGAGGTTGCAAGCCCCCCCTTC
>JAJFFZ010000040.1 GCA_021776395.1 Hyphococcus sp. | reverse complement strand
CAACAATAATGTCGCCGACGCCCGCATATTTGCGTTTGGCGCCGCCCAGCACTTTGATGCACTGAACGCGCTTGGCGCCGGAATTATCCGCAACGTCCAAATTCGTTTGCATCTGGATCATGGCGATCCTCCTGATGGGCCACTTGGCCCGCTAACCGTTAAACTCAACGCGGGGAGCAAAATGTGCCCGCACTTAAAAACTCTTAGGCCTTAGTGACCTCGCCGAGCACTTCCCAGCGCTTCAGCTTCGACTTCGGCGCGCATTCCTGGATGCGCACCAGATCGCCGACTTTAAACTTGTTGGCCTCGTCATGGGCGTGGAACCGGTTTGACCGGCGCACTGTCTTCTTAAACAGTGGGTGCGTAAAAATACGCTCCACTTTGACGATAATCGTTTTATCGCCTTTGTCGCTCACGACGGCGCCGTGCAGGATGCGTTTCGGCATGGACTGGCCTCTTTATCTTTAACTAGCGTTAGCGCCGGCGCGTTCGCCGAGCACTGTTTTAATGCGCGCAATGTCCTTGCGGACTTCGCTGACGCGGGTTGTCTTCTCAAGCTGACCGGACGCTTGTTGAAAACGCAGATTGAACTGCTCTTTCTTGAGGAGAAGAAGCTTGTCCTTCAACTCGTCACTCGTCAGATCGCGTACTTCACCGGCATTCATGGCAATCGCTCCTAAAATCACTTGCCGACGCGCGTGATGATGCGCGTTTTGATTGGCAGCTTGGCGGCCCCAAGCAAAAGCGCCTCGCGGGCGACTTCGTCTGTAACACCGTCGATTTCGAACATGATCCGTCCGGGCTTAACTTTCGCCGCCCAGAACTCGACCGAGCCTTTGCCTTTACCCATCCGAACTTCGGTAGGCTTTTTCGTTACCGGCACATCGGGAAAGATGCGGATCCACACCCGTCCGGCGCGTTTCATGGCGCGGGTAATCGCGCGGCGCGTCGCCTCGATCTGGCGCGCCGTCACGCGATCAGGCTCCAGCGCCTTCAACCCGTGAGAGCCAAAATTCAAATCCGTACCGCCCTTAGCAAGACCTTTAATCCGGCCTTTGTGCATCTTGCGGAATTTTGTTTTTTTCGGTTGCAGCATTGCTCAACTAGTCCCGCGTCCTAAACTCTTTTTTCGCCGCCATGCGGCCGGTTATGGCCGACGCCGCCTGTCTGTGCGTCGATCAATCTTTTTTCTTGCGCCATCGGGTCGTGCTCCATGATCTCGCCTTTGAAGATCCAGACCTAGACGCCAATCGAGCCGTAAGTGGTGCGCGCTGTCGCCACGCCGTAATCAATATCGGCGCGCAATGTGTGCAGCGGCACGCGGCCTTCACGATACCATTCCATCCGCGCAATTTCCGCGCCGCCAAGGCGGCCCGCGACATTGATGCGAATACCCAGCGCGCCCATCCGTTGTGATGTCTGCATCGCGCGTTTCATCGCCCGGCGAAACGCCACCCGGCGCTCTAATTGCTGGGCGATGTTTTCAGCGACCAGCTTGGCGTCGGTTTCCGGCTTGCGGATTTCAACGATGTTCAAAACTGTTTCCGACGACGACAACTTTGAGAGCTCCTGGCGAAGCTTTTCGATGTCGGCGCCTTTTTTGCCGATCACCACGCCCGGACGCGCCGTGTAAATCGTCACCCGACATTTCTTGTGCGGGCGCTCAATGACGATCCGGGAAACGCCGGCCTGCGCCAGGCGTTTTTCCAGATATTCGCGGATGCGCAAATCTTCATGAAGAAGATCGCCATACTGACCCTTATTAGCGAACCAGCGTGAGTCCCAGGTGCGATTGATCCCGAGGCGCAAGCCGATAGGGTTTACTTTCTGACCCATTAGGCGGCCTCCTCAACTTCTTTGACCACAATTGTAATTTCTGCAAACGGCTTTAGAATTTTGCCCGTCCGGCCGCGCGCACGCGCGCGCCAGCGTTTCAAAACCATATTCTTGCCGACAAACGCCTGGTCCACGACCAGCGCATCAATATCCAGGTCATGGTTTTTTTCCGCATTCGCAATCGCGCTTTCGAGTACTTTCTTGACGTCTTGCGCGATCCGTTTGCGCGAGAACGACAGATCGGCCAAAGCCTTCTCAACCTTTTTGCCGCGAATGAGCTGGGCGACGAGGTTCAGCTTTTGCGGCGAGATCCGGATCATCCGGCCCTTCGCCATGGCTTGCGTATCTTCAAATCGCCGTTCATTTTTCTTCTGACCCATGACTATTTTCTCCGCGCCTTTTTATCTGCGCCGTGACCGAAATATGTCCGGGTCGGCGAAAATTCGCCAAGCTTGTGGCCAACCATATCCTCGGTGACATGCACCGGGATAAATTTGCGCCCATTATAGACGTTAAAGGTTTGCCCGATAAATTGCGGCAATATGGTCGAACGACGCGACCAGGTTTTGATACCGCCCTTATGTTTGCCGTCTTGCGCCTCGTCTGCTTTTTTAAGCAGATAGCGATCGACAAACGGGCCTTTCCAGACAGAACGTGGCATGTTTTTCTCCGGCGTCCTATTTTCTCTTCTTCTTCGCATGACGCGAACGAAGAATGTATTTGTCAGTTTGTTTGTTCTTGCGGGTCTTGGCGCCCTTAGTCGGTTTGCCCCAAGGGGTCACCGGGTGACGGCCGCCAGAAGTTCGTCCTTCGCCGCCGCCATGAGGGTGGTCGACGGGGTTCATCACCACGCCGCGCACGGACGGGCGTTTGCCTTTGTTGCGATTACGGCCGGCTTTTGCGAGCGACTGGTTCATGTGGTCGGGGTTTGAGACCGCGCCGATCGTCGCCATGCATTCGCCGAGAATGAGGCGCACTTCTCCCGACTGCAGCCGAACCTGCGCCATAGCGCCGTCGCGACCGACAAGCTGAGCGTAAGCGCCGGCGGAGCGTGCGATTTGCCCGCCCTTGCCTGGCTTCATCTCAACATTGTGGATGATGGTGCCGACCGGCATCGCTTTCATCGGCATTGCATTGCCGGGTTTCACATCAACTTTGTCGCCGGCAATCACTTTGTCGCCGACTTTGACCCGCTGCGGCGCCAGAATATAGGACTGCTCGCCATCGAGATATTTGATCAGCGCGATAAATGCGGTGCGGTTGGGATCGTATTCTAGGCGTTCTATTTTCGCCTCGACATCAAACTTGCGGCGTTTGAAATCGACAATGCGATAGGATTTCTTCGCCCCGCCGCCACGACGGCGCGTCATGATGCGGCCAGTATTGTTGCGCCCGGCTTTGGAAGACAGCCCCTCGGTCAGCGTCTTGACCGGCTTGCCCTTCCACAGCTCGCTGCGATCCACCAGCACAAGCTGGCGGCGCGACGGCGTTGTTGGTTTGAATTTTTTAAGAGCCATTGTTCTTAAAACCCGTCCGTTAAAGTCCTGTGGTCACGTCAATTGCGTGGCCTTCTTCTAGTGTCACAATTGCTTTTTTCACCGTCGAGCGCGTGAAGGTGCGGCCGCGGAATTGTTTTGTCTTGCCTTTAACCCGCATCGTGTTGACGGCTTTGACCTTAACCTTGAACAAGGCCTCAACCGCCTCGGAAATTTCCGGCTTGGTCGCGGTCAGCGGGGTTAGAAACACCACCTGATTGTGCTCCGAAGCGATCGTCGATTTCTCGGTGATCACCGGCCGGATCAGTGTGTTGTAATGGACCTCAAGGCCCTCGGTTATGGTTGTTTTCTTGCTCATTTGAGACGCGCCTCCAGCCCCTCAACGGCAGCTTTGGTCAACACCAGTTTCTCCTTGCGCAGGATATCATAGACATTGGCGCCCATCACCGGGATCAGATCAACGCCCGGAATATTACGCGCAGCCAGACCCAGATTTTCATCAATCTCGGTATCGACGATCAGCGCATTGCTGAGATTAAGCCTCGCAAACGCATCGACAACCGCTTTTGTCTTGGCTTCTTTTAATTTCGCTTCGTCAATGATGATCAACGAACCGTCGGCGCATTTGGCCGACAGGGCGTGCATCAAGGCGAGACGGCGCACTTTCTTCGGCAGGCTGAACGCATGGCTGCGCGGACGCGGGCCATGGGCTTTGCCGCCGCCGCGGAAGATATTCGCTTTGCGGTTGCCGTGACGGGCGCCGCCGCTGCCTTTTTGGGGACCAGATTTTTTCGACGTGCCGCGCACTTCATTGCGTTCTTGCGCATGATGCGTTCCCTGCTGGCGCTTGGCGAGTTGGTAGACGACGCAGCGGTGTAAAATGTCTTTGCGTGGCTCAAGCCCGAAGATCGCATCATCGAGATCGATGGCGCCGGTCTTTTTGCTGCTAAAACTGAGGACGTCGGCTTTCATCATTCGCCCCCTTCTTTGGTGGTTTGTTCTGCGGGCGCTTCGCTTGGCGCTGCTTCCGACGTGGCGGCTTTATCGTCCGCTTTTATTTTCAACCCGGCAGGGCGCGGCGCATCATCGGGGAGCGCGCGCTTGACGGCGTCTTTAATCAGCACCCAGCCGCTTTTCGGTCCTGGCACGGCGCCTTTAATTAAAATCAATCCCCGCTCCGCATCGGTGCGCACAACTTCAAGATTTTGTGTGGTGATGCGTTTGGCGCCCATCTGACCGGCCATCTTCTTGCCTTTGAAGACTTTGCCCGGGTCCTGACACTGACCGGTGGAGCCAAGCGATCTGTGCGAAATCGACACCCCGTGGGTGGCGCGCAAGCCGCTAAAATTCCAACGCTTCATAGCGCCGGCAAAACCCTTGCCGATAGATGTGCCCGTCACGTCAACCATCTGACCGACGAGAAAGTGTTCCGCAGAAAGCTCAGCGCCGACATCCACGAGATTGTCATCTGACACCCGAAACTCGACAACCTTGGCCTTGGGCTCAATATTGGCCTTCGCGAACTGTCCTCGCAGAGCCTTGGTGACGCGCTTGGCTTTGCGGACGCCAACGCCCAGTTGCAATGCCGTATAGCCGTTTTTGTCAGCGGTGCGTTGCGCCACCACCTGACAGTTTTCCATCTGCATGACCGTCACCGGCAAATGCTCGCCGTCCTCGGTATATATCCGGGTCATGCCCATTTTCTTTGCTATTAATCCGGTGCGCATCGTCTTTGCTCCTAGGCGCCAAGTTTAATTTCAACGTCGACGCCGGCCGACAGATCAAGTTTCATCAGCGCATCAACCGTTTGCGGCGTCGGGTCGATAATATCCAACAACCGTTTGTGGGTGCGCATTTCAAATTGCTCGCGGCTCTTCTTGTTGACATGCGGCGAGCGGTTAACGGTGTAGCGTTCAATCCGCGTCGGCAACGGGATAGGCCCGCGCACATTCGCGCCTGTGCGTTTGGCCGTATTGACGATTTCAATCGTCGAAGCATCGAGAACGCGGTGATCGAATGCTTTAAGCCTGATGCGGATATTCTGTTGCATGTCTCTGACGCTTCGCTTGTTTAATATTCCAGTTTCAAAAACCAACGCGCGGGCCAGATTTTGCTCTGGCCCGCGCGGTATTCCATTCGTCTATTCGATAATCTTCGCAACAATGCCGGCCCCGACTGTGCGGCCGCCTTCACGGATAGCGAAGCGAAGTTTTTCTTCCATCGCAATCGGCACGATCAGTTCGACATTGAGTTCAGCATTATCGCCAGGCATCACCATTTCCGTACCCTCTTTGAGCGTAACAACACCGGTCACATCCGTGGTGCGGAAATAAAATTGCGGACGGTAATTTTTAAAGAATGGCGTGTGACGACCACCCTCGTCCTTGGTCAGGATATAGGCTTCAGCCGTAAACTTGGTGTGCGGCGTAACCGAACCCGGCTTACAAAGAACCTGGCCACGCTCAACCGCTGTACGATCAATACCGCGCAAGAGAACGCCGACATTGTCGCCCGCCTCACCGCGATCAAGCAGCTTGCGGAACATTTCAACGCCCGTGCAGGTGGTTTTCTGCGTCTCTTTGATGCCGATAATTTCAAGCTCGTCGCCAACATTGACAACGCCGCGCTCAACCCGGCCGGTCACAACCGTACCGCGGCCAGAGATCGAAAACACGTCTTCGATTGGCAGCAAGAACGGCTTGTCAACCGGACGTTCCGGTGTTGGAATATATTCGTCAACCGCCTTCATCAACTCACGAATTGAATTCTCGCCAATTTCCGGATCGCGGCCTTCAAGGGCTGCAAGCGCAGACCCTTTGATGATCGGAATATCGTCGCCAGGGAAGTCGTATTTGGAAAGCAGCTCGCGGATTTCCATTTCAACCAGCTCAATCAGCTCTTCATCGTCAACTTGATCGACCTTGTTCATGTAAACAACAATCGAGGGGACGCCGACCTGATAGGCCAGAAGAATGTGCTCTCGTGTTTGCGGCATCGGGCCGTCAGCCGCGCTCACAACCAGAATCGCGCCATCCATTTGCGCCGCGCCCGTGATCATGTTTTTCACATAGTCAGCGTGGCCCGGACAGTCGACATGCGCGTAGTGGCGTGCGTCGGTTTCATATTCGACATGCGCCGGAGAGATGGTGATGCCGCGCGCCTTTTCTTCCGGCGCCGCGTCGATTTGGTCATAGTCTTGGAAATCACCAAAATATTTGGTGATCGCCGCCGTTAGCGTCGTCTTGCCGTGGTCAACGTGACCGATGGTGCCGACATTGGCGTGCGGTTTATTACGTTCAAACTTTTCTTTCGACATCTTACTTTCTCCGTCTCTTGACGACTGCCTTTAAAATTTCACCGGTTAGCCGGCTAATTTCGCTCTTACTTCTTCTTCAACTGCTTTGGGCACGCGATCGTAGTGATCAAACTGCATCGTGTACTGAGCGCGCCCTTGTGTGGCTGAGCGCAGATTGTTCACATAGCCGAACATATTCGCCAAAGGAACCATTGCGTGGATGACATTGGCGTTGCCGCGCATCTCTTGTTCCTGGATCTGACCGCGCCTGGAATTGAGATCGCCGATAACCGTGCCGGTATATTCTTCCGGCGTGACAACCTCAACCTTCATGACCGGCTCGAGCATGGCGAGGCCAAGCTCGGCTTTATTCTCACGCATCGCCGCGCGCGCTGCGATTTCGAACGCCAGCACTGATGAGTCGACATCGTGGAAGGCGCCGTCATAAAGCTCAACTTTGAAATCAAGGATCGGGAAACCCACCAGAAGGCCGGCTTCGCGAATGGTTTTCAGACCTTTTTCAACGCCCGGGATGTATTCCTTCGGAATATTCCCGCCGACAACCTTACTTTCGAATTGGTAACCCTCGCCCGGCTCCAGCGGGATAACGCGGAACTTGATGCGTGCAAACTGACCAGAACCGCCCGACTGTTTCTTGTGCGTGTAGTCGATATCGGCGTGCTTGGTGATGGTCTCGCGATAGGCGACCTGCGGCTGGCCTATATTGGCTTCAACCTTAAATTCGCGCTTCATGCGATCAACGAGGATGTCGAGGTGCAATTCGCCCATGCCCTTGATAATGGTCTGACCAGATTCTTCGTCAGAAGTTACCCGGAAGGATGGATCTTCAGCGGCAAGGCGTTGCAGCGCGAGGCCCATTTTTTCCTGGTCAGCCTTGGTCTTCGGTTCAACTGCAAGCTCGATTACCGGCTCGGGGAATTCCATACGCTCAAGCACGACTGGGTTTTGCGGATCGCAAAGCGTGTCCCCGGTGGTGGTGTCTTTCAGGCCGACAATCGCAATGATATCGCCGGCATAGGCCGCCTTGATTTCCTCGCGGCTGTTGGAGTGCATTTGCAACATCCGGCCGACGCGCTCTTTCCTGCCTTTGACAGAATTTATGACCTGAGTCCCCGTCTCCAGTTTCCCGGAATAAATCCGGCAAAAAGTAAGCGTACCGACAAAGGGGTCGGTCATGACTTTAAACGCCAACATTGACAGCGGCGCCTCATCGGACGACTCGCGCGTTACCGCCTCGTCAGAATCCGGCAACACGCCGCTGATCGCAGGCACCTCAACCGGGCTCGGCAGATAATCGACCACTGCGTCGAGCATCGGCTGCACGCCTTTGTTCTTAAACGCAGAGCCGCAAACCACCGGATGAAAATCAACCGCGCAAGTACCCTGACGGATAAGCCGCTTGATGGTCGCGTTATCGGGCTCGTTGCCTTCGAGATACGCCTCCAAAACCGCTTCGTCGAGTTCAACGACACCCTCGATCATTTTCTCGCGATATTCTTTCGCCTGCTCAACCAGGTCCTCGGGAATATCGGCCTCATAGAATTTCGCACCGAGTGATTCTTCCTCCCACAGGACCGCTTTCATCTTGATCAGATCGACAACGCCTTTGAAGTTGTTTTCTGCGCCAATCGGCAATTGCACGACAACCGTTTTGGCGCCGAGGCGTTTGTGAATCGAATCAACGGAAAAGAAGAAATCAGCGCCGATTTTGTCCATCTTGTTGATGAAAAACATCCGCGGAACACTATATTTGTCGCCCTGGCGCCACACCGTTTCGGTCTGCGGCTCAACCCCGGCATTGGCGTCGAGCAGCGCAACCGCGCCGTCGAGCACGCGCAACGAACGCTCAACTTCAATCGTGAAGTCAACGTGGCCCGGCGTGTCGATGATGTTCAAGAGCTTGTCGTTCCAGGAACATGTCGTCGCAGCGGACGTGATCGTTATGCCGCGCTCTTGTTCTTGTTCCATCCAGTCCATCGTCGCCGCGCCGTCATGGACTTCGCCGATTTTGTGGCTTTTACCTGTGTAATAGAGGACGCGCTCGGTGGTCGTGGTTTTCCCGGCGTCAATATGCGCCATGATCCCGAAATTGCGGTAGTCCTCAATTTTATGCGAACGCGGCATGACAGCGAGCCCTTACTCGGTTGAATTCGTTTACCAACGATAATGCGAAAACGCCCGATTGGCCTCAGCCATACGGTGTGTGTCTTCGCGTTTTTTAACGGCGGCGCCGCGATTTTGCGCGGCATCCATAATTTCATTCGACAGCCGATCGACCATCGTCGTTTCATTGCGCGAGCGCGCCGCGCCAATAATCCAGCGCATGGCGAGCGCCTGCTTACGGTCCGGGCGCACTTCGACCGGCACCTGATAGGTCGCCCCGCCAACCCGGCGCGAGCGCACTTCCAGGGTCGGCGTTACATTGTCGAGCGCTTCTTTAAACAATTCTACCGGCTGACGGCGCATCTTTTCTTCGATGCGGTCCAGCGCGCCGTATACAATCTTTTCTGCGGCCGGTTTCTTCCCGTCAAGCATGACGTAATTCATAAATTTCGACAGCGTCTTGTCGCCGAATTTAGGATCGGGATGAACAACTCGTTTTTCTGCGCGGTGACGTCGTGACATTGCTCTGTAACCCTATTTCGGACGCTTGGCGCCGTATTTCGAACGGCGTTGTTTGCGATCTTTGACGCCCTGCGTATCGAGCACGCCGCGAATAATGTGGTAGCGCACGCCCGGAAGGTCTTTAACGCGCCCGCCGCGGATCAGAACAACAGAGTGCTCTTGAAGATTGTGTCCCTCGCCGGGGATGTAACCGATCACTTCATAGCCATTGGTGAGCCGGATTTTTGCAACTTTACGAAGCGCTGAGTTCGGTTTCTTCGGCGTGGTTGTATAAACGCGCGTGCAAACACCCCGCTTTTGCGGGTTGGCTTCTAGCGCCGGGACTTTGTTAATCCGTCGCTTCGGTTTCCGCGGCTTGCGGATCAGTTGCTGAATAGTCGGCATTCGATCTCCTGGCCTCAATCCTAGACGCGTGAATAACGCGGTGCTTTTCGCGTTTCCGGGTGATATACCCATGACGCAAATGAGCGGGTCCGCATCTGGCGGAACGCCGCTCCATGAAAACTTGACTATCGTCGGCTAAGATTGGCTGCGTTTCAGATAGGTTCCTACGAACACACCTGA
>JAJFFZ010000039.1 GCA_021776395.1 Hyphococcus sp. | reverse complement strand
CACCGCTTCGGATGCAAACGCCATCGTCGTATACGGATTATCCCAGTCGCCTTCACCGCCGAGGCGTTTAAATTCTTCGCGCTGGATGTCGAGCCAGCCGCTGGCGTATTCGCGGCAGCGGGCGCGAAACTCCACCGCCGGCACGTCGCGCTTGGCCCGTCCCTTGGCGCGAAACTCCTCCTCAACCTTCCATTCGATCGGCAGGCCGTGACAATCCCAGCCGGGCACGTAATTGGCGTCAAACCCCGCCATCTGGCGCCCGCGCACGATCATATCCTTCAAGATTTTGGTCAGCGCCGTGCCCATATGAATATGGCCGTTGGCGTAAGGCGGGCCGTCATGCAGGACGAAGGGCGGGCGGCCCGATGCGTCCTCGCGCAGGCGCTGATACATATTCATATCCGCCCAGCGCTTTAGCCATAAAGGCTCGCGCTTGGGCAGGCCGGCGCGCATGGGAAAGTCGGTTTTTGGCAGGAACAATGTGTCTTTATAGTCGCGGGCGCCATTGTCACTGGTGCTGGCTTCAGCGGCCTTTGAATCTTTAGACGATGCATCTGGCATCGGATTTCTCTTCTTTTTTAAGGTGTCAGGAAAACGAAAAAGTCAGACCCGGTCCTGGGCGCTTGAATATAGCCTAACGGCTTCCAGCGCACCCGGCCGGGCTGATAATTCGCCCGGTGGCAAAAATATCCCTAATAATAGGGCCAAGCAAACCACGCTCTGCGGCCAATATGAAAAAACCGTTGTTCATGACAACGGTCTTAACAGGCCGGATACGCTTCGTCACCCGGCAATATGGCTCGCTTAGAGGAGCTCGAGGAGATAAACGCGAGATGCGTCCGCCTCGCAATACATCGCCCGGGTCCAGCTTTCTCCCTGAGGGCTCTGTGTGGTGACGTTGGCGGTCATTTTCCAGGCGCCGCCAATATCATCCGCCGTATCCGGGCGATCCGGCACGGCAAGGGTAAAATTGCGATCGGCAAGCGCCGCACGGGCTTGAGAAACGCAAGTCGCATAAGCCGCACCAGAAGAAATACGGATCGGCGCCGGGCCGCCATCAAGACTTGCATCGAGACTCTCATCCTTCAGCGTCCCGGCCTCTCCGGCGCCGCCATAACTTTCGCGCGGTAATCTCTCTCGTCCGGCATAACCGGTATTGAGCGGCCTCGCCCGCGAAGAATAACGATCATAGCGATCATAATAGCGGTCGTCATAAGCGCGCCGGTTGGCGCGGCTCTCGGAGACTTCGTTCAGGATGATGGCGCCGCCGATAGCGCCCAGGACAACCGCCGCCGCCGCGCCGCCGCCATGACCGTAACCGTTCCCGTAGCCATAGCCATGCCCATAACCGTGCCCGTAGCCATAACCATGTCCATAACCGTAATTGTAGTAGTCGCCGCCATGATAACCGGCGGCGTAATATCCGTAGCTGTGACCGGGACTGTAATGGCCGGCGGAAACGTAACCTGACGCCATGGCTGTCGCGCCAGCGCCAAGCGCCATGACCGACGCCGCACCGATGAGCCCAAATCTTCGAAGAGGGGAAAAAATCACAACACAACCTCCCGCCGCCCATTTGGCCCGGCGCGTTTCAATATTGTACAATTTTACTCTCCAATGTGACGAGAATGAGGCGCTTGGATCACATCTCCTTGCGATATATTAAGGGTTAACGCGTCACTCCGGCAATCTGACGACCTCACGCTTTTCCGCCAATACGGCGCCGTCGCGCATCAAGGAATAATGGGCGCGATAGTCGCCTGACAGCCAGCCGCCGCCTGGACGCTTCACACCGGCGAACATAAACCAGCTGATATTGTTTTCATCGAGCACACGATCAGCTTCCACCAGCACACGCCCATCCGGCGCAGTCATCGTCAACTGTTCGCGATCCCCTTGCAGGGTTCCAGATAAATCCGCCCAGAAAACCAGCGCTGGCGCCTTGGTGTTGAGTGAGAAGTTTGCGTATTCGCCTTTGCGCGCCGCACTGGCGCTTGCAGATCCGCTGGTAAATCCGCTGCTCAATAAAACCACCGGGCGATAGGGAAGTTTTTCCAGCGCGGCGTCAGACCAAAGCGGCGCTCTGGCGTCTTCACAGCGCGCAAATTCTGCGAGCCCGACAAATGGGTCCACCGCGCCGCCGTCGCGCCGCACTGTAAATTCAACATGCGGAAATTCCGTATTCCCGGAAAGGCCTATTTCTCCCAGCACATCGCCAGCCTGAACGGCGTCGCCCGCTTTCACGCGAACGCTTCCCTTTTTCAAATGGCTGTACTGGGTCTCCCATCCGCCGCCATGGACAAGCCCGACAGCGTTCCCGGCCTCGCGCCCTTCTATCGCAGACCCGCCAATTTCACGCACCGAGACATCCTCCATGCCATCACGCACAGCGCGCACAACCCCATCCGCAGCGGCGATGACGGCGACCCCCCTTTCCATCGCCGGATAATCCCGAAGACGAAAATCCGTACCCGTATCGCCATCCTTACTGAGGCGGCCGCAGGCGTAGTCCATTCGGTCAGGGCCCGGGTCATGGTCCACATATTTCTGAATGCTGCATTCATGCGATGGATCACACGCGACCGGCAATTCAAACCGCGGCGCAGCGTTTTCTTGCATCGCCTCTTGTGCAAAGCCTTGCGCATAGGCCGGCGAGCACAACAATGCTGCAACAGCGAATATGGAAAGGGCGTTTTTCACGGCTCCAGTTTCGCCAGACCCTTCAAGCGGGTCAATGACTATTGGAGACTTTCTTTTGCCGCCATACAGTCTTTTTCGATCTGCGCTTTGAGCGCCTCAAGACCTTCGAACTTCTTCTCGTCGCGAAGGAAGGCGATGAATGAAACCTCGATCATCCGACCGTAGAGATCACCATCGAAATCAAACAGGTGGGCTTCCAACAGCGGCGCAGGGGCGCCCACCGTCGGGCGTCGGCCGAAATTGGCGACGCCCTTAAAGTCACTGCCGTCTACTTTCACTGTCACTGCGTAAACCCCGCGGCGCGGTTCGATATAGTCGCCAAGGGTCATATTCGCTGTCGGAAAGCCCAGCGTGCGGCCAAGCTTTTGCCCTTCAGCAATGACGCCCTGCACTGCCCATGGCCGTCCAAGCATTGCACGCGCGGCTGTAACGTCGCCGAGTTGTATTGCTTTGCGCACTGCGCT
>JAJFFZ010000038.1 GCA_021776395.1 Hyphococcus sp. | reverse complement strand
CATCGCGCATTCGGTACGACAGGTTTTTTGCCGACGCTCATCAGTGATGATTTAGGCATTATTGGCGAAGCGATCTGCGCGGTGGACGAGGCCATAAAGATTGGGGCGCCAGGTGTTCTCGGTATTCATCTTGAAGGCCCGTTCCTGAATGCGGAAAAACGCGGCGTGCATGACGCAAGAAAACTGCTGGCGCTCGATGAGGCGTCGATAGACTTAATATCATCGCTGAAGAACGGCGTAACGCTGATCACTTTAGCTCCAGAAATGACAATGTCGGGCCAGATACGGGCGTTGACAGAGCGCGGCGTCATCGTTGCGGCCGGCCACACAAACGCTACTTATGCGCAAATTAATGCAGCTACCGCAGAAGGTCTCAGTGGCTTCACGCATCTGTTTAACGCCATGTCGCAGTTGAGCTCACGCGAGCCCGGCGCAGTTGGCGCTGCGCTCGATTCAGACAGCGCCTGGGCCGGGATCATTGTTGATGGCTACCATGTCCACGACGCGTCCTTGCGCCTTGCGTTAAAGTGCATGTCGCCCGCCCGCATTGCGCTTGTCACCGATTCCATGGCGACAGTTGGCAGTGATATCGATAGCTTTTCGTTAGGCGGCGCCACCGTAACGTCTGACAATGGCAAACTTACAACTCCGCAGGGCGCGCTTGCCGGCTCCACGCTCAACATGATGCTGGCGGTGAAAAACTGCCGTGACCGTTTGAATGTTGATCTTGCAACCGCGATACAAATGGCGACGGCAACTCCTTCGCGAGCGTTAGGCTTACAAAATGCCCGGGGTGAGATTTCCACAAACATGAAGGCTGACCTGGTTCACTTTTCCAGCCAATTTGATGTTGTTGAAACCTGGATCAACGGCCGCGTTAGCGAGCCATCAAGCCGGGATTGGTAAGCCATGCGTCACCGGCCGGAAAATCAACGCCTGTTGTCCATCGATGCTCTGCGCGGTTTCGATATGTTCTGGATTATCGGCGGCGATTTTCTGGCGCATGCGCTTGCCGACGCCACAGCTTTTCCCGCTTTCTTGTGGTTGTCCGCGCAAATGCAACACGCCGATTGGGCCGGCGTTAATTTATATGACCTCGTATTTCCATTATTTATGTTTTTGTCGGGCGCGTCTGCGGCGATCGTTCTATCGCGCCAAGAGAATTTAAAAGCACCCAGCGCTTATATATCCGGCGCGGCAAAACGAGCGCTGATCCTGATTCTTTTGGGAATAGCATATAATTGGGGATGGGATGTAACTGCTGAACGCTTTCGTATTCCCAGCGTGCTTGGTCTTATCGGCGTTGCATATCTCATCGCCATGATAATCCTTGTCACAATCAAATCCTGGCCGCGGCGCGCAATGATGCTGGTCACGATCTGGGTGTTTGTCGCGTTACTTCAACTCGCAACGCCAGTACCGGGCTTTGGCGCCGGCGATCTTACGGCTGCGGGCTCCATCAATGGATGGATTGACCGAACCTTGTTGCCGGGCCGGCTCTATGGCGGGGCTTATGATCCTGAAGGGCTGCTCGGCATGATTTCAGGCGCGAGCATTACATTGGCCGGCGCCTTTGCGGGGGCGCTGCTGGTAAAACCAAACGGGACTTACTTAAGGAAGGCCGCCATCCTTGCCGGGACGGGTATTGTTCTTATGCTCGCGGGTCTGGCGTTGGCGCCGTATTATCCACCGATCAAGAAACTATGGACGGTCACGTTTGACATCATTGCCATCGGCGCCTGTAGCGTATTCCTGGCGCTTTTCATTATACTGATCGAGCAGCTTCGCTTACGGCAATGGGCGACATTCTTTGCGGTCATTGGGGCCAACTCCATCGCCATCTATATGGTTGCGCGCTTTTTTGCCTATCCGGTGCTTATTCCGCTTTCGACTTTTGACGGATCTATCGGGTTGAGAATTTTAGGCATTGTCGCCATTCTCGCGGTCGAGTGGGGCTTGCTTTTCGCCCTCTACCGCAAGCGGATTTTCGTGAAAGTTTGAGCAGGTAAAGAGTTTGCGGCCTTGTGCGAGCCCCCCGTCAGCACAACGGTTTGCCTGCCGGGCCCAATAATCCGCCTGATTTTCCGGCGTTTACCATAATCACTGGCTTTACAAAGGTATAGCACCAATTTAATACATATTATGGGCCGCGTTGGCGATTTTACTATAGGTTTTCTGAGGCGGCCGTTTGCGTGGAGCCAAATTAGCCTGTGGCGAAACACAGGGACATGGGGGCGTGGATGCCAACTGAGCACCTGAATGAACGATTCGTTGAGATCGACAGCTGGTCAACTTCGGAAGCCGTTGAGGCTATGCTGGAAGGACAATTGAGCGCTGTTGCGGCGGTAAAGCCGATTGTGCCGCTCCTTGCCAAGGCGAGCGAACATGCGTCGGCGAGGTTGGCGCGCGGCGGGCGGTTGGTTTATGTCGGCGCCGGCACATCGGGGCGAATTGCCGCTCAGGACGGCGTTGAATTGACGCCCACCTATGGCTGGCCAAAAGACAGGATTAAATTTGTCATTGCTGGAGGGCTGGAGGCATTAGCGGCAAGCGCTGAGGCCGCAGAAGATGATGGCGGCGCATCTGCTGAAGCGCTCTCGTCTTTGAATTTGAACGCCGAGGATGTTGTTATCGGCGTTGCGGCCAGCGGCGAAACCCGGTTCACTGTCAGCGCGCTCGAGGCTGCGAACAAGGTTGGCGCCCTCACGATCGGTATTGCGAACAACGAAAACACGTCCCTGCTTCAGGTGGCGGAATTTGGACTTTGCGCCGAAACAGGAAGCGAGCTTGTCGCCGGATCAACGCGGATGAAGGCCGGGACTGCACAGAAAGTAATCCTCAACCTGTTTTCGACGGCGACGATGATCCGATGCGGGAGGGTCTATAAGGGCCTGATGGTGAATATGCTGATTTCCAACTCTAAATTGAAGCGGCGCGCAACGGAAATTATACAGCAGCTCACAAATGCTGATGTTGAAACCGCAACAAAAGCGATTGAAGCCGGGCAGGGGGATTTAAAGTCTGCAATTTTAATCGGCCTGGGCTATGGTCCCGAAGAAGCCGCCTCCCGGCTCCAATCCAGTAACGGCAACCTACGGGCCGCCATTGAGAACAACGGCTAAGGAATTTCTCCATGGAGGATCTGAGCCCTAGCAAAGGCAGCAACACGCCGCTCTATCTACAAATCGCCAGCAATCTACGCAATCGGATCAATACTGGCGGCGTTGGAACAGGCGAAGCGCTGCCATCGGAGCGCGACCTTAGCGAGCTGACGGGCGCCTCGCGGGTCACCATTCGCAAAGCGATTGATACGTTAATCGCGGAGGGGCTGCTGTTTCGCAAGCAAGGCTCCGGCACCTTCGTACTGCCTCGAATCGAGGCGCCAGGCTCCTACTTAAGCGGCTTTAGCGACGATGCGCGTGCGCGCGGAGATGAACCGCGCGCCCTATGGATTGTCAAAGCCTACGCGCCCCCAACTGGCGATGAGGCATCGCATTTGAATGTGTCCGCCAGTGCAGAAGTTGCAAGGTTAGGCCGTGTACGGCTTTCCGGCGGCGAACCCTTGGCGATTGAGCATGCGGTGGTTCCGAAGCACCTGCTGCCGCCTTTGGATGACATCGGCGATTCTTTGTATGACGCCTTAGAAAGTATGGGCAATCGTCCGGTCACAGGTAAACAAAAAATTAGAGCGTCCCTCGCCACACCGACCGAGGCAGGCTTGTTGATGATAAAGGAGAACAGCGAAATTCTCCGTATCGAGCGGATAACAAAACTGGCCGATGGAACTGTTGTTGAGTTCACACGGTCTGCTTATCGGGGCGACCGATACGATTTTGTTTCAGATCTCCAATAAGAAAGACGGCGCAGGGAGAATTGCCTTTGCGTTGAATACGCAACTGGATTGTTGAGAAAAATTTTAAAAATACACTTGTTATAGATTATGCCGAACCAAGAGCTTCTGGCGACACTTCAAACAATTGTTGGGCGCCGGTATGTTTTGACCGACCCCAAAAAGACCGCGCCATTTCGGCGCGGGTATAGGTCAGGCTCGGGCAAGGCCCTGGCGGTCGTCAGACCCGGCTGCCTAGTAGAGCAATGGCGCGCACTTCAAGCTTGTGTCGCGGCCGACATAATAATCATTATGCAAGCCGCCAATACGGGGCTCACCGAAGGGTCAACGCCGACGGTAGGCTATGATCGCGATGTCGTAATTTTCAATACACGGCGGATGAAGACAATCCAGATTTTGCCCGACGCCCGTCAAATCATTGCATTTCCCGGAGCGACGCTGTTTGATCTTGAAGGCCTTTTGCAGAAATATAACCGTGAGCCGCATTCCGTCATCGGCTCTTCATGTATTGGCGCCTCGATTGTCGGCGGCGTATGCAATAATTCCGGCGGCGCATTGGTCGCGCGCGGCCCCGCCTACACGCAATTATGTCTTTATGCAGAAGTCAAAGCCGATAGACGGCTTACCCTCGTCAACGAATTGGGTATTGAGCTTGGGCAGGACCCGGAAGAGATGCTCGCACGGCTCGAACGAAAAGAATATTTACCCTCAGACATCAGCGGCAATACGCAGAAAGCCTCTGACAGCGACTATGCGTCCTGGGTGCGAGATATCGATTGCCCAACCCCAGCACGCTTTAACGCCGATCCTCGCCGCCTTCATGGCGCCAGCGGATGTGCAGGAAAGTTAGCTGTTTTCGCCGTACGATTGGATACGTTTCCAAAACACAAATTGGAAAAAACTTATTATATCGGAACCAATGATCCCGCCGCGCTGACAAAGCTACGGTGCGACATACTCGGCAAATTCAAAAACTTACCTGTATCGGCTGAGTACATGCATCGCGACATGTTCAATATTTCGGAGCAATATGGGCGCGATACAGTATGGTTGATCTTGTTGCTTGGCACGAAGTTTTTGCCGACATTTTTTGCCGCAAAAGCGGTGATTGACGGGTGGCTTTCCGGACAAAAGTTTTTTTCTCGCCACCTCACGGATCGGGCGTTGCAAACAATAGCGAGAATTCTTCCCAACCCGCTACCCAAAAGCATCAGGTCTTGGCGCGACAAATATGAGCATCACCTTATTTTAAAGATGAGCGACCAAGGCGTTGGCGAAGCATCAAAATACTTAAGCGCCTCCTGTGAAAAATACGATTTTGGGTATTTTGAATGCTCTCTGAACGAAGCAAAGCTGGCATTTCTGAATAGGTTTGCAGCGGCAGGCGCTGCTGTGCGGTTTGACGCTGTGTATAAAGGCGACGTTGAGGGTATTTTGGCGTTAGACATCGCCCTGCGTCGTAATGATGACCAATGGTATGAAACTCTTCCCGAAGATATTGAGGCGGAGCTGTTGCACAAATTATATTACGGTCATTTTCTCTGCCATGTGTTGCACCAAGATTACATCATCAAAAAAGGCGCCAATATTGAAGCTATAAAACATCGCATGTTGGAGATCTTGGATCGCCGCGGCGCTAAATATCCCGCCGAACATAATGTCGGGCATTTATATCAAGCAAGCGCCGTGCATGCAGCGCACTACAAAACCATAGATCCAACCAACACATTTAACGCGGGCGTTGGGAAAATGGAGAAAACAAAAAACTATTCAAAATAACAGCAATAAATCTCACTTGAGCTTAACAACGACGCATGTCGCATCGTCAGATTTCTTTACCCGTATATGCTTCCTGCATTCTGGGTCCGCGTTCTCTGCAACGCGGATATCATCCGACACATAAAGAAGAGGATCTTTTTGGACGCGCTCAAACAGGTTAGCGTAATTGCCGAGCGCAAAGGTTTCTGTATATCGCAGAAACCCATCACTCATGAGCGCAAGACTGTCGCCGGCATTTAAAGACGTCCGTTGAATGTTCAAATCGTCTGCGTTTATCTCTGTCAGGCTGAGAATTCGATAGCCGTCAGGTTGATTCATCTTTTGCCGGTTTTCTTTCATGAACGGCGTCAGCTTGGAAACAAGTTCCGCATGCGATAAGTCCGGATTATATTTTCGTATCTCGCGAAGCGCGATCTGTGTTCTGTTTTCAAAGGGTTCAAGCGAGTCATCATAGAATATACGCGTGTCGCCGGTTTCATCAGTAAACAACGCTTTGCAATCGCCCAGTGAGGCGATTTCTATTGCTCCTCTAAGCATTCTGACTATGACCAAAGCTGCCGAAGGTGCCAACGCCAGACCGCGATCAGAGTTGGCGGATCCTTCCAGATACTTACCCCTGGTTGATGCGATGGCTCGGTTCATGACGTCAAGCGTTGGCGCTTCGGGCGTCGTCAGTAGCTCAAAATCCAAAAAACGGCTGAATGTGCGAACGAACCAATACGCATCGCTTGGGTAGGGCAGCTTTTCGTCGGAAACGCCCGTCGCTCCGTCAAGAACCCATGCCGCTTTCTCCGTCCACCCAAAAAAATCTTCGTTCACAACGCCGTCGCCAGCGAGCGAACAACCGGCTGATAAATCAAAACCTGACACGGTATTTCCCATTGAATCGTCAGTCCTATTTTGTCCTAGCAAACGATATGCGAGCGTTAATTTTTATTGATAGCATTTTGATCGTGCGAGCCTCAACTAATATTACCGAGGGCGCCCAATAGCTCTTGCTGGTATAATTTACGACCATTTCCCGTCGATATATATCGGCGGATGATACAGTATCGCTGATATGCGGCCCACAATTATGCGCCAATATTTGCTATAGCGCCGGGCGAAAACATGGAAACCGCTTTCCGCAAACTCCGGCGCGCCAGGGTATCGGAATGAAGGGCGACACGAAGCGCGACCCGAATATGGATTGCGTTGAGTGATGCAGCGTCTTAATACGATAACACAACAGGATGTGGAATGCTTCTTATCCCACGATGTTGATGTGCATGCGATGTCGGCGCGAGGGTGTTTGCATAGGCAACAATCAGCGCTGTCCTCAACCAAAGAAAGGCGACGATGCGCGGACCGACAAATAGAAACCTCAGCACAAGACGAGCGAAGGATGAAAAGGCCCTGTTTGACGCCTTTGCCAAATTGAAAACTGGCGCCGAGGCGGCGCGATTCCTGCGCGACTTGGCGACGCCGGCGGAATTGGAAGCTTTTGCCGAGCGCTGGCGGATTGCGCGGATGCTGGATGGCGGCGGGCATTCCTATCGCGACATCGCTGCTGAGACTGGCGCCTCGACGACGACTATAGGCCGGGTCGCGCGGTTCCTCCGCGAGGAGGCGCATCAGGGATATCGACTTGTGCTGGATCGCTTGCACAGATAACCCCGGTTGTAGGGCGGCGCCATTATTATCGGCAAGCCATACATTATCGCAGGTTTTTCCAGCTATTTTGTCTAACAAACATTCCGTCAATGACGGATCACGGCAGGAAAGAATTCCATCACTGTGTTGGACAAAATAGCCAAAAACTGAACTTTATATTTCGCTATTAAATGCCGCCGTGGCTTGGGTCGATGGCGCGGCTGCCGCTGGCTGTCAGCTGGTCGCGCGCGATGTTGCGAAACGGTTGTTTTTGCGCTTCAGTGAGCAACAGATATCGCGGCGTTTTGGTGTTGCGTAAAGACTGCCGCTGCCCCTGGCTCATCATCCTCCAGGCCGCACGGCGTTGCTCACGAAACTGGGCGCGCTCTTCCTCGCCCATTGCCAGATAGGTTTGCGCCGTCGCCTTTTGCACCCGCAGCGCTTGCGAATGGCGCAGGGCGTTTTCATAAAAATCCGCCGCCATCCGGTCGACCAGAGCTTCCCTGTTGAGGGCCTGGCGCGAGATCGCGGTTGGCTCCACCACCGTCTGACCCGCCGGGGGCAAGCTCTCAGAAATTTGCGCCTGGGCGGAACCGAACATGGCAAGGCTGGAAACAACGGAAAGGAGAAAAACGCTACGCAACACAACACCTCGGGAAAAAAGGGCACGCTAGCGGATGCAAGTTTCTGCTCGACAAAACCCGGCCGATAATTTGCCGCTATCGCATTAACCAGGTTTGGCCTCGGTTAGCGGGGCAGGGCGCGGGTTGGGCGTCGGCCAAAAATCGCTACAGCGGGCTTGCAATAAGCCGGCGGTTGGCTTAGACGACCGCTTTCGTGCGCAACGGCGAGAGCTGAATTGCGCCATTTATGGATAATAGAGGTTAGCCATGGCCGTTCCCAAGAGTAAGATAACGCCCGCCAGACGCGGCATGCGGCGCAGCCACGATAGCCTGAAAGCGGCGACTTATATCGAGGACAAGGATTCGGGCGAATTACGCCGTCCGCACCATATCGACCTCAAAACTGGCAAATATCGCGGCCGTCAGGTGCTTGAGCCAAAAGAGTAGTCCGGCTAAATCGCCTTGTCCGCCTAGCGCGCCGCCCCTGTGGGCGGCGTTTTTGCGTTCTCGGAGCGGACGGGCGCAGCCGGATGCAGGTTGCGATTGGCGGGCGGCGGCGTATAGAGAGCTTAGTTTTTCCCAGCCGTCAGCAACCCATGAACGGAAGTGATTTATGACCGCCATCGTCGATATTTTTGCCCGTGAAATTCTCGATAGCCGCGGCAATCCGACGGTTGAGGTCGATGTGACGCTGGAGGACGGATCGTCCGGCCGCGCCGGCGTGCCATCGGGCGCATCAACCGGCGCCCATGAAGCCCATGAGCTGCGCGACGGCGGCGCCCGCTATGGCGGCAAGGGCGTTCAAAAGGCCGTGGCGGCGGTCAATGGCGAGATTTTTGATGCGCTGTCCGGCTTTGACGCCGAAGACCAGGTGCTGATCGACGAGACCCTGATTGCGCTCGATGGCACCGACAACAAAACCCGCCTTGGCGCCAATGCGCTGCTTGGCGTCTCGCTGGCGACGGCGAAGGCGGCGGCTGAAGCCGCGGCGCTGCCGCTCTACCGCTATATTGGCGGGACCCAGGCGCGGGTGTTGCCGGCGCCGATGATGAATATCATCAATGGCGGCGCCCATGCGGATAACCCCATCGACATTCAGGAATTCATGATCATGCCGCTCGGCGCGGACAGTTTTGCTGAAGCCTTGCAGATGGGGGCGGAAGTTTTTCATGTGCTGAAAAAAGGCCTCCAGGACGCCGGCCACAACACCAATGTCGGCGACGAGGGCGGCTTCGCCCCGAACCTCAAATCCACAGACGAGGCGCTCGGCTTTATCATGTCGGCGATTGAAAAGGCCGGATACCGTCCGGGCGAGGAGGTATTCATCGCTCTGGATGCCGCCGCCACCGAATTTTACAAAAACGGAAAATATGAACTCGCCGGCGAGGGCAAATCGCTCAATGGCGATGCGATGGCGAAATATTTAGCCGACCTTGTGGCGCGCTATCCGATTGTCTCCGTTGAAGACGGCATGGCTGAGGATGACTGGGACGGCTGGCGCGCGGTAACCGAACTGATCGGCGATAAATGCCAGCTGGTTGGCGATGATTTGTTTGTAACCAATGAGGCGCGGCTGCGCGAAGGCATTGAAAAAGGCTGCGCCAATTCAATCCTTATTAAGGTAAACCAAATCGGCACGCTTACCGAGACGCTCGCCGCCGTCGATACCGCGCATCGCGCCGGCTATACCTCGGTGATGTCGCATCGCTCCGGCGAGACAGAGGACGCCACCATCGCCGACCTCGCAGTGGCGACCAATTGCGGGCAAATCAAAACCGGCTCGCTGGCGCGCTCTGAACGGGTGGCGAAATATAACCAGCTGCTGCGTATCGAAGAGGAGCTGGGCGGCATTGGACGCTATGCCGGGCAAAGCGCAATTGCGCGTTGAGCTGCGCATAATTTAGGTAGCGCTTCAGTTTGAGTTTTCATCACTGTTAGGTCTCATGTTTTCGTTTGAGCACGGGGCATATCCCCCTCCCTTGAAAAGGGAGGGGCTAGGGAGGGATCAAGCCTATCAGCAAATTTATACGCTTGCGTTTTACCGAACGCCCGTGATCCCCTCCCTAGCCCTCCCCTTTTCAAGGGGAGGGAACAAGCACGGCTTATGATTTCAAACTAAGCACCGCCATAATTTACTTTTCATTAACCTAATTTGATTGTTGTGGCGTTCTAGCAAACCAAGACGTGGTGATGGTGAGTAAGCAGTTTATTATTGGCGTAGTTCTCCCGGCGGCGATGATGTTTTGGGCGGCGACGATTATTTACAGTGCGATTGCGGGCAATGCCGGCTATGGCGCGCTGGCGCGGCTTGAGGCGGAGGTGGACGCCAAAGCCGGCGAGGTTGATGTATTGCGCGCGCATCGCGAAAAGCTGCAAAAACGCGCCGACCAGCTCAACTCCAAATCGCTCGACCCTGACCTTGTCGATGAGACCATTCGCACGGTGCTCGGCTATAGCCGCGCGGGCGATGTCGTGATCTCCCGCCAGGCGCTCGACGATGCGCTGCGCCGCCGGACAGACAAAGCCAATTAAAACAAAGCGCTGACGCGGTTAACGACGCCTTGCCGGCGCGCGCGCCAGCGCGTATGAATTCCTCGCTGCTACACGGGGCCGATGCATGTCGAAACGAAAAGCCAAATCCAACCTCGCCGCCACCAAAGACGAGCTGCTCGCTTATTATCGCGACATGCTGTCGATCCGACGGTTTGAGGAAAAAGCCGGCCAGCTTTACGGCATGGGGCTGATCGGCGGCTTCTGCCATCTTTATATCGGCCAGGAAGCGGTGGTGGTCGGCATGGAGGCGGTGAAGAAAGACGGCGACCAGACCATCACCGGCTATCGCGACCATGGCCATATGCTGGCCTGCGGCATGGACCCGAAAGGCGTGATGGCGGAGCTGACCGGCCGCGTCGGCGGCTATTCCAAAGGCAAGGGCGGCTCCATGCATATGTTCTCGAGCGAAAAGAATTTTTATGGCGGCCACGGCATTGTCGGCGCGCAAATTCCGCTCGGCGCCGGGCTCGCCTTCGCCAATAAATATCGCGGCGAAAACAAAGTCAGCCTGACCTATTTTGGCGACGGCGCTTCCAATCAGGGCCAGGTTTTTGAAGCCATGAACATGGCGCAACTATGGAAGCTGCCGGTGGTGTTCATTATTGAAAATAACCAATACGCCATGGGCACCAGCGTCACGCGCGCACATTCTGAAACCCACCTATACCGACGCGGCGCATCATTTGGCATTCCGGGTACGGACGTTGACGGCATGGATGTCGTCGCGGTTCGCGAAGCCGGCCGCGAGGCGATGGAGCATGCGCGCACGGGCAAGGGGCCGTTCATCCTGGAGATGAAAACCTATCGTTATCGCGGCCATTCCATGTCCGACCCGGCGAAATATCGCTCCCGCGATGAGGTCGATGATGTGCGCGAGCATAATGACCCGATTAAACGCTGCGAGCAGCGCATTAAAGACGGCGGCTATGCGAGCGACGATGACTTGAAAGCGATTGACAAAGACATCAAGCGGATTGTCAAAGAGGCCGCCGAGTTTGCGCAGGAAAGTCCCGAGCCGGCGCCGGAAGAACTCTATACGGATATTCTCGCAGAAGTGCTTTAGAGCAATTTTTTGACCATAGTGATGATGGGTGTTTTGCGCCCCCAAAGATCCTGCACCTCTTCCTTCACGGCCTTAAATCCAATCTTGAGATAAACCGCCATTGAAGCATCAAGTCCGCATGTGGTTTCAAGGTAAACCTCGCGCCAGCCTTGCTGCGCAGCATAATCCATCGCCATTGATACAAGTTTTTTACCAAGGCCGCGGCCGCGTACTTCCGGAGTCAGCAGCACCCATCGCAGCTGTCCTCGGTCGCCATGGTCCACCATCGCAGCACAACCAACGAGTGCGCCCTCTTGCTCCGCCAGCCAGATACGGCCATCGCCGTCCTTGTCTAGCAAATAGTCCGCTACCGTGCGCGCCACATGGGCCTCGAAGTTGCGACCGAAATGTACCGGATCGTCTGCATAAGCAACGCCGTGAAGAGAAATCAAGCGGCCGAGATCGCCCGGCCGGAGGGTTGTGCGGATCGAGATATTATGGGGCATAGGGCTTTGCCTGTCATTTTCATCCCCGCGAGGACGGCCTACTATTTGTGAGCGTCAATCTTGTTTTGCACACAAACGCGAACGGCGCCACATCTCC
>JAJFFZ010000037.1 GCA_021776395.1 Hyphococcus sp. | reverse complement strand
ATTCCGATTTTCATGCAGGCCGGCGAGACTGACCATATCGCGCCGCATAACTCCGTATACAACTCTGCCCGGCTGTTCGCCTCCAAAGACAATGACAACGTCACCTATATGCTCGCCGGCTCCGGCCATATCGCCGGCGTCGTCAACCACCCGGACAAGAAAAAATATCATCACTCGGTCAATACCGACCTGCCCGAGACAATCGCGGACTGGAAAGCCGGCGCCGAGCGCCGCCCCGGCTCGTGGTGGCCCTATTGGATCGAATGGCTCAACCGGGTGAGCAGCGACAAGGCCCCCGCCCGCAAACCCGGCGACGGCAAGCTTAAGGTGATAGAGGATGCGCCAGGTAGTTACGTGAAGGTCAAGTCCTAGCCATGGGAAGCGAATCTGATCTGCAACGCAAAGGTATGTTGTGCGATCCCGGCGAGCACTTCCAAGGCCGGTACGAAGTTGAGCACAAATACCGGGTTGAAAATCTCGCCCCTATTCGTGACCAGATCATGCAACGCGGCGGCGTCGCCTTCATGCTGGAAAATCACGAAACCGATATTTATTTCGATATGGATGACAAACGGTTCGCAGAGAACGATCAGGCAGTATGCTTAAGAAGCATGGCGCCGTCCGGCCGCGTGTTGTGGATCAGCAAAGGCCCCGGCCCTGACCGCTGTGTTGCAATGGATTTACATGACGCCGACAAGGCCGTTGAAATGCTGACATCGCTCGGCTTTGTTGAGGTTCTGCGCGTTGACAAAGCGCGCGATCTTTATTTTCTTGGGGCCTTGCATGTCACCCTCGATGAAGTCCCCGGGCTTGGTCCGTTTGTTGAAATCGCCGCAATGACAGATGACGAACAGGCTCTTGACGGGCTACACGAGCAAATCGAAGCACTCGCCCTCAACCTTGACCTCTCGCCAGCCAGCCGCGAGGCGCTATCTTATCGTGCATTGCTGAACGGCTAGAGCATTGCCTATTCTGCGGCAATACGCGATCTGTCCTCGTCCGTCGCATCGGCGCTTCCGGCAGAGCGTTTCTTAAACTCCATCACCCCGTCTTCGAGTTTGCCATAGCGCAGACCGAAAAGATCGGCGGCGTAGTTTTGCGGATGGCGCCAGGGCGGCTTTGACCCCTGCTTCGGCAGCGTGTCTTCGGCCCGCTTCACATAACCGGATGAAAAATCGAGATAGGGGTGTTTTTCCATGGCCGGATCATCATTGCGCGGCGCGGCTTGCGCAAACCCGTTTTTGTCCATGTGGTTGAGCACCCGGCAGACATATTCGCTGATCAAGTCGGCCCGTAGCGTCCAGGATGCGTTGGTGTAGCCGAACACCGAAGCCATATTCGGCACGCCGTCATACATCATGCCCTTATAGCTGAACGTCTCGCCAATATTCACCGCATGTCCGTCAACCGACATTTTGGCGCCGCCCAGAACTTCCAAAATCAACCCCGTTGCGGTGATGACAATGTCAGCGTCGAGGTTTTTGCCTGATTTCAGCTTGATGCCGGTTTCTGTAAAGCTCTCGATTTCATCGGTGACCACCGAGGCGCGTCCGCTCGAAATCGCTTCGAACAAATCATCGTCAGGCACCAGGCACAGACGTTGGTCCCAAGGATTATAGTCCGGCGTGAAATGCGTTTCGACGTCATAATCGCTCGGCAGCCTCGAGCGCGTCATCTCGATCAGGTTTTCTTTGGTTTTTTGCGGTCGTGCGCGCGCCATCTTGAAAAAGAATTGCTGCAAGATCACCCGCTGCCAGCGCATGATTGTGTAGGTCACACTGGCGGGCAGGAACCGGCTCAAAAAATTTGCAAACGGACTTTCCGCCGGCATCGAATACATGAAGGTCGGCGAGCGTTGCAGCATGGTGATATGCGCGGTCTTGTCCGCCAGCGACGGGATCAGCGTCACCGCGGTGGCGCCCGAGCCGATGACCACCACGCGCTTGCCGGTGCAATCCAAATCCTGTGGCCAGTGTTGGGGGTGGGCGATGCGGCCTTTGAAGTCATCGACGCCTTTGAATTGCGGCGTGTAGCCTTCCGAATAGCGATAATAGCCCGAGCACATCCACAGGAAGTTGCAACTCAGCCGCACTTCCTCGCCGTCGCGCATTGCCGTGACCGTCCAGCGCGCATCCGCGCTCGACCAGGCCGCGTCCGTCACCCAGTGGTTGAAGCGGATTTTCTTGTCGATGCCATAATCTTCAGCGGTTTTGCGGACATAGTCGAGAATAGACGGCCCGTCGGCGATCGCCTTGGTCTTGCGCCAGGGACGGAACCGATAGCCAAGCGTGTACATGTCGCTGTCGGAGCGCACGCCAGGATAACGGAACAGGTCCCAGGTGCCGCCGCTGGCGCCGCGGCCTTCTAAAATTGCGTAGGATTTGTCCGGGCAACGCCCCTGAAGGTGATAGGCCGCGCCAATACCCGATAATCCGGCCCCGACGATCAGAACATCGACATGCTCAAGAGGTTGCGCCGATAGCGGCTCGGACGACGGGGCCATATTAAACTCCTCAGTTTCCTTTTATTTAGCGCAATCGGGGCAGGCTGTCGATTTCCCTAAGCAGCGTCGAGTTTGAAGGGTTTTGAGGGGGCGGCAACGCTTATGGTTAACGCTTCGTTAATCAATTCGAATCACCCTCCAAGAGGGAAGACTACCAAGCCGGGGCGGCGATGAGTAAAATCGAATTGACCACGCAGGATATTTTCCAGCGTCTGGCGTCAACCGCGCATTCGCGCAGTGCGCGCGCCGATGTGCTATTCAGGCGTCTGCGCTTCACCAAACAGGACCAAATCGCTGAAGCATTGATGCGCGCGCCGCGCATGCTCGATGCGTCAACCATTGATGATATCGAAGAAGAGCGTCCGCGGCCGAAACGCAAACGGGCAAAGAAGAAAAGCTAGAGCGCTGTTCGAGCGTGCCAATGCGGTTCTACTTTATTTCTGCTCTGCGTTTGCAGGCTCCCACAGCTCTATTGCATTCCCCTCGGGATCAACCAGTCTGGCAAATCGGCCGTTTGGATAGAGTTTCGGGTCAACATCAACATCGACCCCCCGCTCTTTCAGCACAGATACTAACGCGTCCAAATCGCTGACCCTAAAATTGACCATGTATTGAGTGTTGCTGTCTCCAAAATACGTTGTGTCGTGATCGAAAGGTGCAAACACAGTATGGCCAGCCATTTGCCACCACGGGCTTTCGCCATAAGACTGAGGCGCCCGATTAACGCCGAGTGTTTCCCAATACCACTCCCCAAGAGTGTCAGGGTTTTCACTTCGGAAAAATAGGCCGCCTATTCCGGTTACGAATGAACCTGCATTGGCTGGTTGCGGCGTTTCGGCTACTGCTAAGCCAAGCTTTTGGAATGTTTGTTTACTGAATTGTTTCCAACCGGAGCGAACTTTGATCCAGTCCGTGACAATCAAAATATCGGTCTCCACCAATTCGTAGCGGGTTCGACCCTTCTTCTCGGAGCCGCCCCAGATAGAAGTGACGACATTTGCCTCAATCTTCGCCTCAATGGGTAGCAATTCACCATTGGAGTCCGCCCAGGAACCAGTGGTGCTCTCTCCGGACGTGTTCTTGTAAAACGCGGCCCCCAGGAAAACAGACCCTGATGGCAGTTTTCTCATATATTCAACATGATAAAACTGCTCATCTAAGACCTTGCTCCATCGCAAAGTGCTGACAATACCGGTTTCTGGCGCTGGGGCTGTTGCCTCCCACTCGCCGGATAAAAATTCGAGGGCGGAAGGCTCGGAGGCTTTGCCCTGAGGACTGTGGATGAGAATCGCCAAGGTAAAAACTCCCAACACAAGTGTTTGAATGCTCATTACGTTGATGCTTTCTGTTGCCCTGCCATCATCACTGAAGGCGCCATATTTTCCAATCACCCAAAAGGGTGAATCTGTGAAGTTCACCTCTTTTGGAGGCTTCAGTCATCTAAATATTAGAGGAATCGTCCGGCGAGTTGGATTATTGGGCGCGTAGGCTGCACGTGAGCAATGGCGCGCAAACGAATACGCAACCGCACTGGCGTACCCAGCCATCAAATGGGAGTACTAGAGCATCCTGACGCGTATTTGATTCACAACTCTATCGAACTGTGATTCGGTGTTTTCTGTGGCACAGGAGGCATTGATGGCACGAGGATATGACGCAGCGCTTCGCAATCGGGTAATCAAAGCGGTGGCGGCGGGG
>JAJFFZ010000036.1 GCA_021776395.1 Hyphococcus sp. | reverse complement strand
ATAGTGCTGCGAGGAATGATGGATCACATGGCTGGCCCAGAACCAGCGCCGCTCATGAGCGATGCGGTGAAACCAGTAATAGGCGAAATCGTCAACGACCACACACAGCAATATCGTCCACCAGACGATTGGCATCGCCTCAATCAACCGGAACTGGTAGACCCAGCTATACATCACATAGACCAGCGCCCCGGCGCCGATCACCGCAATCAGGTTATTGCCGAACCCCATGGCGAGGCTAGAAAACGTGTCTTTGGTTTCATAGCGCCCGTGGCCCGTACGCCGCACGACAAGCATTTCCAGAATGATCAGCAGCACGAAAGCCGGCACGGCGTAGGCGATAACATCCGGAAACGATATGTCTTGCATCACTCTTCCTACCGATCACAGGCAATGCGCGTCGCCGCCAGTTTAAACTGCTTCACCCATTCGCCAGCGTCGTCTTTGATATAGCCAATCCGCGCCCAATGGTCGGCGTCTTCAACCACAAACTCCGCCTTGAAGTTTGGACGCTCGGGATAGACCTGCCACATCGTCAAGACGCCGTCTTGCATTTTCGCCCGCAGGTCCTGAACCTGGCGCCCGGCGGTGGCGACCCACATCATGTCCCACTCTTCGTCTTCGCTATCGAACATGCGCACATTAACGCCGCGCGGCGTATCCGGATCGACGCCGGGATCGGTATTGTACCACTCATCGACAATCGCCATGCCGCCAAGCCCATACCAGCCATTCCAGCGCGCCGGCGCGCCCGGCCGCGGCGGCGACCACGCCTCTGCCTGCCAGGCATGCGCGGCAATCGTATAATCGCCAATCAGGAAAGAAAATTGCGCCAGTTCTTCAGCGGCGTTTTCGTGCGGTGCGCCATAGTCGCAACGCGGCGGCGCCAAGTCTTCTGCATACGAAACAGATGTCGCAGCACAGACAACAAACAGTGCGGTTATAGAGATTTTTAAACTATGCATTGGCTCACACTATCGCAAAAGCTTACCCTATCGCAAACCTTCGAAAAACCACACCCTTCTATGCAGAAGCGCGAAGCCATGCCGCAGCCTGGTCTTCCGGCAAGGTAAAATGAACTTCGCGCGCCGTACCATCTGGCCGGGGACTGGTAAGCGCGCCATCCCTATAGATGGGCGCCGGCGAGGCCGCGCCCAGCCGCCGGGTCACCAGCCCGTCGCCGTGAACCATCACCACCGCCAATTCGCCGGCGTCGTTGCGCGCCAGCGCCGCACCCTCGCCGATCAGCCAATCTATCGGCTCAAAATCAGGCTCGTCAAACGACAGCCTTTCGGCGGCGGCGGCGCGGTCAATCCCGCGCCCGCCATGGCCGAATATCAGCCGCGCCAGCAACACCAATAACGAAACCCCGGCGATCGAAATCGCCAGATCGAGGATGGCGTTGCCGGTCATTCGACGCCCTACCCGACGATTTCGTCGGCGGAGAAGAAAAACTCGATTTCTTCTTTTGCGGTCTCCGGCGCGTCAGAGCCGTGCACGGTGTTCTCTCCAATCGAGAGGGCGAATTCCGCCCGGATGGTGCCCGCGGCGGCGTCTGCCGGGTTGGTCTCACCCATGATCTCGCGGTTGCGCGCGACAGCGTTCTCGCCCTCCAGAACCTGCACCACGACCGGTTCAGAGATCATGAAATCCACCAGTTCGCCAAAGAACGGGCGGTCTTTATGGACGCCGTAAAAGCTTTCCGCCTGCTCGCGGGTCATGTGGATGCGCTTTTGTCCGACGACGCGCAGGCCGCCATCTTCCAGCTTGGCGACGACTTTGCCGGTAATATTGCGGCGGGTGGCGTCGGGTTTAATGATCGAAAAGGTGCGTTCTAGCGCCATGATGGTATCCTCTACACGGAAAACTGTTGATTCGGTCGCGTTTCGTATCAATGCAAAGGCGTTGCGGCAAGCGTCCAAATCGCCTCACTGTGCGGAAAACCAAAGTGGTTTGAGGCGCCAGAGAAGGAGACCCAAATGTCCGATCCGGTCATTTCCACCGGCCCGCAACGCCTCTCCTCAATTTTCACGCACACACATATATGCGCGCAGTCTGGATCGAATCGCGCATAGAGTGCTGCGAATACTGCCCGGCTCGGTTGATTCGGCCGCCAGCCAACCCCGCACCTAACAGTTGTGTTCATCCCAATGGCAATATCAAGGAGCCACCCATGAACGACTTCATCAACAGATTTAGATCCTTCGACAAACTCATCGCCACCAGCCTGATAAAGTTACTGTATTGGATCGGCATCGTCGTCATTGTGCTCGGCGTCCTGGCCGGGCTTCTTGGCGGTTTCTCCCGAGGTTTCACTTCAGGCATCGCCAGCCTCGTCCTGGCGCCGCTTGGCGGCGCGATCGCGGTGATCTTCTGGCACTTCCTGTGCGAGATTTATATCGTCATTTTCGGCATGTATGACCGGCTTGGCGAAATCCAGAAGTCGCTCGCCAAGGATTAGGGCGCCGGGCCATTCAAGGAAAGGCAGAAAGGCTCTAATCGCCGGCGATATTAAATATGTAAGCCGAGCCCGATTCATTGCCTTTGTCGTCATCACGAGCGGCCCCGATCACTGCAGCGTCGCCGGAGAGCGCAACGCTGAAACCGAAGACATCGCCCTCGGCGCCATCGGCTGCGGTAAGCTTGGCTTGTTCGCTCCAGGTGCTTCCAGTGCGAGTGAACACATAGGCTGAGCCCGAATTCTCGCCCTTGCCGTCTTGAAACATGGCCCCAATCACGGCGGTGTCGCCGGCAAGGGCGACGCTGCGGCCAAACCGGTCATCGGCGGCGCCGTCAAAGGCGGTGAGCTTGGCCTGTTGTCGCCATGTCGTCTCGGTGCGGACGAATATGTAGGCCGAACCGGCGTCAACGCCCATGACGTCATCGTCATCTCTGCGCGCAGAAATCAAAGCCGTGTCGCCGGACAGGGCGACCCTGACGCCGAAAATATCGGTCTCAGCGCCGTCCTTTGCGGTCAGTTTTGCCTGCTGGCTCCAACTATCACCGGATCGGGTGAAGACATAAACCGCGCCTGCATCAACGGCTTTTTCATCGTTCAGATCGGCGCCAACCAGGATGGCATCACCGTCAAGAGCAACGCTGATGCCGAACACGTCACCCTCTGCGCCATCAGCGGCCGTCAGCTTGGCCTGTTGGCGCCAGACCGTCCCGGCGCGGGTGAACACGTAGACCGAACCCGAGCCATCGCCCATGTCATCATCATGCGGCGCGCCGATCACTACAATATCGCCAGCAAGCGCAAGGCTCTGGCCAAAGGCGTCGCCTTCGGCGGTATCCGTAGCGGTGAGTTTGGCCTGCTGGCGCCAAGCCGTCCCGGTGCGGGTGAACACATAGGCGGCGCCCGAATTATCACCCTTCTCGTCATGAAAGATCGCGCCAATCACGGCGGTATCGCCCGATAGCACAACTTTACCGCCAAAGTTATCGTTCGCGGCGCCATCAATAGCGGTGAGCTTGGCCTGTTGGGTCCAGAGGTTTCCAGAGCGGGTGAACACATAGGCCGAACCCGCATCAACGCCCGCGACGTGGTCATCTCTAAACGCGCCAATGATTGCAGTGTCGCTAGAGACCGCAACGCTGAAGCCAAAGAAGTCGCCCTCCGCGCCATCGTCAGCCACAAGCTTTGCGTCCCCGGCAGGCGCCGCGGCGCAAGCCGACAAAGCCAGAACCAAAAGCAGGCCTGCAAAAGCAGACGCGTAACGATTTCTATTCGGATGCACTTTGGCGGACTGTCTTGTCAGATACATGTCATCAGCATTACCTCCCCCTTGAGGGGAGGTCAAAAATGCAAAGCATTTTTGGGTGGGGGTGAGCGGCAGGCGCAACACTCACAGCTTGTCTGTCTTTATCAAACGCCCCCCTCCCGAAATCAAAGATTTCGACCTGCCCGCGGGAGGTAAAAAGGGGGCTGACTTAGATCGAGCGAACCGACGGACACTGCCGCCGCTTACGCCGCCTTGCCGTAGAGTTTCCCGCCGGCGCTCGCCATCTCACGGAATTTCGCCGGCGGGTGGAAGCGCTCGCCATAGCGTTGCGCCAGGCTTTCGGCGGTGCGCACGAAGCTTTCCGCGCCGATGGTGTCGATATGGCTCATGGGACCGCCGGTCCATGGGGCAAAGCCCCAGCCGAAGATGGCGCCAAGGTCAGCCGATTGCGGGTCGTCGATAATGCCTTCGGCAAAACACTGCGCCGCCGGAACCAGCTGGGCGTAGAGCAAGCGCTCTTTTACGTCTTCCATTGTCGGTTGTTGGTCGGCAATGGGAAAATGTTCCGCAAGGCCCGGCCAGAGATGTTTCTTGCCGCCTTCGGGATACTCGTAAAACCCGCCGCCAGAGACACGCCCGCTGCGCCCAAGGCCTTCGACCATGGTTTCAAGTAAGTCTTCAACGCCGGTCGACTTGTACTCATCACCAAGTTCTTTTCTGGTCGCGCGCACCAGCATCAGACCGAGGTCGAGCTTGGTCTCGTCGATCAGCGCCAAGGGGCCCAGCGGCATGCCAAGAGATTTGGCGGCGTTTTCAATCAGCGCGGGCTTGACGCCTTCCTTGACCATCAACATCGCCTCATTGAGATAAGGCGGCACCACGCGATTGGTATAAAATCCGCGTACGTCCTTTACGACAATCGGCGTCTTACGAATCTTGGCGTTATAATCGAGCGCCGTCGCCAGCGCGCGGTCGCCAGTTTTCTCGCCGGGAATAATCTCCAGCAGCGGCATTTTATCAACCGGCGAGAAGAAATGCATGCCGATAAACTGGTCCGGGCGTTCAGAATGGCGCGCAAGGCCCGTAATCGGCAGGGTAGAAGTGTTCGATGCGAAGATGATGTCCGGGCCGATTACCGCTTCGGTCTTTTTGATGACGTCGGCTTTGATGTCCGGGTCTTCAAACACCGCTTCAATGATCAGATCGACATCTTTCAGATCATTATAGTCGGCGGTCGGTTTGATTTTCGCCAGAAACTCTTCGGCTGCCTCTTTGGTCAGCTTGCCGCGCGAAACGCGCTTGTCGAGAATTTTCTTCGAGTAAGCGATGGCTTTTTCCGCCGCTTCCATATCGCGGTCGAGCACCACGACATTCATGCCGCCCTTGACCGTCACATGGGTGATGCCGGAGCCCATCAGCCCGGCGCCGAGCACGCCAACGGTTTTGATGTCCTGCTTTTCAACGCCTTTGGGCCGCGCCTCGCCTTTTTCGGCCGCCTGCTTATTGATGAACAGGGTGCGGATCATATTGCGGGTTTGTGCGCTGGACAGAAGCTTGAGGAAATATTTCGATTCAATTCGGATCGCGGTGTCGAATGGCACGATCGAGCCCTCATAGAGGCACGACAGAATATAGCGCACCGCCGGATAATTGTGGTTGGTCTCGCGCTGCGCCATGGCGTTGGCGGCCATGAAAAACTGCATCGCTTTCGGGTTCATCGCCCCGCCGCCGCCGGGAAACTTAAAGCCCTGCTTGTCCCAGGGCTGGGTCACTTTGGGATTGGCTTTGACCCATTCTTTGGCCTTCGCGACCAACTCGCCAACCGGCGCCACCTCTTGAATAATGCCTTGCGATTTTGCGGTCTGCGGGTCTATCGGCCGGCCTTGCGTCGCCAGCATCGCGGCGTTTTGCAAGCCCGCCAGACGCGGCAGGCGCTGGGTGCCGCCGGCGCCGGGGAGCAGTCCGACCTGAACCTCCGGCACGCCAAGTTGCAGCTTCGGATTGTCAGCGACGATGCGGTAGTGGCTCGCCAATACCAGCTCTAGCCCACCGCCAAGCGCCAGGCCATTCACCGCCGCCGCAACAGGTTTAGCCGAGGCTTGGCCTTTAATGAGCGCCTTGGCCGGATGACCGCTGGTCTCCAGCTTGCGCATCATTGCATTGAGCGCGAAGGCGGCGTCAAATTGTTGCTTCTTGGTGGCGGAGGCGCCGCCGCTAACGGAAGGGTCGCCATCGCCCAGCATGTTGAGATCGGCGCCAGCGAGGAAGCCCGTTTTCTTACCCGAGGTAATCACCGCGCCTTTAATATCATCATTGGTGCAGAACTCATCAACGAAGGCGGAGAATTCGCGCATCAAATCCGCATTCCAGACATTCATCGACTTGCCGGGCAAATCAATGGTCACCAATGCGATGCCGTCGGCGTCAATATCGACTGTGATTGTTTCGTATGCCATTGTTTCCGTCCGTATCAATATTAAAATTTAAACCCGTTCGATAATCGTCGCCGTGCCCATGCCGGCGCCGATGCAAAGCGTAATGAGCGCGGTCTCCTTGCCGGAGCGCTCCAGCTCATCGACCATCGTGCCGAGGATCATCGCGCCGGTAGCGCCGAGCGGATGGCCCATGGCGATAGCGCCGCCATTGACATTGATATCGCCGTGATCAATCTCAAGCGCTTGCATGAATCTGAGAACCACGGAAGCAAACGCCTCGTTCAGCTCCCATATATCGATGTCTTTTTTGTCCATGCCGGCGCGCTTCAGTGCTTTTTGCGCGGCAAATTCCGGGCCGGTGAGCATGATGGTCGGCTCGGACCCGATTGACGCCATGGCGCGAATGCGCGCACGCGGTTTCAGTCCGAGCTTTTTACCGATATCCTCATTGCCAACCAGCACCGCCGCGGCGCCATCGACAATACCGGACGAATTGCCTGCATGGTGGACATGTTTGATGGCCTCAAACTCACCATATTTTTGCAGCGCCACCGCATCAAACCCGAACTGCTCGCCGAGCATGGCAAAAGCCGGGTTGAGCCCGCCAAGCGACTGCATATCGGCGTTCTCGCGAATGGTCTCATCGTGATCAAGGATGGTGTCGCCGATAACGTCGCGCACCGGCACGATTGATTTCTCAAATCGCTTTTCCGCCCACGACCGCGCCGCGCGCTTCTGGCTCTCCACCGCATAAGCGTCAACGTCGTCGCGCGAAAACCCGTATTTGGTGGCGATCAAATCGGCCGAGACGCCTTGCGGGACGAAATAGGTTTTAAACGCGGTCTCCG
>JAJFFZ010000035.1 GCA_021776395.1 Hyphococcus sp. | reverse complement strand
CCCATGGGCACGCGGCTCATGGATTCAACGCCGCCGCCAATAGCCAGGTCGGTTTCACCGGCGATAACCTTCGCGGCAGCGATATTGACCGCTTCCAAGCCTGAGGCGCAAAACCGGTTGACCTGAATGCCGGCCGTGGTTTCCGGATAGCCGGCGTTTAATACGGCGGTGCGGGTTACCACAGCGCCCTGTTCGCCAACCGGCGAAACGCAACCAAGCGCCACATCTTCGATTTCGCCAGCGTCAATCTGGTTGCGGTCACGGACCGCCGCCAGCACCTGGGTTGCGAGCTGCACCGGGGTGATCTCATGCAATGCGCCATCGGATTTGCCCTTGCCGCGCGGCGTCCTGACAGCGTCGTAAATATAGGCTTCGGTCATGGGAAAGCGTCCTTTGGTCATGGGAAAGCGTCCTTTTCGACTGGGAGCGCCGCGAGGGGTCCCGCGCCGGCCCGCCAATATCTATGCCTCTAATTAGGACTGCGCGAGGCCCCGCGCAATGGCCCGTTACAGCCCGTCGCAGGGGTTTTAGAAAGTCAATCCTAATTCGGCTTGCCCAGCCGATGACAGCGCCGAAGAAAAGCAGTAAGCGGGCGGGGTCGTTAACTTTTTAAGAGGCGAGCCAGTGGCGCAGGCCCTTTCCCTCGATGATATGCGCGGCCTTATCCGCGATCATTATCTGATTGATGAGGCGGTCCTGACGGGCCGGCTAATGCTGATCGCCGACCTCGATCCGCCGGTCCGCAACCGCGCACAAGAAAAAGCCGCCGATTTTGTCCGCCTGGCGCGCGACAGCGCTGAACGCTCCGGCCTCATCGACAAATTTCTGCAAGAATATGGGCTTTCCACCGCCGAGGGCGTGACGCTGATGCGGCTTGCCGAAGCGCTGTTGCGCACCCCCGATGCGGCGACCGCAAACGCGCTCATCGAAGACAAAATCGAGGCCGGCGACTGGCGCGCCCATAAGGGCGCAAGTCCCTTCGCGCTGGTCAACTTCTCCACCCGCGCGCTGATGCTCACCGCCGCCTGGCTCGACGATATTGAAGCCAAAGACCCGTTGCGCCGAATGGCGGCGGCGACCAAGGCGGCGTTTGACCGGCTCGGCGAGCCGGTGATCCGCGCCTCGGTGGCGCAGGCGATGCGCATTATGGGCGAGCATTTTGTTCTCGGCCAGACCATTGACGCGGCGATGAAGCGCGGGCGTCACTATGCGGCTAAGGGATATCTCTTCTCTTTCGACATGCTTGGCGAGGCCGCCCACACCGTCACCGCCGCCGATCAATATTACCGCGACTATGAAAACGCCATCGCCGCGATTTCAAACCACTGTCCGGCCAAGCGCGCCGCCGACAATCCTGGCATATCTGTCAAACTCTCGGCGCTGCATCCGCGCTATGAATATGGCCAAAAAGACCGTGTACTGATGGAGCTAGGCGAGAAACTCCGCACGCTGGCGCTTACCGCCAAACACGCGAATATGGGCTTTACAATCGACGACGAAGAAGTCGTCCGCCTCGATCTTTCCCTCGACCTTATCGAAATGCTGATGCGCGACCCGGCGCTTGCCGGCTGGCAGGGCTTCGGCGTCGTCGTCCAGGCCTATCAGCGCCGTGCAACCTATGTGCTCGACTGGCTGGCGGGGCTGGCGCGCGACACTAATCGCCGCATCATGGTGCGGCTGGTCAAGGGCGCTTATTGGGACAGCGAGATTAAACGCGCGCAGGTGATGGGGCTGGAGAGCTATCCGGTCTTCACCCGTAAAGTGCTGACCGATCTCAGCTACATCGCCTGTGCGCGAAGGCTGTTTGCGGCGAGCGATGTGTTTTACCCGCAATTTGCGACCCACAATGCGCTCACCGCAACAACGGTGCAGGCGATGGCGGAAGGGTGCGCAGACTACGAGTTGCAGCGCCTGCACGGCATGGGCGAGGCGCTGCACGACAATCTCATCGACCATGGCGCGCGCTCGCGCATCTATGCGCCGGTCGGCGGCCATAAGGAACTCCTGCCCTATCTGGTGCGGCGATTGTTGGAAAACGGCGCCAATTCTTCCTTCGTCAACCAACTGATAGACCCGGACTTGTCCGTGGACGATGTTGTCGCCGACCCGCTGGATGAAGTCGTCGCGCTTGATGTGATCGCCAACCCTAACATCCCCGCGCCGCGCGACCATTTAAATGGCGAGCGTCTTGCGGCAAAGGGCTGGGATGAAACCCATCCGCCGACGGCGAAAGAGCTGGCGTATGCCGCGCGCGAGCCGATGCAGCCCATCGCCGCCAAAGCAATCATTAAAGGAAAGATGCAAGGCGGCGACGCGGCGCCGATTGTCAATCCTGCAAACACCGCGCATGTGGTCGGCTCGATTGAAACCGCTTCAGCCGACGATATCGTTAAAGCCTGCGCCAGCGCCGCAGAGTACGCTGAAAGCTGGGCGCGAACACCGGCAGCCACGCGCGCCGAAACCTTGCGCCGCGCCGCCGACCTGCTTGAGGAGCGCGGGCTTCATTTCATGACGCTTGCCGTGTTCGAGGCGGGAAAGACCTGGCCCGACGCGATTGCCGAATTGCGCGAAGCAGTGGATTTTTTACGGTATTACGCGAGCCAAGCGGAACAACTACACGGCGCACCCCTCGGCGTTGTCGCATGCATTTCTCCGTGGAATTTTCCCCTCGCCATCTTTCTGGGCCAGGTGAGCGCCGCGCTCGCCGCCGGCAATTGCGTGATCGCCAAACCGGCCGAACAAACCCCGCTGATTGCCTTTGAGGCGGTCAAGCTGTTGCGCAAAGCCGGCATTCCCGCCGCCGCCTTGCATTTTCTTCCGGGCGACGGCGCCAGTGTGGGCGCGCCGCTGGTCGCCCATCCATCCGTCAATGGCGTCATCTTTACCGGCTCGACGGCGGTTGCGCGGCAGATCAACCAAAGCCTTGTTGCTAACAACAAATATGACGATGCGCTGATCGCCGAGACCGGCGGCGTGAATGTGATGATTGTCGATTCCACCGCGCTTCTCGAACAAGCCGTCACGGACACGATTGCCTCCGCATTTCAAAGCGCCGGGCAGCGCTGTTCGGCCTGCCGCGTGGTTTGCGTGCAAGACGACATCGCCGAGCGCTTCAACGCCATGCTCGCCGGGGCCATGGCCGAGCTTCGCCTTGGCGATCCGTGCGATCTTTCAACCGATGTCGGGCCAGTGATCGACGAGGACGCGCGCGCCGCCATCGAAAACCACATTGCGCGGCTGGAAAAATCCGCAAAGCTCATCGCGCGGGCACAGCAAGCCCAAACGCAAGATGACGGCATCTTTGTGCGGCCAGCCGCGTTTGCAGTTGCGTCGCTGGATGAAGTCAAGGACGAGATTTTCGGGCCGGTGCTGCATGTTGTTACTTTTAAAGCCGAAAAGCTTGGCGCCCTGATCGGCCAGATCAATGCGCTTGGCTACGGCCTCACGCTTGGCATCCATACGCGCATCGACGAAACCATGCACAATATCGCCGCGCGCGCGCGGGTCGGCAATATTTATGTCAACCGCAATCAAATCGGCGCCGTTGTCGGGGTTCAACCGTTTGGCGGCGAAGGCCTGTCGGGCACCGGACCGAAAGCCGGCGGCCCACATTATTTAAAAGCGCTGCAAAAGCGGCGAGCGCCGGCGGGCGGCACGAAAATCACCATCGCCAAACGTGGCTTTTCGGACACGGAGGCAGACAAGGCGCCAGCAGCGCATGCGGCGTTCGAAAAATGGTGCGGATGTAGCGATCGCGGCGCAGTCTTTAAGCAAGCGCTCGACACCATTGCCCAGCGAGCCGCCGGCGCCCTCTCCAGCGCGCTCAACATCTATTATGATGAATTTTCAGGGCCGGCGACCCTTCCCGGTCCGACCGGGGAATCCAACACTTTGCGACTGCGCCCGCGCGGCGTCGTTCTGTGTCTCGGCGGCGGTGATATGGACAGCTATGACCGGCAAATCGCCCTTGCGCTCGCAGCCGGCAACGCAATCATCTGTACTGACCGTATGGCCCAACTCTTACGCATCGCGCTGGAGCCGGCCGGTGCGCCGGGGGGGCTGGCGACCGGTTTTGGCGGCGGCGCGGACGTCCCAACACCCTTGCTGGCGGACCCGCTTGTCCGCGCTGTCGTGTTTGACGGCGACGCACAGGCGCGCCGTGAGATTTTGAACTGCCTCGCCAATCGCGCTGGCGCCATCACGCCCTTGCTTAGCAGCGAGGATGCGCCATGGCGATTTGCAGTTGAACGGACCTTAACCATCAACACCACCGCCGCCGGCGGCGACGTGCGGCTTTTGTCTCTCGGAGAATAAGGTTAGGCTTATTGAATTCAGGTGTTTGTCGCGGCGCAGAGGCCGTTGGCCGCATCCGTTCTTGCATTGCAGCACAAGGCAGCCTTCATAGAATGACCAAACATGAGCCTGAATTGATGACAACCGCCAATATTAGCGCCGCTGAG
>JAJFFZ010000034.1 GCA_021776395.1 Hyphococcus sp. | reverse complement strand
ATCGTGTAGCCGTCGTCAACCAGGGGCCGCAGCGCACCGGCGACTTTCCTCGCATTGGCGGCGACTTTGTCGAGATTACCCTGCTCCAGCTCCGGCATGCCGCAACAGGCGGGATAGACCACTTCCGCGTCGATGCCGTTTTTGGCGAGCACCGAAAGCGCCGCCTCGCCGATTTCCGGCTTGTTGTAATTGGAAAAACAGGTGGCGTAGACGGCGAGCTTGCGCTTGCCGTAAGCGGGTGCGTCTTTAGCGATGTCCCGCGGGGCTTTCGCGCGTTGCGTGAGCGTGCGGGTGTTGAATTTCGGCAATTCGGCTTGCGGGTGAATGTCGCCAAGCGTGTTAATCAGGGTGCGAACATTTTTGTTTTTCTTGTCGGTCGCCCAGTTGACAATACCGGCGACGGGCCGCGCCAGCGTTCCATTGCGGTCGGTCTTCACCAACTGCGCATCAGCAAAGGCCGTCTTGCCCTTGCGGTGCTGGATAGCGCGATAGCGCAGCATCTGCTGTGGGCAATCGACATTAAATTCATGCGGCGGCACATAAGGACAGTTGTTAAGGACACACATGACGCATAAAGTGCAGCCATCAACTGTGTCTTTGATGTCCTTGGCGGTCAGGTCTTCGACCGCCTCGTTTTTGCTTTCATCAATGCGGTCAAACAGCGTCGGGAAGCTGTCGCAGAGATTGAAACAGCGGCGGCAGGAATGGCAAATGTCGGCGACCCGGCGAAACTCCTTGTCGAACGCCGCCTCATCATAAAATTCCGCATCACGCCATGCCAGCGGATGGCGCGTCGGCGCATCCAGCGAGCCTTCTTTCGGATGAATTACCCCTTTGTCAGACGGCATAATTTTGTCAGACGGCATAATTTTTTCCTATGTAGGCGCGTTGTGAAATCACTTGAACTTTGTACAGGTTTCCAATCCGCTCATCCCGGCGCCCGCGCGCGAAGGCGCGCTTCGTATTATTTGATCGCCTTCGCGATCATGTCGGGATCCAGATCTACTTATGATGCTTATGTTGTCTGGACCCCGGCTTTCGCCGGGGTGAGCGGGGAAAAGGGATACGCTCGGCAGGTAAATCTATGCCGAAGCCCCTGTTTCGTCGTCAGGCCTAGTCGTTAGCGGCGACTTCATCAAGCGTTCTTTGAAACTTGCCGGCGTGGGATTTTTCCGCCTTGGCGAGGGTTTCAAACCATGAGGCGATTTCGTCAAAGCCTTCTTCGCGCGCAGTGCGCGCCATGCCCGGATACATATCGGTATATTCGTGGGTCTCGCCGATTATCGCCGACTTCAAATTGGCGACGGTATCGCCGATCGGCTCGCCGGTCGCCGGATCGCCAACCTCTTCAAGAAATTCCAGATGGCCGTGGGCATGGCCGGTCTCGCCTTCGGCGGTAGAACGAAACACCGCGGCGACATCGTTATAGCCTTCAATGTCGGCTTTTTGCGCGAAGTAAAGATAGCGGCGATTGGCCTGGCTCTCACCAGCAAAGGCGGCGGCGAGGTTGTCTTGCGTTTTTGAACCCTTCAACGACATGGGATATCTCCTGCTGTTTTAAAATCACATTGTCCGGTAGTCGCGGACATAAACTCGGTGCGCGCGTACTATGTCGCCGATGACGCGTAAATCCAAATTCAAAATACCGTTTGGCGCCATCTAGAATTTCGAATGGCGGCGATGGCGAGCCCATTCACGCGCAACCTCACCTCCACTTTGAGAGGTTATTACCTCCCCCTTGAGGGGAGGTCGAAATCTTTGATTTCGGGAGGGGGGATTTCGGGAGGGGGTAGATATCTCGGTTATTGGCAGGCTGATGTTTACGCCTAGACGGCCCACCCCCACCCAAAATTGCTGCGCAATTTTGACCTCCCCTAAAGGGGGAGGTGATGGCGCGGGGACAAAATCTTCGCTAACCGCCAGCGCGCTCAATCACCCGTTCAATCGCGCGGTGCAGGCGTCTTGGATATTGCAGCTCCAGATAATGGGTGCCGCCGGTGATGATGTCGAGATTGGCGTTCGCTCCCAGCGCTTCCATCAGCCTGTATGCATTAGACCTCGGCACCAGCGCATCGAAGTCGCCATGCAGCACCTCGACCGGCTTGTCGAGCGCGCCAATCGCCTCCAGCAGCGGCCCGATTTGCGCCCGCCGTCCGGCAACCTCGGCGCGGACTTTCTGCCAGCGATTGGGGATATAAGGCTCCAGCTTCGCCTCGCCGCCGAGCTGTTCTAGCCGCAACGCATAATCGTGCGGCTCTTCAATCAGCGCGGCGACGGTGACAACGCCTTTGACCGCATCTGGAAAATCTAGTGCGGCCTTCAGCGCCAGCTCACCGCCATAGGAAACCCCGAGCGTGATGATTTTCTTTTCCGCAAAAGCGCCGCCCCCTTCCACCGAACCTGGCAGGAACGGTTTGATCGCCGCTGCCTGTTCGGCAAAATCGGTGAACACCGCGTCATGGCCCTTGCCAAAGCCCGGCCGGGTGATGACCACAACCTCAAGCCCGCGCGGCGCGGTGCGCAAAAACCGCGTGTAAAGCAGCTTGTTGCAAGGCGTACCCGGAAACACCACAACCCGCCACTCGCCAGGGTCCGGCGCGAGATAAGCGTCAAGCTCAAGCGGCGGGCTTAGCGGCGCGGTATAGGTGATTTCTTGGTAGGCGCGGGTCATGCTCGTAACTTTTATTATTTGAGATTTACGCAGCGGTTCCCAAAACCTCTTCAACAATATCGGGATGCTTCTCCACAACTTTCAGCAAAACCCGCGCGCTGGCTTCCGGCCGGCGCCGGTCCTGTTCCCAGTCGCGCACGGCGCTGACAGTAAACCCGTAGCGAACGGCAAATTGCACCTGCGTAAGCTTTAATCGTTTGCGAATGGCTTTGACATCAACTTTTTCAGGAACGTGAACACGATAAGATTTTTCATCCGCAGTCCCCTCAACGAAAGCGGACGCCTCATTAAGGCCTTGCATGATGCGGTCAATATTCTTGCTCATCTCATTTCCTTTTACCTTGCTCTTGCGGCTTTGTTCTTATCCGCTCCAGCCGCAATGGCTTTCGTCATCTTCGCCATCGCGGTGGTTTCTGCTTTCGAAAAATTCGCTCGCGTTCCTTTCGCCAGCACCGCAATCAAAAACACCGGCGCATCCGCGCTGCAAAAGTATGTCACCACGCGATAACCGCCGGATTTGCCTTTTCCCTTGCCGGCAATTCGAACCTTCCGACATCCTCCGGACCCGGCGATCAAATCGCCGATCAGAGGGTTTGCCGCAATCGCATCAACCGCGGCGCGCATTTCCGCATTCGTCATGCCCTCCTCCTTGGCGGACGCCAAATAAGAGGGTGTTTCAACGATTGTATGCATTAGCATATATACGGCATTGCCGTATCAATGTCAAGAAAAATACGGCACTGCTGTAGCTCGCTGTGAAGCGTCATCCCCACCACTCATCCGGCCGTGATGTGAATTTCGCCGCTTGTTCCAGCGCGTACATACCCTTGAACATAGTTTCTTCATCAAACGGCTTGGCCAGGAGCTGTAACCCCAGCGGCAATCCTTGCGCATCAAGCCCCGCCGGTACAGAGGCGCCGGGAAGTCCGGCGAGGTTTGCAGTTACGGTGAATATATCGTTGAGATACATCTGCACAGGATCGCCGCTCTTCTCACCCAGGCCGAACGCCGCCGATGGCGTTGATGGCGTGAGGATCAAGTCAACTTTTTTATAGGCCTCGGTGAACTCATCGAAAATCTTCTTACGGACTTTCTGGGCGCGCAGATAATAGGCGTCATAATAGCCCGCCGACAGAACATAAGTCCCGATCAACACCCGCCGCTTGACCTCATCGCCAAAACCTTCGGCTCTGGTGGTCTCGTACATCGACAAGATGTCATCATAGTCGCTCGCGCGATGGCCGAATTTAACGCCGTCATAGCGCGCCAGATTTGACGAGGCTTCCGCCGGGGCGACGATATAATACACCGGCAGCGCATATTTTGTCATCGGCAAGGAGATGTCGACAATCTCGCAACCGGCGTCTTTCATCCAGGCGACGCCGTCGGCCCATAGTTTTTCAATCTCATCCGGCATGCCGTCAAGGCGGTATTCTTTTGGCACGCCGATTTTAAGCCCCTTGACCGACTGGCCGAGAACGGCCTCATAGTCCGGGACCGGACAATCAATCGAGGTTGAATCTTTCGCATCATGCCCAGCCATGGAGCGCAGCATAATCGCCGCATCACGCACATCGCGGGTCAGCGGTCCGGCCTGGTCGAGCGAGGAGGCGAAGGCGACAATCCCCCAGCGCGAACAGCGCCCATAGGTGGGTTTGACGCCGACCGTGCCGGTAAGCGAGGCCGGCTGGCGGATGGACCCGCCGGTGTCAGTCGCCGTGGCGCCAGCGCATAGCCGCGCGGCGACCGATGCGGCCGAGCCGCCCGATGACCCGCCCGGCGTCAACGGCGCATCATCACCTGCGCGCCGCCACGGGCTAACCACGGGGCCGTAGAAGCTTGTCTCATTCGACGAGCCCATGGCGAACTCATCCATATTCAGCTTGCCCAGCATCACCGCGCCGTCGCGCCACAGGTTTGAGGTCACGCTTGATTCGTAGCGCGGTTTGAACCCGTCCAGAATATGCGAGCCCGCCGTCGTTAAGACGCCTTCGGTGCAATAAAGGTCCTTGATGCCGAGCGGGACGCCTTCAAGCGTTCCGCCTTCGCCCTTCGCAAGCTTTTCATCCGACGTCTTGGCCATGGCGCGGGCTTTGTCCGCGGTGACCGTGATGACGGCGTTCAACTCTTTTGCTGCGTCGGTGCGCGCGAGATAGGCGTCGGCGGTTTCCAATGCGGAAACTTTTTTGTCTTTTAACGCGTCGCGGAGTTCGGCGAGGGAGAGGTCGGTGATGTCGGTCATTATGAAAAGATTCCTGAATGCGCGCTCACTCCCTCTCCCCTTCGGGGAGAGGGCTGGGGT
>JAJFFZ010000033.1 GCA_021776395.1 Hyphococcus sp. | reverse complement strand
CCCGCCGCCACCGCTTTGATTACCCGATTGCGAAGCGCTGCGTCATATCCTCGTGCCATCAATGCCTCCTGTGCCACAGAAAACACCGAATCACAGTTCGATAGAGTTGTGAATCAAATACGCGTCAGGATGCTCTAGCCCCGCAGTTTATACTTATGCAGCGCTTATATAGGCAGCGTCAGGGGCGAGGCTGCTTGGTCGCCGTCAGCGCCGCGTCCTATAGCGCCGGGCGATTAATGCGAAACAAAACCTCCCACACCGCACTTCCCCGCGAAAGCGGGGAAGTGCGGAGAGAAGGAGTGATTTTTGAACCAGTTTAATCGTCCGACGCGTTAGCGCCGCGCCGTCTGGCGCCTGACAAAGGCGTCATAGTCGCCGCGCGTATCGATGCCCGGCGTCGCTGTGCTGACGAGCCCCGCCACAATCCGACCGCCGGCCTCCAGAATACGCAATTGCTCGAGTTTTTCTGCGCGCTCCAGCACGCCCGGGGGCGTCTGCGCGAAGGTTAGAAGGTTTTCTCTGGCGAAGGCGTAAATCCCGAGATGCAGGTAATATTGCTCCGGATGGCTGATCGCGCCGTCCGGCAAGCGCGGGTAGGGGCAAATATGGCGCGTAAAATACCACACCTCAAAGGCGTCGTCCTCGAGCCTTTTTCCTAAAATCGCTTTGACTGCGGACGGATCGTCGGGCGATCCGTGTCCGGCGCGTGCCTCTGGTGGAAAGGCGCAGACTAGTGTTGCGGCAAATGCATTGTGCTTTGCGACGAGATCAATCACCCGGTCAATATGCGCCGGGTCAATTTCCGGTTCGTCGCCTTGCAGGTTGACGATGATGTCCGCGTCCAGAGCGCCGGCCGCTTCCGCCGCCCTGGCGCTGCCGGTGTCATGGTCGCCGCGCGTCATCATTGCCGCGCCGCCAAAGCCTTCCACCACCGCTTTGATGCGGGCGTCATCGGTCGCCACCACCACTTGCGAGGCGCGTTTTGCCTTCATTGCCTGTTCATAGGCGTACTGAATAAGCGGTTTGCCGGTCTCCGACAATAACGGTTTGCCGGGAAGGCGCGTTGAGGCGTAGCGCGCGGGGATGATGATGGCGGCGCTCATGCCGGCTTAAACCTCGCAATGATCATCGCTAAAATCACCGCACCGGCAAAACCGGCAAGCGCGCCGAATGCATTGGCGAGCGCGTCGGCCAGTTCGGGTGAGCGGACGCTGCCCAGGCCCTGAACGCCTTCCAGAAACGCGCCATAAACGCCCAGCACAAGCGGCGTCCATCGTCTCTGCGAGAAAAAAGTAATTCCGGCCCAAAAGGCTGAGGCGCCGAGCGCCCCATAACCTGCAAAATGCGCAACCTTGTCGCCCAGTTGCGCATCGCCGAACAATAGCGCCGCAATAAACCTCGCGGCGGCAAAGCCCTTCTCGGCCTCGTCGGGATTGGGCGTTACGGTGAGTTAGGTGACGACGCCAAGCAGCACAACCAACAACCCGCGCGCCCAGAAAACTCTTCCGCCCATCAGCCGCCCCGCCCGGTTTTTTCCGCCAGGCGGCGTTCCCATTTCAGCGCGGTCTCAACGATGAAATCGATATCGTCATAGCGCGGGCGCCAATCCAGCGCGGTGCGGATGGCGGCGTTGTCGGCGATAAGCTGCGGCGGATCGCCAGCGCGGCGCGGCGCAACCTCATAGGCGAGCGGTTCGCCGGTCACCCGCTCAAAAGCTTCAATCACCTCCAACACGGAATAGCCGCGGCCATAGCCGCAATTCAGCGTCGCCGATGTGTGGTTGTCGCGCAATCGCTTCAGCGCCTTCAAATGCGCCTGCGCCAAGTCGGCGACATGCACAAAGTCGCGTATCGCAGTTCCGTCCGGGGTCGGATAATCACCGCCAAAGACTTGCAGCTTTTCCTTGCGGGCGCCGCTGGTGATTTGCGCCGCGACCTTAATCAAGTGTGTCGGCTTGCCAATCTCTCCAGCACGCATTTCAGGGTCGGCGCCGGCGACATTGAAATAACGCAAGGTGACATAGGAAAGGTCATGCGCGGCGGCGGCGTCCTCAAGGATGCGCTCGCTCATCGCCATGGTCGCGCCATAGGGCGTGATCGACTGCAACGGCGCGGCTTCGGAAATCGGCACCCGTTCCGGGCGGCCATAAACTGATGCGGTGGAGGAAAAAATAAACCGCGTAACGCCCCCATCAACGCAAGCGCGCAATAGCGCCAGCGTGTTGGCGGTGTTGTTGTGGTAGTAATCGAGCGGGTGGCGGATCGATTCCGGCACCAATATCGACCCGGCAAAATGAATGACTTCCTTGATGCCGTATTCTTTAAACACCCGCGCAAGGGTGTCGCGATCGCCGACATCGGCCTCAACAAACCTCGCGCCCTCCGGCAACAGCCAGCGTGCGCCAGTCGCGAGATTATCAAGCGCAACCGCCTCTTCGCCGGCGTCCAGCAGCGCCAGCATCATGTTAGAGCCAATATATCCGGCGGCGCCGGTGACGAGCACGCTCATTTAAAGACCATTCCTTTGGCGGACAGGCGATAATCCATGGGTTCGCGATGGAATTGAAGGTCTTTCATATCCAATTTACGGCTTTGCCGATACTATCAGCGCGCGCAAATAACGATTAATTGTAATGCTGAAATCAAGAGCCAAGGCTTCATGATACGCAAACTCATAAACAGGGACGACAAATCCGCCGCCGCGCCGGCGGGCAAGACGATATTCGCAATCGGCGATATTCACGGATGCGACGAATTGCTGAGCCAGTTGCTTACGAAAATTGACGCCGATGCGGGCGGGCTTGACGCGGCACAGTTGGTTTTCCTCGGCGATTATGTTGACCGCGGGCCGGACAGCAAGGGCGTCATCGATCGGCTGATTGCGTTGCGCAAGCGCCAGCCGGGTGCAGTGTTTCTGAAAGGCAACCATGAAGCCCTGCTGTTGGATTTTTTGAACGATCCGGAAGACATGACCCATTGGCTCGACTGGGGCGGCGAAGAAACGCTTGTGAGCTATGGGCTCAGCGATATCTTGCGTCGGTCGGGCAAGGACCTTGCTGTGGAATTTGCCGAAGCGCTGCCGCCAGAGCATCTATCGTTTCTGAAGGCGCTTACGCTGAAACACCGCGCGGGCGATTATGTTTTTGTCCATGCGGGGCTGCGCCCCGGCGTTGGTTTGGATGAGCAGAGCGAAGAAGATCTATTGTGGATTAGAAAGCGATTTCATAATACGCCACGCGACCAACGCCCGTCCTTCACGGTGGTGCATGGGCATCAGCCGGTGAAAAAACCGCTCGACAAGGGCTGGCGCATTGACGTTGATACCGGCGCCTGCTGGTCTGGCAAGCTCACTGCCGTTGTGCTGGAAGGCACGTCGCGGCGGTTTGTTTCAACCTGAGGGCTTAAGCCGATTTAACGCGCTCGGTATTTTCTGAGATGAGACGCGGCCCGCCGGCAACAGCGAGGATTGAGCGCAAGCTTTCCGCGCCCGATGCGTTGTCGCCGCCGGCGATGGTTTTGCCATATTCGCCGGCATAGTTGGACGCATTGATGACATGCGGCGTGGGTGTGACGAAAATCATCCGCCCGCCAAGCAGGATGGTCTCGCGCCAGTGCTCGAGCATTTGCCGTTTAAGACGCGCCGGCGCGATAATGAAATCAGGTTCCGCCGCGCGGCTGTCGGTTTCGGAGATGATGCGCAACCCGCGCTCGCCAAGCCGGTCATGTTCACGCGCAACAGCGGTATCGACCACTGCGGTGACGACCTTCGCCGCCGGTCCCGCCCAGCGCAGCAGCGCTTCGGTTTGCGGATCGGCGCCGATAATATGAATGCACTCGCCGCGCGAGGCGATTTCTTCAAGCAGAGTAACGAAAGCCTCGCGCACGCCGTCTACGCGCTGCTCGAAAGACTGGTAAGGCTGGATCGCGCGCATGGCGAGCACGTTTTCTTCGTCCCAAAGCCGCGCAAGACGCTCATACCATGGATCGAAATCAAATTCATTATTGTCGCTGTGAGTGATGAACAGCCGGATAGAGCCGCCTTCTTTTGAGGTGAGCGCGCCCTTGAAAACTTTCAGCCCCGCCTCGCGCACCAGCCACTCAATGACCGAGAGCGAGTAGACCGCGGCAACGCCAACTTGCAGAACATCAATGCAATTATGGGTTAGCACCAAAGGCGAATAAAGCGTTTCAAGCGCCAACACGCCGTCATCAGTTAGGCGTGACTTAATCGCCGACAGTAATGCGCGCGGATCGTCTGAATGTTCGAGAACGGAGACTGCAGTGATGATGTCGAACTTCTTGTCGCCAAAGACTTCGTCGAGCTGCGATGATGGGAACGCCGCCTTCGCCGTCCACGCCCATTCGCCGATTTCCTCCACATGATCGCTCGGGTCAACGCCAAAGCGCTCCACCCAGCGCGGATAATATGAGAGCAGCGCGCCGTCATTGCAGCCAATGTCCAGGGCTGCGCAATCGCGCCCTGAAATCAATTCCAGGGCTTCGGTGGCGATGGCGCGCAAATGCGCGCGGTTGGAGCGGTGGCGCCCTGAGGGAACCGTTGCTTCTTCGGCGCCGACAATGGCGGCCTGTAATAGCCCGCACGCTCTGGCATTGCGCGAGGGATCGCATAACAGGTAGTCGAGCGTTTGCGCGCCATTGCGCCATAGACGGCGCGGCGCCGCGCCGACCGGCATTGAAAAGGCCGGCGTTAGCGCCTTTGACCCGCAGGCCCGGCATTGTGTTACTTTTTTCACGGCGTCCGCCCCATTTCGCGCAATCGCGTTAACTTGTGCGAAGCCTCGCAAGACTGTGTAAACACAAAATGAAGACCGCAAAAATACTGGGTTTGCGATACGTTCCGCTTACGTCTTTTAAGAAAACGTTACTGTTGAGGGAGATCTGGGTTTAAGAAATCACCGCGAGAGAAAAGTAATCATCGTAAACAAACCTTAAATGCACATGCGTTCAATCAGCTTGCGCAGGAAGGTTGTTCCCTCGCCAATTTGCTCCAACGAGATAAACTCATCGGCTTGATGGGCCTGATCGATAGAGCCCGGCCCGCACAGGACGGTTGAAAATCCCGCCTCCTGAAACTGACCGGCTTCAGCGGCGTAAGCGACAACGCCGGTGGCGTTTTCTCCGGTAATCGATTTGGCAAGGTCAGCCGAGGGATTATGGGCCGAGGGCGCCAGGAATGGCGCATTGGTCATCTGTTCGATGTCGATGCGGCACCCGGCGGCGACGGCGCGCATCTCCGCCTCGACGCCGCGCGCGAAACCTTTGAACTCTTCAATGATGTCGCGCGGCGGATCGCCGGGAACCACCCGCAAATCCCACTCAAAATACGCCTCGCTCGCCATGATGTTCAATTGCGTGCCGCCGCGCACGACATTGACGGTCATCGACGAATAAGGCGGCTCGAACGGCGAGGCCGGGTCTGCATTAACGGCCCGAATGGTCCGCATATCCGAGATTTTGGCGATCAGTTTGGCGGCCGCTTCCACCGCCGAGACGCCGCGGTCGGTCTGGCTGGAGTGGGTGGTGTAGCCGGTGACGGTGACCCGGAAGGAGGCAATCCCTTTGTGTCCGTCAATCACCTTCATGCTGGTCGGCTCGCCGACAATAACGGCCGATGGCTGTGGGATCTTGCCGACCAGCTCCGCAATCATTCGCGGCGCGCCCAGACACCCGACCTCTTCGTCATAAGAAAGCGCAAAAATAATCGGCCGCTTCAGCCCCGCGCGAAGCATGTCCGGAACCAGCGACAGGCCGATGGCGAAAAAACTTTTCATATCCGCAACGCCGCGACCGTAAAGCTTGCCGTCTTTTTCCACCACTTGCCAAGGGTTCGTGCTCCAGTCCTGTCCCGTGACCGGCACCACATCGGTGTGCCCGGACAACACCACCCCGCCCTCAACATCCGGGCCGACGACGGCGTACAGGTTGGCCTTGGTTGCATCGTCATTGGCGACGCGAAAACTCTCAATGCCGAGACGGCCAAGATAAGCCTCGACATCCTCGATTAAGTCGAGGTTCGATTTCGAAGAGGTGGTGTCAAACGCGACAAGCCGCGAAATCCACTCGAGCTGATGGGAAATATCGGTCATAGGCGCAACTTGGCCGGGCTGGTTGCAAATCGCAACATCCGCGCGCGATTATTCCGCCGCGAAATTACCCCGCAAGCGAAAAAGGCTCGAGGCCGGAAAGCCGCATCACTCTTTCTTGCGGCGGCGCCTGGCGCGGCGCGACGCCGTCGATGGCTTTGGCAAAGGCTTCAATATGCGCCGGCGTGGTGCCGCAACAGCCGCCGATAATGTTGATAAGCCCGCTATTGGCCCATTCTTCCATATGCGCGGTCATCGAGGCCGGGGTCTCGTCATAACCGCCAAACGCATTGGGCAAGCCCGCATTGGGGTAGGTGGAGACATGGCAGTCTGCGACAGCGGCAAGTTCGGCGACATAGGGGCGCATCAGGTCCGGGCCGAGCGCGCAATTGATGCCGACCGATAGCGGTTTGGCGTGACGCACCGAATTCCAGAATGCTTCCGTTGTCTGGCCGGAGAGCGTCCGCCCGGATTGGTCGGTGATGGTCACCGACAACATCACCGGCACTTCAAAGCCAAGTTCGTCAAATAATGTCTGTACGGAGAAAATCGCGGCTTTTGCATTGAGTGTGTCGAAAATCGTCTCAATCAATAACACATCAGCGCCGCCCTCAAGCAGCGCGCGCGCTTCCTCGCCATAGGCGGCGGCGAGTTCGTCATAGTCAGTGTTGCGCTTGCCGGGATCGTTGACGTCAGGCGACAGCGACGCGGTGCGGTTGGTCGGCCCGATAGCGCCGGCGACAAATCTCGGGCGGTCATCGCTCGAGGCTGCATCCGCGGCGGCCCTCGCAAGCCGTGCGCCTTCAACATTGAGCTCATAGGCGAGCGCTTCCATCGCGTAATCGGCCTGCGCGATGACGGTCGATGAAAACGTGTTGGTCTCGATAATGTCGGCGCCGGCGCCAAGATAGGCTTTGTGCATCTCGGCGATGATGTCCGGGCGCGACAGATTGAGAATGTCGTTATTGCCCTTGATGTCTGAGGGCCAGTCGGCAAAGCGCTCCCCCCGATAGCCCGCCTCATCAAGTTCATAGCCTTGAATGAAGGTGCCCGCGGCGCCATCGAGCACCAAAATACGTTTTTCCAGCGCCTGTTTCAGCGCTGCAATACGGCCTGGCCGGCCTGGATAGGGATCGCTCATAAAAAACCTCGCAAAAATCATATAAAGATAGCTTTATATGATTGGCAAGACCCGGTCTGCCGCGCTGAAGGGGTTGCGACAGCGCGGGTCCGGAGTGAAACGGCGTGGTTAGGCGCTTTTACGGATATCGCCCGCCATCGCATCGTTGAGGCCGGCCAGCATAAGACCGGCAATCGCCTGATAAGCCTCAAGCCAGTTTTGTTGCAACTCGTCGGTCCAGTCATCGCCGAAGAAATGCGCGAAAGCTTTGAGCAAGCTCGCGCCAACCCAATCAAAATGTTCCGGCTGCGTGTCATATTGCATGTGGCGCACGCCCATTTGATAGAGATATTCCGTCAGCCATTCCGGGTCGCGAATATGATCGACAACCTGCGTCAGCGAATTCATCAGCGCGACTTTTTGCTTGTCCATATTTGCGTCTGCAAACAGGTCTATCGATTGCGGATAGTCCGCCCAGAGAATTTCGTAAAACTTGTTCGCCACATCGGCGGCGATCGGTTTGGCTTTTTCAAAGCTGTCTTCAATAATTTGGGGGTCAAAGGCCATGGAGCGCTCCTGATTTCGCAAAACCAGACCGCTACACCATTATGGTTAATCGGCTGTTACAGGTCTAAATCAGGGGCTGGCCGCGCCCGCTATTTTACCGCGACCAGATCGATCTCGAAAATTAACGCTTCATTAGGGCCGATCGGCCCGCCCGGAGTACCGATTTTGCCATAAGCAAGTTCTGGCGGAACAAAGAAACGGAATTTGGCGCCCTCGCTCATCAGTTGAACGCCCTCGGTCCAGCCGCCGATAACGCGGTTTAAAGTAAATTCAGCCGGCCCGCCGCTGGCGTAAGAGGAATCGAATTCCGTGCCGTTGAGGAGCGTGCCGCGATAGTGAACGCGCACTGTGTCTGTCTTTTTCGGATACGCGCCGTCAGCTTTCCCCTCTGCGAGCACCTGATATTGCAAACCTGATGGCGTTGTCTTCACGCCGTCTTTTTTGGCGTTTTCATCGAGAAACTTTCTCGCCGCCGCGAGGTTTGTGTTTGCATTTTGCACTTTGAGAAGCTCCACATCGAAAATTAGGGCGTCATTGGGACCGATCGGGCTGCCGCGCCCGCCGCCGCGTTTGCCATAGGCGAGGTCCGGCGGAACAAAGAAGCGGTAGCGGTCGCCTTCGCTCATCAGCTGGACGCCTTCGGTCCAGCCGGGAATGACGGCGTTGAGGCGGAAGGCGGCTGCGGCGCCGCGGGCGCGAGAGGAATCAAACTCAACGCCGTCCTTCAGTGTACCAACATAATGGACGACCACGAGGTCGGTCGAGACCGGAGTGACGCCGCCTTCGGGGCCTTGTTCTAAAACCATATATTGTAGTCCGCTATCAGTAACGATGACGCCTTCACGTTTGGCGTTTTCCGCAAGGAACTTCTCAGAGGCTACCAGGCGTTTGGCCGCCAGTTTTTCTAATTCCACTTTGCGTTCGGCGCGCGATTTTTGAGCGGCTTGGAGACTTGTCAACGCGCCCTCTTCGGCGGCGCTCTGCCCTGCGGCCTCGGCCGCCTTGCTCTCATCCGAGCCGCCACAGCCCGCCATGGTCAGTGTAGCGGCGCCGGCGGTTATGATCCAAAAATTACGCAATTGATATCTCCTCTAAGCGATTCGGCCGTTGGCCAAATTTTGCCGGACCTTAACCCAGGCGCCGGCGCGATCCAATCCAAGACCCGCGCGCCAAACCCTACAAATTGGTCAGCTATGCTGTGTGAGGCGTTTCGCGAAGCTTATGCGCCAATCAAACCAGACCCACGGCGCTGACAGCGCGCAACTCCGCCGCTGAGATCAGCCGCTTGCCGGCCACCCTTACCGAATGCAGCGGGCCTTCCAGCTCTTTGCCCCAAAAGTGCAGGAAATCCGACAGCACCGGATAGGCCGGGGCGATGTCATAGTCCTGCCAAAGATAGCTTTGCAGGAGCCCCGGATGGTCGGGCATATGATAAAGAATCTCCGCGGTCGCCAACCGATAGCCCTGCATCTGTTGCATCAGCGCTTTATCGCAAGCCATGGCGCATCCCCTCTTTTGCGTGCGCAGATTATAGCCGGGGAGCATGGCCGCCGGGTTGATATATTCAATTTAATTACAACTGCTTGTCAGTCGCTTGCGGTGAGTGCTGACAGGCGCCGCAAAGCCCCGCCGCGGCTTTACGTTATTTAATAAATAAACCTGTAATCGTCAGCGTTTCACGCATCGTCATTAACCCGATATTGTCGCGCACACGG
>JAJFFZ010000032.1 GCA_021776395.1 Hyphococcus sp. | reverse complement strand
GCGCCCGCTTCGGCCGCTTCGATGCCGCGCTTATAGTGAAAGTGGATGTCGGCGACGATGGGCACGGAGACGTTTTTGGTAATCGTCGCCAGCGCCGCCGTTGATTCCTTATCCGGGCAGGAAACCCGAACAATATCGGCGCCGGCTTCTGCGATCTCATTCACCTGACGGATCGTCGCTTGCGCATCCGAGGTCAGCGTGTTGGTCATCGATTGCACCGCAATCGGCGCGCCGCCGCCAACCGGCACATTGCCGACCATAATCTGACGACTTTGACGGCGTTCGATATCGCGCCATGGGCGTACTGACATTGGTTCTGCCTCAACTAGAAATGCTATGAATACCAACGCCAAAATCACCCGCCGAGGGCGGAAGTCAAGCCCTGCCGCCGGCGCTCAGCAAGCGCCCGGATTATGCGCTGTGCGCCGTTCGGAAGGCCGGCTCTATTGCGGCCGGTCGAAGGAAAGGCGCGCTTTTTGGTCATGCAGCGCGCGCGGCGCGCCATCGACGGTGCGCGGTTCAAACCGCCAGCGCCGGACCGCATTGAGCGCCGAGGCGTTAAAACAGGCGTTTGACGTCGCGGCGATTCGCTCGCCCGCGACGCGGCCGCCAGCGGTGATGTTAAACGCGACCATGACGGTTTCCACTGGCGCTGCATCATCAAGACAGCCGCGCGGGAAGACCGGTTCGATGCGCTCAATAATACGCGCCTCAACCACTTCCGTCAGCGCCGGGTCGCTGAGCGAGGCTGGCGCATGAACCGCTTCGCCAGGCTCGGCGCCTGTATGCTTGCGGCCGTCAATCAAAGCGATTTGCCAGGCGCTCCAGATGAAGAAGGCGATGATTGCCGCCACCGCCAGCAATGATAAATCGCCGCCCTGGGCCTCGGCGGCTTTGCGCTCTTCAAATTTTTCAACATCGACCTTAGGCGCCGTTGAAAACCCCATATCCTCTTTGAAGCGGTCGACAATCGCCGGCGCTTCAAGGCCGAGAAACTTTGCGTATACTTTGACGAAGCCAATCGCGTAAGGCCGCGCCGGCAGCGCGGCCGTGTCGAGCGTTTCAATCGCTACGAGGTGATGTTCCTGGATGTGGGTCTTGGCCGCCGCCTCGGCGATGGTGAGGCCAGACGCTTCACGCACCGCCGCAAGGTGGGCGCCGGCGTCTGCGTAATCGGCGCCCGGCAGCTGGCTTGCACGGCGGCGCGCACGCGCATCCTCCATGTCGTAGATTTCCGCTGTTCCATCTTTCGACGTCACGCCGCGCCTCTATTCATGTTTTGCTTACTCTCCCGCGTACCGGGATTGTGCGCAAGTTTTAACCAGCTGCATCAATCCCCCGCCAGTAGAGCAGGAATTTGTTAATCACCGATTTAATCGCCAAGAACGCCATTCTCGCTCAGAAAGGCGGAAAGTTCCGGGCGCAGGCTCGCCTGGGCTTGCGGCAAGCGGCCATCAAGCCAGGCGCCCAGATCGCCCACATTCAACGACCTTGTCATGCGCCGAAACGGGCCAATGGCGCTCGCCGGCATAGAGAAGTGAACAATGCCGACCCCGACCAGCGCCGCCGCCATAATTCGGTCAGACGCCTGCTCGCCGCAATAAGACAACGGCACATTAGCCTTGCGCGCCTTGTCGGCGCATTGCTTCAGAAAGCTCAAAAAGCCAGGATTCATCGGATCAAACCGCCGCTGTACGCGCTCGGAATCGCGGTCGGCGGCGAAATAAAATTGCGCCAAATCGTTGCCGCCCACAGACAGGAAATCGACTTTGGCGGCGATTTGCTCCACCCGCCAGGCGGCGGCCGGGGTCTCTATCATGGCGCCAATTTGAATGTCCTTGGGCAGCGCATTGCCTTGGCGCTTGGCGCGTTCAATTTCCCGATCAAGGAGCGCGCGCGCATCGTCCATTTCCTCCGCCAGCGTCACCATTGGAAACATCAGGCGCAGCGTTCTGTCCGCCGCCGCCGCCAACAAAGCGCGCAATTGCAGACGGATCATTCCCGGCCGGTCCAACGCCATGCGCAAACCGCGCCAACCCATCGCCGGGTTCACCTCTTTGCCTTGATCCATATAGCTTGCGGTTTTGTCGCCGCCAATATCAGCAGTTCGGAAAATCACCGGCTTGTCGTCGGCAAGGTCGAGAACTTCCGTATAAAGCACTTCTTGCGAGGCGACGCTTGGCAGATGCGAGCCGATAAGAAATTGCAGCTCGGTCCGGAACAGACCAACGCCTTCGGCGCCGGTTTCCTTCAGATGCGCCATATCCAATGCCAGCCCGGCATTCATCATGATGGAAATCGCAACGCCGTCTTTGGTGACGGGCGCCAGATCGCGCTCTTTGGCGAATGCTTCCTGGCGCGCCGATTGTAATTCGCGCTTGACCCGATAGGTCTCGACAATATCCAGCGCCGGGCGAATATGAATCTCACCGATATCGCCATCGACAATTACCGGATCGCCTTCTTCACAGCGGTCAATGGCGTCGCCGAGCCCAGTCACCATGGGTATTTTCAGCGCCCTTGCGACAATCGCCACATGCGAGGTGGCCGACACCTCGCCCAGCACCAGCCCCTTCAACGCGTCGCGGTCATATTCAAGCAACTCGGCCGGGCCCATCTGACGGGCGACGAGAATGGTTTCATCGAATAGCGCGCGATGGCCATTGCCGGCCTCGCCCGAGAGCAACCGTAACAAGCGGTGCGCCAGATCATCAAGATCGTGGAGGCGCTCGCGCAAATAGGAATCCTGCGCCTGCAACATGCGGGCGCGGTTTTCATTCATCACCTGCTCAACCGCAGACTCAGCCGTCAGCCCGGAGAAAACCGCCGCACGCAGGCGTTCTTTCCAGCCCCGGTCATAAGCAAACAACCGATAGGTCTCCAAAACCTCGCGCGAAACGCCGGAGAGCGACGCGTTTTCCGCCAGCATCGTATCCACCGAGGCGCGCAAATCATTAAGTCCGTCTTCCAGCCGCGCCGCTTCCCCGGCGACATCGTCGGCGAAGACTTTGTGTTTGGGCGCCGGCGGCTGCAGGAAAACCGCCCTGCCCGACGCGATGCCGGAGACGATGGGAAAACCTTTGAGCCGCTCCGGGCGATGCAGCATTTCGCCGAAGACGGCGGTTTCTTCCCGGCTTAAGAGCTCGCCTGATGCTGCAATTTCCGCAAGCAACATCGCCACCGCTTGCGCCGCCTCAACCTCGTGGTCGTTATATTGCCGCGCGGCTTTGTTCTGAATCACCAGAACCCCGAGCACCTTGCCCGAACGGATCAGCGGCACGCCGAGGAAGGAATGGAGATATTCCTCGCCAGTTTCCGGGCGAAATGCGAAAGCCGGGTGATGCGGCGCATCGTCGGTAAATAACGGGCGATGGCTTTGCGCAACCAGACCGGTCAGGCCCTCGCCCCATTTCAGCCGTGTCTTGTGCACCGCCTCACGGTTCAACCCCTCGGTCGAATAGAGCTCCAGCTCATCATCGGGCCGGCGCAAATAGATTGAACAGACATCGGCGACCACATGGCTCGCAATCGCCTTGGTCAGGTGGTCAAGGCGCTCTTGCGCGCTGGCCTCTTGCGCCACCGCATCATGCATCCGCCGCAACAGGACGGTAATGCCTTGCTCGCCATGGCCGCCATGCGGCGGACGGGTTTTGTCAATGCTCATTTCAATCTCAAACCAGGAGCCAAGCGCACGGTTGTTGCGTCGCCCCGCCTGCTACTTTGCCTTATCGAGCCCGTAAGCCTCGTGCAACGCGCGCACCGCATATTCCGCAGCATCAGAATTAATCAGGACGCTGATTTTAATCTCCGATGTAGAAATGTTCTGAATATTAATACCCTTGTCGGCCAACGTCTGAAACATGGTCGAGGCGACGCCGGCATGGCTTTTCATGCCGACGCCGATAACCGATATTTTCGCTACATTGCGGTCCGATTGCAACGACTTGAAACCGATTTTCTCTTTTACCGCATTTAATGCGTCTACCGCCCGGTCAAGGTCGTTTTCCTTGGTGGTGAACGAGGTGTTAGCGAAGCCTGCTTCTCGCGAGGCGCTTTGCACAATCATATCAATGTTGACGCCAGCTTCAGCGAGTTTGGTGAAAATAGCCGCAGCCCGTCCGGGCTCGTCCGGCACCGCCAGCACCGTTACCGACGCCTCATTCAAA
>JAJFFZ010000031.1 GCA_021776395.1 Hyphococcus sp. | reverse complement strand
CCGGTTAAGGAAGAAAAAAAGTGTTCAAGAAAATTTTGTTACTAACAGCCACAGGCGTTGTGGCGTCGTGTCCGTTTGGCGCCATGGCGCAGGATAAAGACCACGAGCACGCTGACGATGAAATCATCGTTACCGGCTCGCCAATCGCCCATCCGGAGCACGAATCGATTATCGCCGCCTCTGTATTGACAAAAGAAGACCTCGCCAAACGCGGTGAAGCTTCCATCGGTGAATTGCTGCGGCGCGAGCCTGGCGTGTCATCGACATTTTTTGGTCCCGCCGCCAGCCGTCCGGTCATTCGCGGATTAAGCGGCGACAGGGTCAGCGTCCTTGACGCAGGCATCGGTGCAATTGACGCGTCATCGGTGAGTGATGATCATGCGGTGGCGGTGGAACCGGCGACGGCGGAGCGGATTGAAATCGTTCGCGGCGCGGCGACGCTTTACTACGGCAGTTCTGCGGCGGGCGGTGTTGTCAACGTTTTTGACGGGCGCATTCCCGACAAGGTTCCCGATGGCGGCCTCGCCGGCGGTTTGCGCACCAGCCTCGGCTCGGTTGATGATTCTGCGGAGGCGGCAGGCAGCGTTGATATCAAACTAGGCTCAGCAGGTGCGGCCGATCTTGTTTTGCATGGTGACGGGTTTGCTCGCAATACCGATGATTACGAAATTCCGGGCTTCGCCAAATCCGAAGCCCAGCGCACACTGGAAGGCACGCTCGATGGTGATGAAGCCTTCGGCGTGGTTGAAAACTCCGACCTTCGCTCCAAAGGCGGCTCAATTGGCGGCTCGCTGGTTTTCGACAACAGCTTTTTCGGCGTTTCCGGCAAAATAACCCGTTCCAATTATGGCGTTCCCGGGGCGGTGGAAGAGGGCCCCGGCGGGAAAATAGAAACCGTCCGGATCGAACTGGAACAGGAGCGTTTCGATCTCATGGGCGAGTTGAACAGCGACTTCCTGATCTTTGAAACTGCGAAAATCCGCATCGGTTACGCTGATTATGTTCACCGCGAGCTTGAGGGCGGGGCGGTTGGCACGACATTCAAAAATGAAGGCTATGAAGGCCGCATTGAGTTTATTGAAAAGACATTCGGTAAATTTCGCGGCGCGTCAGGGCTTCAGTTCAAGCATCGCGACTTTGAAGCAATTGGTGATGAAGCTTTTACGCCTGCCAACATCACCGATCAATTTGGCGTGTTCACAATGCGTGAATATGAGACCGGAAATTTCCATATTCAGCTCGGCGGACGCTATGAGCACACCAACATAGACGCAAAAAGCGTTGGGTTGGAGCGCAGTTTTGACGCTGTCAGCGTGTCGGCTGGGTTTGGGATTGAACCCAATGAGAATTTATTCTTTGGCGTAAATCTCTTGCGCACCGAACGCGTGCCCGCGCCGGAGGAGTTGTTCTCTGATGGGCCGCATCTTGCGACCAATGCGTTTGAGTTAGGTAATCCGGCCCTGGGCAAGGAAACCGCACGTGGCGTTGAAACTTCCGTGCATAGCGAGTTTGGCCCGGTGTCGATCAGACTTAATGGGTTCTATACGAATTACAAAAATTTCATCGCGCTGACGCCCAATGGCGACGAGGAAGACGGTTTGCCGGTTTTTGAGTTTGTCGCGAGCGATGCTGTGTTCAAGGGGTTTGAAGCGCTAGCGGAGGCGGACCTGTTTTCATTTGGCGTGTTTGAGGTGACGGGCAGGGCCCAGCTTGATTATGTTCGCGCGAAGTTCAAGGACGGTGCCGGCAACGTCCCGCGCATTCCGCCTTTGCGCAGCATTATCGCGATGGAGGCGACTTCATCGCATCTTGATTTGCGCGGCGAAATTGAGCTTGCAGATGGTCAAAACAATATCGGCGCCTTTGAATTGCCGACAGAGGGTTACCAGATCGTCAACCTGGCGGCGACCTGGCGGCCGGGCGGGGAAGACCACGGGTTTTCAATGCAGCTTCGCGCCGACAATATCACCGATGAGGAAGCGCGGTTGCACACGTCTTTCTTGAAAGAGACTGCGCCGCTTCCCGGTAGGAACATCAAGCTGACCTTGCGGGCAAGCTTTTAGGCGCTACCATTCCCTCAGCGGTTTATTCATCACCCGACGTAAACATCTCGCGGAGATTGACCGATGAGCGCTTGCCGATTTTGTCGAAGTTCTCGTCGAGCCACAGCCCGGCGATGTCGCGGCCTTGCTGTTTGAGCTCATTTAGAAAATCCCAGTCGGTGCGGAATTTGCTGGTGATGTCATAATCGACCAGCGCTTCGTCGGAGCGGATGGAATGGATGCGGATATCGCGCAGCCGATTATTATAATCTTCTTTCAACCAGCCCTCTTCGAGCAGTCTGTGGACAAAATCGACGGCGCGCAATTCGCGCAATAGCGATGAATTAAAACTGATTTCATTGACCCGGTTCATAATTTCCGGCGCCGTTGTCGGCACGGTGTCGCGCTCTATCGGGTTGACGTGAACGATGACCACGTCGGACGATTTGGACTCGTAGAAAAACGGAAACAGCACCGGATTGCCCATATAACCGCCATCCCAGAAATGCTCGCCGTCAATCTCTACCGCCTTAAACAGAAACGGCAGACAGGCCGAGGCGCGGATGACATCGCTGGTGATGTCTTTGGTTTCAAAAATCCGCACCTTGCCGGTGCGCACATTGGTTGCGGAGATGAATAATTTCGTAACCTTGCAATGGCGCAGGCTTCCAAAATCAATAGTACGGTCGAGAATATCCTTAAGCGGATTAACGTCGAACGGGTTGAGTTGATAGGGGGAGAATGTGCGCGTCACCATATCGAACATCTGGTAGGAAAACGCATTCATCATATCGGTTCCGGCGGCGTTGTCCGGGAACGCGTTGGTTTGGACGGGGCTGTAAAGCTTGCCGGCGTCGCTGATGTTTTTCCAAAGCCCATCAAGCGCCTCGCGCGCACCCTCGTTGCCGCCCTGGTGCAGGCCATAGGCGCAGGCAACCGCGTTGACCGCGCCGGCGCTGGAGCCGGAAATCGCATCAATTTCAATGCGCTCGTCCTCTAACAAGCGGTCTGCAACGCCCCAGGTCACCGCGCCATGAGAGCCGCCGCCCTGAAGCGCGAGGTTTATTGTCTTCACCCCGGAACTGGCCATCAGTGCGCCACCCAGCCGCCGTCAATCTG